>NZ_NEGM01000005.1:0-377626 GCF_002135275.1 Acinetobacter sp. ANC 4973
TAAGCGTATATATTTTCTTTAACCATTATTTAAAAATAAAGGTATAATTTATGATTGAAAATTCAAGTTTTAAAACACATAACATAGAATTTAAGCCATCAAGAATAACATCTAAGAAAATTATAAATTTTAATTGAATCATAATCTTAAAACTTGATATGCAACAGAATTACTATAAAATAAAAGCTCAGTCAGAAGATAGCTTTGCTCGATTTATTTATTATAGTTGAAATATAAAGGGTATAAGATAGCTGCTTATATTTAAGATATACTATAAAAATCAATTAATTATACTAAAATCACAATAACTATGGATAGTATCAAATAAGGTTATTATTCAGGATCAAAAGTGAAGTACATATCCACATCAACTTGCTAGGCTAACCTGAACCAAAAATACCTTACAATGACTTAATCATGCTCTGGTTTTAGATGAAACAAATAAAAAAAAGCACCTTAAGGCACTTTTTTATTCAACTTATTACTGTTTAGTTAAACATTTGCCCAAATGCGTAAATTACAAACATAATCATAAGTGCAGATGACGAAGTTATTAATAATTCTAAAGTTTTCATCGACCACTCACTTTTCTTAAAGTGGAACATTATTTATACCTAGATATTGATTACCAATAAATGACAAAAAGTGACAAAAAACACTTATAAATATACAAATATGTAAAAATTAATTTCTTTTAATTTATGGCTAAGAAAAAATTCTACGAATTCAAATTGCTTACAACTGGAGCTAAAACGTTGCTACGCCCATTATTGCACCAATATAAAGAAATATTTGTATACTAAAGTCCTGTGAAAATATGATTTATTACTATTGATATTTTATACCAACAGTAATATGAGTAATAAAAAAACCGCCTTAAAGACGGTTTTTAGATCAGTGACTATTTACTGTTTAATTCACACGTGAGGTGAATCGAAACATTTCATTAACACCTGTATAGAAGCTACGACCATCAAGATTCAAATCAATTTCAACACCAGACTGAAGCAAGACTTTCTTTCCTACTTCAACCCATTTAAACCCATCGCGAGTACTTTGCATTTTTTTTAAAGGCACCAACGAGACAACAATTTCACTACCATTTACAGATTTTGCTACTAAATTTTCAATATTATTCAACATTTACACCAAATTTCAAACACATATAGAAATACCACCATTGGCATTTCGAAATAACAACTTTAATTTTGACAATTCAAACGAGATAAGACTTATATATCAATTTTAAAAGATAACATTTTCATGTCATTTTTATTGTTGAGGTAAGTATAACAGAAATACAAATTTAATCACCCATTACTTATCAGTCTTACTAATATTATTTGCATCAAAATATTTCAACCCTACAGATTCAAAGTGACTCTAAGTCATTCATACTTGATGTTGTGTCATTAAGTAATCTGATATCAATCGTGCTGACCATGATTGTGTATTTAAACCTTCATAAAAACCGCAATGACTCCCCTTTTTCGTGGTCACCACCATCATATTGGGCATTTTTTGAATCATTTCTTTATAAGGTTCAAAATTACGAATATCACAAACTGGGTCATCTTCGGCATTTAAAATCATTAGAGGAATTTTAATATTTTCAAAGACAAAAATTGGATTTGTGGCTTGATTATAAGCCTCAAAACTACTATAGCCTGCTAGTTCAAAATAGTGAGATTGAAATTCTTGTAAGCTTTTTGTCGCCAAAACTCGCTCTAATGATACTGTGTATTTCCATGTCTCTGCATAAGGATAAATAAAAACTTTGAACAATTTCTTAGTCATCACCTTGGTATAAAAAGGATGTACATTTTTAAATCCAAGCTCTGTATCATAGCCTGGACACAATGCAAAAGCGGCTTTAAATGGTGTTTTCTGACCTTCTTCACCCAAATAGCGAACCAATAAACCTGTTCCAGCAGAAGAACCAACTGCATATAAAGTTGAATTTGGAAATTTATTTTGAATATGCGTAATTTGCTCACGCAAATCATCCGTTGAGCCAAAAATAGACATTTTAGGTACAGGCATCGGTAAATTAGCATGCCCACGGCGCAAACATAATGCGATACGCCAACCTGTATATGCATGTAAATCACGCACCAATTCACGCATACTTTCTGGTGAACCCGTTATGGTATGCATTAATACAATGGTGGGTGTGGTATCAGGTAAATGTAAACCATGCCATGCGATTGCGGTGACACCACCGTCAGACATGTGTAATTGTTCAATTGCATCGTATTTTAAATGAATAGTCTGTTTCTTAATTAAATCAAAATACAGCAAATGCGCATGTTTGTTCGATAACCACGGTGTTGGTCGATACTTTTGTTTCAGTTGAGGTAGCTCATCTAATAACTGTTTAACCTGACCATTTGGATCATAATACAGCGTTGGCACTTCTGCCCCTGTCACTTGATCAAGCCATGTTTGCGTCAATTGATTAATTCTTTTAAGCACCGACCACATTGTTTCTAAACCTTCATTGAGCAAATTAAAATGCTTGCCTGTCATGACTGAATTTAAAACGCAAGTTCAGTTTAAATAACAGCAAGCACTCATTTATAGATAACCACACTTAGGCTTAGGCTATTATGCCTTTGGCATAAAGGCAGCCATACGCTGTCCCATTTGAACTGCAAGTGCGTCTAAACCACTTTTCGGACGAATCATCACTTCAAAATCAACAATTTGACCATTTTCATTAAAACGAATCATATCAATCCCCTTTAGTTTCTTTTCACCCACATTGGCAGAAAACTCAAGGACTACACTTAAACCATCTTCTGTATAAAATTCACGGTGATATGTAAAGTTTTCAAAAACTTGAATCACATTGGTCAAAATAAAGAAAACCACTTGTTTTCCTGGATAAGGATTAAATGCAACGGGTGAACAAAAAACTACATCTTCAGCCAATAATTCATTCAAAATTGACATATCTTTTGTATCTAGCATTTCATGCCAACGCTTTATTGATGCTTGTGTTTGTTGTACTGACATTTTCAAGTCCTTTTCCATTATTTTTACAACATAAAAAATAGAGGAAATATTTCTATTTCCCCCTCGCTACTTCGTTAAATGACCGCGGCTAAATCTGCACCTTGGCGAATAGCACGTTTTGCATCGAGTTCACCGGCTTCTTTAGCGCCACCAATTAAATGAACATTTTTCCCATCGGCTTTAAGTTGATCAAACATCGCCGTAAATGGCTCTTGTCCCGCACAAATCACCACATGATCAACTTCAAGCACTGTAGGCTGACCATTCACTAAAATATGTAAACCTTGATCATCAATTTTTTCATAACTCGCGCCTGAAACCATTTTCACATCACGATGTTTTAAACCTGTACGGTGAATCCAACCTGTCGTTTTACCCAAGCCCGCACCAACAGAACTTGCTTTACGCTGTAGCAAGTAAATCTCACGATTCGACTTTTCTAATTCTGCTGATTTTAGACCACCGACATTTTCATAGCTGGTATCAATACCCCATTCATTATAAAACTTCTCAGGATTCAGACTCGCACTCTCACCTTCATGACTTAAGTACTCTGCCGTATCAAAACCAATACCGCCAGCACCAATAATGGCAACACGTTGACCAACAGGCTTACGTTCTTTGAGTACTTCGATATAAGTCAGTACTTTCGGATGATCAATGCCATCTATGTCTAAATCACGCGGTGTAACACCCGTTGCAACCACAATGTCATCAAAATCAGACTGACTTAATGCTTCATATGTCGCTTTATGATTCAAAACTAATTTAATATTCGGTTGTAATTCAATTTTACGTTGGAAATAACGTAAGGTTTCATAAAATTCTTCTTTACCCGGAATGGTTTTAGCAATATTGAACTGCCCACCAATTTGATTGGAAGCTTCATAAAGCGTGACATTATGTCCACGATCTGCTGCATACGTTGCAAAGCTTAGACCTGCTGGGCCTGCGCCAATCACGGCGATATTTTTAGCCACAGCAGATTCTTTAAAAATCAGTTCTGTTTCATAACAAGCACGTGGATTGACTAAACAGGTTGCAATTTTCATTGAGAAAATATGATCTAAACAAGCTTGGTTACAACCAATACAGGTATTAATTTCATCACTACGCCCTTGTTCAGCTTTTTGAACAAAGAATGCATCCGCAAGCATTGGACGTGCCATAGAAATCATATCAGCATGACCAGAAGCCAATACATGCTCTGCCATTTCAGGCGTATTAATTCGATTTGATGTAATCAGTGGCACGTTAACCAAACCTTTAAGTTTTTCGGTTACCCAGGTAAACGCAGCACGCGGTACTTTAGTGGCAATGGTCGGAATTCGTGCTTCATGCCAACCTACACCTGTGTTGATAATGGTTGCACCCGCTTTTTCAATTTCTTTGGCAAGTTGTACCACTTCATCTAAAGTTGAACCGCCTTCAACCAAATCCAGCATAGATAAACGATAAATAATAATGAAGTTTTCGCCTACTTCTTCACGAGTACGTTTCACAATTTCAATCGGGAAACGAATTCGGTTTTCATAGCTACCGCCCCACTCATCATCACGATGGTTGGTACGTGCTGCAATAAATTCATTAATAAGATAGCCTTCTGAACCCATAATTTCTACGCCATCGTAACCTGCGTATTGAGCCAATTTGGCACAGTTTGCAAAGTCTGCAATGGTTTGATTAACTTCGGCTGATGTTAAAGCATGCGGTTTACTCGGATTAATAGGCGCTTGAATAGCAGAAGGTGCAACCAATTCAGGCTGATAAGAATAACGCCCTGTATGTAAAATTTGTAATGCAATCTTACCGCCAGCAGCATGTACTGCCTGAGTAATCACTTGGTGTTTATCAGCTTCTTCACGGCTGTCTAATTTAGCCCCGCCTGCAAATGTCAGACCTGCATCATTCGGTGCAATTCCCCCAGTGACAATAAGCCCCACACCACCTTGAGCACGTTCAGCATAAAAAGTAGCCATTCGATCATAACCGCTCGGTGCTTCTTCTAATCCCACGTGCATAGATCCCATCAATACACGGTTTTTGAGTGTGGTAAAGCCTAAATCTAAAGGTGCTAACAAATGAGGGTAATTAGACATATGATCTCCTTGGCGTGCTTTGTAAGCTAGCTAATAATGTATTTAATGCAACTTGTTGCATAAGTTATATTCTAGATTTGATTTTTATGCAACATGTTGCATAATGATCTGGTAAATTTTTACTGACTGAGTCGTTTATGTCTTTAGCCCATGTTTTATTAACGAGCTTAATTGAAAAACCAAGTACTGGAATTGATTTAGCACGTCGCTTTGACCGTTCTATGGGTTTCTTTTGGAATGCAACACATCAGCAAATTTACCGTGAACTCAATGGCATGCAACAAAAAAACTGGATTTCAACCATTGAAGAACACAATACAAATAGTCGTAAAAAAACCTATCAGGTTGAACAATTAGGACGAGCTGAATTGGCCGATTGGATGGTCAAACAGAGTCCTCCAGCGCAATTACGTGAAGAGTTAATGGTGCGTCTACGTGCTGAAGCACAATTGGGAGGCAATAGTGTCCTCCCTGAATTAGAACGCCATCTAATTTTGCACCGAGAAAACCTAAAAATTTACCAAACTATTTTTGCAAAAGATTTTGCCAATCGTCATGATCAAGATCGAACCCAGTTTATTCATAAAATGATTCTACAACTTGGAATTGATTTAGAAATGGGTTGGATTAGCTGGTTGGAAACCATCATTCCCCAGTTAAAAGTATTTGATGAAAAATAACAAAATAAGGACATAACCATGCCACATTATCGCATGCCTGATGGTGAACAACTTTTTGTTCGTGAATTTGGTCAAGGCAAGCCTGTTTTAGTTTTATCGGGTTTAGGCATGCAAAGCTGGCAATGGCTGCCTTTCCTCTATCCCCAAGCCAGAAAAAATAAATTCATTATTCCAGATTGGCGTGGTTTTGGTGGCTCTCATCATTGTGCTATTCCGCAATTAGATGCCATTTCTAGCCATTGGCGTGACATCAACAGTTTAACTGAACAACTTCAGTTCGATAAATTTTCCGTGATTGCTTATTCTATGGGCGCAACCACGGCAATGCATGGTATGCAATACGGTCATTTAAATGAACAATTAAACCGCTATTTACATATCGATCAAACACCGAAAATTTCTGTTGATGCCACGTGGCAGTATGGCTTATTGAGCCGCCAACAACCTGAATTTAAAAAGCTACTGACTGAAATATCAGACTTACTTGCATTTAATGCACCTGCACGTCTACTATCCGAGCTAAATCCAGCAGCTCGACAACACTTATTAGAACTTTGGCTGGTATTTATTCAGCTCCAATCCAGCAATAAGGTTACCCCTTTACTGTTTCAACTGGCCTTGAAGCAAGCTAAATTGCAGCCCCTTATTTTACCTATTCAGCGTTTGGATTATTTGGCATGGTATGTAAATAATTATTTACATCATAATGAAGACTATCGTCATGCCATTACACAGCTCTCTTGCCCGAGCACTTTTTTCATTGGAGAAAAATCGAGGCTTTACCCATCAACAGGGCAAAAAATCATTGCCAATAGTGTGAAAAACTCAAAACAAGTGATCTTTAAAAAGTCTGGGCATACACCACTCATCAGTGAACCGATCAAATTTGCTCATGAAATTGCTCAGTTTCTCAAAAATTCGGCATAAAGTTTTAATGTAAATTAGATCATGAAACGGATAGTTTTCACCCCTTCTAGAACAATCCAAGTGGCTTTTTTAGCTTTAACAAAGCCAGTTGAGTCCCATCAACTGCTATTCAATGTTTTGAATCTAAGCAGTATGCTGAAAAATAAGCTTTATTGTCTGAATAGTGATACAAAATTTTTAACATCTAATACAGGCTGTGCGGATTGCAAAAATAAAATATATGCGCATGTTTAAACAATAAAAGTTATTGATTATAAACAATACAAACCTGAAAAATTAAACAAATATAAAATTGACAAAGTGCAACGATAAACCTTTAATCTTCAATATTGTTGCATAAATGGAATTTTTAAATGCTGTCTGATCTTGATGATTTTTATTGCTTTGCATTGGTGGTTGAACACGGCGGATTTAGTGCGGCTGAACGCGCAACAGATATTCCAAAATCAAAATTAAGTCGTCGAGTTTATAATCTTGAAGAGCATTTGGGCGTTCGATTAATTCAGCGCAGTTCACGCCATTTTGCCGTGACTGAAATTGGGATGAATATTTATCGCCACGCGCAAGTGATGATGAATGCCGCCCAAGCTGCGCATGATTTAGTGGATCATTTAAGTACCCAACCTCGTGGCGTGATTAAAGTCAGTTTACCTGTATCTATCGCACAAAATGAAATTGCGAAAATTTTACCTCAATTTCTAAAAACGTATCCTGAAATTAGAATCCAACTTATTGTCAGCAATCGCCGTGTCGATATCATCAATGAAGGCATTGATGTTGCCTTACGTGTACGTTCAAATTTAGATGATGACCCAAGTTTAATATTGCGCAAATTTGAAAACATTGAACAACATTTATTTGCCAGCCAAGCTTATCTGAATGAATTTGGTGATTTGAAACAACCTGAAGATTTGAGCCAACATCAAATTCTGAGTATGGCTGATGAACATTTAGATCAGCACATTGTGGTACACGATGAAAATAATCATCAGAAAAAAATCAAGGTTAACCCAATTGTCATGGGCTCTGACTTAATGATGCTCGCCCAATTGGCTAGACAAAATTGTGGGATTGCGCTACTACCTGATACCATCGTACAAGACTACGTACAAAGTGATGAGTTAGTCCGCGTACTACCCAATTGGAAAGCTCCGCATGGCATTTTACATGCTGTTTATCCATCACGTCGTGGGCTACTTCCTGCTGTTCGTGTCTTTATTGACTACCTCGTTGCACAACTCAGTAAACAATAAATGACTAAAATAAAAACCGTAATGGCTCAATATTTGAAATGATAGATCAACTTTAGCCATTACACTTCAAACCACAACACCCCACTAATTAGATGCACGAAGAAAAGCAATCAGTAAAAATTAACAAAAAAAAAGCTTACCCGATGTGGGTAAGCTTATAAACTAAAAACAAGAAACTACAGCTAGAATCTCTGTGCGCATAATACAAATAAAATACAATCAAAACTAATAGTTAAAAAATATTAAACTTCTATTAAAAATAAAAAATACCTAAACAAAACAATATTTTATATTAAAAACTAATCGTTTAAATAACTTTATAAGTGTATAAAGTAGACAATACTATACTAAAGTATAAAAAAATTAATTTCTTACTTACCATCCAAAAGCACCAGATTTTAAATTTCTGGATATGAACCCGTACCTTCTGGCCATGGTGATAAAAGTTCAAAACCAGTATCAGTGACAACAACCATATGTTCCCATTGTGCAGTTAAAGAACGATCTGCTGTCACAACAGTCCAACCATCTTTTAATTCTTTAACATTGGGTTTCCCAGCATTAATCATAGGTTCAATAGTAAAGACCATACCTTTTTTAAGCTTCAGACCTTGACCTGCTTGACCATAATGCAAAACATTGGGTTGCTCATGATAAACCTGACCAATACCGTGACCACAATATTCACGGACAATGCTATACCCTTCACGATGCGCCACAGATTGAATAGCAAAACCAATGTCACCTAAAGTTGCATCTGGTTTTACTGCATGGATTCCTGCAACCATGGCTTCATACGTTGTTTCAACTAATTTTTTGGCCTCTGGTTTAACTGTACCTACGTAATACATACGACTGGTATCACCAAAATAACCATCTTTAATAATTGCAACATCAATATTAATAATATCGCCATCCTGCAAAATAGTTGTTGCAGATGGAATACCATGACAAACAACTTCATTCGGAGAAATGCAGGTGGTTTTGGTATAGCCATAATAACCAACGTTTGCTGGAATCACTTTGAGTGTATTCACAATAAAATCATTACAAATATCATCTAGGTATTCTGTACTTACACTAGGCTTGACATATTCCCCTATCATTTCCAAAACCTGAGCTGCTAAACGCCCGGAAATACGGAGTTTTTCGATATCTTGCTCAGTTTTAATGGTAATAGCGGAAGCCTTCATTGTCTCATCCTCATATATAAGGCTTTTGATTATAGACCTTTTCGTATTTTTTTGTTTAATCCCTGTATATAAAGCACTTAAACTTAGATTTTCAGCTTTTTAATGCCTAATTTACAAACATTTAAAATGCTGTTGCAAAGAAAATAAAGCGCGGTAATTTCTTAAAAACAAAGAATATTTTTATTTTTTTATTCAATAATCAACATGATAAATCAACCTAAATTTAGCCATTTGTTCAGCTACATTAATTTTCATATAAATAAAATTCATACCTAGCATAAAATAAATTACCAAAAAACTTTCGTATCCTCTAAAATCACCTCTTTTAGTCAATCCATCTCCTTTTCATGACAAATCTCCGTACAAGAGATATTATTGCCTTAGGTTTTATGACCTTTGCACTTTTTATTGGTGCAGGCAATATTATCTTTCCACCTATTGTGGCTCAACAAGCCGGTGAACATGTATGGTTGGCCGCATTTGGTTTTTTAATCACTGCTGTTGGTCTACCTGTTATCACCATTATGGCGCTATCACGAGTAGAAGGATCTATTCAAAACTTAAGTTCTCCTTTAGGTAAAATCGCAAGTCTGGTTTTAACGATCTCGTGTTACTTAGCCGTTGGTCCTTTATTTGCGACTCCACGTACAGCAACGGTTTCATATGAAATCGGTTTTTCTTCTTATTTTGGTACATCAAGTAGCAGCTTGCTCATTTACAGTGCAATTTATTTTGCAATTGTGACTGTTGTATCTTTATATCCAAATAAACTGTTAGATACCGTGGGTCATTTCCTTGCACCGTTAAAGATTATTTCTTTAGCCGTATTAGGTATAGCCGCATTTGCAATTCCTGCTGGATTCATTCCACCTGCAATTAACAACTATGTGGCTGCTCCTGTTTCTGAAGGCTTTGTGAATGGTTATTTAACCATGGACACTTTAGGCGCATTGGTCTTTGGTATTGTCATTATTCACGCGATTCATTCACGTGGTGTAACTGATAAAAAACTGGTGACCAAATATGCAGTGATCGCAAGTTTAATTTCAGGTGTCGGTTTAACCTTAGTTTATTTAAGTCTGTTCAAACTCGGTTTAGGAAGCCATGAAGTCGCTCCAAATGCAGCAAATGGTGCAGTGATCCTGCATGCATATGTACAACATGCTTTTGGCGATGTCGGTTCTCTTTTCTTAACCGGTATGATTTTCCTTGCCTGTATGGTAACAGCCATTGGTTTAACCTGTGCCTGTGCAGAATACTTCTCAGAACTCACTAAAATTCCTTATAAAATTTTAGTTTTTGTTTTAATTGGCTTCTCTTTCATTATTTCAAACTTGGGTTTAACCAAACTTATAGCCGTGTCTGTACCTGTGTTAAGTGCAATTTACCCACCAGCAATTGTGGTTATTTTACTAAGTTTCTTTTGGAAATTTTTCAATCGACCAACTCATGTTGTTGCACCAGTCACAGCAATTGCATTTTTATTCGGTATTCTTGATGGCATTAAGGTCGCAGGTTTCGAAGCTTATTTACCTGAAATTGTTCAGCATTTACCTTTAAATGCACAAAATTTAGCATGGCTTATTCCATCCTCTATTGTGCTGATTATTGCTATCGTGATTGATAAAGTTAAAAAATAACCAAAACCAATGTCATTAAAATCAAGTTTTACCCAAACCTGATTTTAGTCGTGATCAATAAAACACCATGTTTTACCCAAACAGCGTTTTATTGTTTACATTCTCAGACATTTTTTGGTTAAAGCACTCTATTTCGTATGCTATACACATATGACTGTCTTAAAAGACCTATCTTTTATCCTCAACACAGATACACATTCATATCTAGCTCTAGCCATACTCAAATCAAATTATTCTATTTGTTGGCATTAATATTGCCTATTTATTCTTCGACTATTGTTGAATATTGCCAGTAATCCAACGCTTGCTACACTAAAAAAGTAGACCTATATTTATTCAATAAATACTTGGTATTTACATTTTTAATAAAATTAGCATATGATTTTACCCACATAGCATAGTTTTATTACAAAATAATGACATTTGCTATTGAAATAGTGGTAAATAACAAGTAAAACAATAGAAACCAATCTGACTAAAACAATAGGGTTTATGTCAAAATGACAGGAGGGGTGGAGATGTTATCATTACATTTCAATAAGGAAGTCTTCATTAACGCTCTAAAAGCAAATAAGAATATGGTCACCTATTTGAGTACCACCGTTGCTCTAATGCTGACACTCATTATGCATGGTTTAATTCAAGGCAATTTAAAACCTGAATTCTTTATGTATGCTTTTATTGTCTCAATTGCCTTTTATATTTGGGCTGTAGCCGATCAGAAGTATCGTCAGCAGAAACAAAATAATTCTAAAGAATAGAGGATGGGTGAACTTTCACCCATCTTAAAAAAGAAAAATAATCATTGATACATTTATAACTAAAATTAAAATATACTCAAACCCAAGATTGCCCCAAGTAACAACCCTGCTGTCGCGCCCAACTCCCCTACAACTAAAGCAATCATCGCACTGGTAAGCATCCATTTGGGTAACTGCCAACGTCCCATTTGATGCGGAACTTTAAATTGATTACTGGTATCCTTCAACCAACCATGCAACACATAACTTAAAATTGAAAAACTAAAAAAGAAAAGATTGATCAACACAAAAATTAAATTAACCCCTTCAAACCATACTGAAAAATAGGCTAAAACCGCAATAATCAAACTGGCTGGCGCATAAAGCAAGCTGCTTCTATGTGCAATATCGACATAATAATGTGCACGAGCTTGGTCGGAGTGACGTATTTGATAATATTTCCACACCCCAGTGAGCATCCCCACCCAAAGAAAAACACCGCTAAATATAATTGCGAGCGAAACAGATTGAGTTAAATTTTCCATATTTATTGCTTTATATCCTTATTTTTAGAACGCTATTCTGACTTTAAAGTCATTCTTTATGCAAGTTTCTTTTTAGAACTTCGCTACAGTAGTCCTAAGTTAAATTTAACGTATGTTCTAAATATGAGTACATTTGAAACATTAGAAATCAGCTGTAAAGATGGATATTCCCTCAGTGGTCGGTTTTATGCAAAGCAAACTTCTCATAAAAAAAATCACCCCATTTTAGTTTGTCCTGCAACTGGAATCACGCAGCATTTCTATCAAGCTTTTGCGGAGTGGCTAAGCACACAAGGCTATGATGTTTTGAGCTTTGACTTCCGTGGCATTGGTCGCTCCCTACATGGTCCTTTAAATAAGTCTGAAGCCAGTATTGTTAATTGGGGGCAGCTTGATATTCCTGCCGCAATAGATAGTTTGTTATGTAAAACCCAAACCGATCAGGTTATTTTACTGGGTCATAGTGCGGGCGGTCAGCTTTTAGGTATTGTTCCAAATTATCAAAAAGTTGCTAAAGTTATTGCTGTTTCTGGCTCCACAGGACATGTGAAAGGCTTAAAAGGCAAAACCAAGCTTTTAGCCCCGCTTATGTTTAATGTTATTTTCCCATTAGCACGCATAACCAAAGGCTATGGCCCAACTCAAGCGATTGGCATGGGTGAAAACCTACCGAAAGATGTGGCTAAGCAGTGGGCTCAATTTTGCAGCAAACCCGGTTATGTCATGAATGCAATTGGCAAAACAGTATTTGAAGATTATCACGCTAAAATTGATTGCCCGATTACCGTGCTTTGGTCTTCAGATGACGAAATTGCAACTGCTACAAACGTGAAAGATTTACTACGTTTGTACCCAAATGCAAATACACAAATGATCGAGTTAAAGCCTAAAAGCTACGACCATAAAGCAATTGGTCATATGCTGATGTTTAAAAAATCACATCAGAACTTATGGTCAACCATAGAAAAACAACTACATATTTAGTCTAAATAGCTCCAACAAAAGCCACCTTTCAAAGAACGGTGGCTTTTTTATTGCAACTATCCGCATTTTTTTCAGCATAAAAGCCCCTAATTCATAAATTTAATTTTGTTAATTGATAAATATTTATTATATTAGTCAACTATTTTCAGCCCCGCTGTTTTTTCACTCTCCTATACCACATAAATGGATCATTTATGTCTTCGCACAAACAAAGCCAACTCAAGCATGGTTTAAGTAATCGTCACATTCAATTGATTGCTCTTGGCGGTTCAATTGGAACCGGTCTTTTCCTCGGAATTTCCCAAACCATTCAACTTGCAGGTCCAGCAGTCATACTCGGTTATGCCATTGCCGGTTTAATTGCATTTTTTATGATGCGCCAACTGGGCGAAATGGTGGTGGAAGAACCTGTCAGTGGCTCTTTCAGTTTTTTTGCCTATAAATATTGGAACCCATTTGCAGGCTTTATGTCAGGCTGGAATTACTGGATGCTGAATATTTTAGTCTGTATGGCTGAACTGAGTGCTATTGGCTTATACGTGCAATATTGGTGGCCTGAAATTCCAACTTGGGTTTCTGCACTGGGCTTTTTTATTTTAATCAATATGATTAATTTAATGCATGTCAAAGTCTTTGGTGAAATGGAATTTCTCTTTTCCATGATTAAAATTTTAGCCATTATTGGTATGATTAGCTTTGGTGCTTATTTACTGGCTAGTGGTCATGCCGGTGAAACTGCCTCTGTATCTAATCTTTGGGCACTCGGTGGCTTTTTCCCAAATGGTATTTCTGGTTTAGTCATGGCAATGGCGATTATCATGTTTTCCTTTGGTGGCATTGAACTGGTCGGCATTACCGCAGCCGAAGCCAAAGATCCAACCAAAACCATTCCTAAAGCAGTCAATCAAATCGTATATCGGGTTTTATTATTCTATATTTGCACGATTTTTATCTTATTGTCTTTATATCCTTGGAACCAAATTGCAGAAGGTGGTAGTCCTTTTGTTTTAATTTTCGATTCTTTAGGCAGTCAATCGGTTGCAACTATTCTTAATTTTGTGGTTTTAACCGCAGCAATCTCAGTCTATAACGGCACCAGTTATGGTACTAGCCGTATGTTGCTAGGTTTATCTGAACAAGGTAATGCACCAAAATTTTTAAGCAAAATTAATCAACGTGGTATTCCCTACACCGCGATTTTAACCTCTGCGGTTGTCACGCTGATCTGTGTCATTTTAAACTACATGTTCCCTGAAAAAGCCTTTAAGCTATTGATGAGTCTTGTAGTTTCAGCCATTGTGATTAATTGGATGGTACTCTCGCTGACGCATCTTAAATTTAAGCAACGTATGCTTCAGCTTAAAAAAATGAGTATTTTCCCAAGTATTGCTTATCCGCTGACTAATTATATTTGCGTGCTTTTCATGCTGTGTATTTTAGTGATTATGTGGATGACACCAGATATGCGCATTGCCGTGATGCTGATTCCTGTTTGGATTACATGTTTAAGTCTGGCGTATTGGTTGAAAATAAAGAAAAAGTAAATGCTGCGGATTTGATATTAATTGAAGATGTTTAGAATTCTTTGCTGAAAAAAATCTGAATTTGTGTTTTAATACACTTAGTTTGAGATGAGCCTCTTACAGTATATAAGCTTGACTTATATACGACTAACCCCTAACCATGGGGTTTTTTATTGTCTGCTTTTTTACAACAGACATGAAAAAATAGGTTCACGACAACGCCAACCCTTTTCTAGATGCAATGATCTTAAATAAATGATTAACCCCAAAATGCGATGGTCATTTGAATTCCAATCGCATTAATAATCGTTTTTAAAAATATATTTACTCAATAAAAAATTGCATCTATTCGATATCATAGACCCAATTTTTAGCTTGTTTGTCTGTCGTTGTTTCACAAACATAGTAGTCATGATCCCACGAATCTGGATGAAAAATTTCAAGTTTTCGATAAGTCACTTTTTTTGACTTTTCAACACACTCAAAACTATCACCTTGGTCTTTAATAGCTGTACCGTTTAGAAATCCACCGATACAAAAAAATCTACTTTGTTTAGCCATCTCGTTACATCAACTTCTTAAATCATTTCACAATGTGTGGATTAAACGATTTATTGGTTGAGGTGTAAAGTGGAACGAACGACATGCGTAAAAATGGTCAATTAGACTGAATTCATTTTGGTTCGATACTTATGAATAACACCAATAATTTTATTATGAAAATCCTTGAAGATAACTGTATATATCCTCATTTAATTTTTTTGATTATAGAATTTCCTTCTAAGTATGATACATAATATGTAGAGGACGTTAATAATTTTAATATAAACTTATTCACTCATTCCCTTAATATTATTAGATTTCTTTCATAAATCAAAAAAACACTCACATTATTGATGATTATGTGTACCGCAGATTATGCAGAATTCCTGCATAATCTGCGGATGAAATATATCGACTCAAACAAGCTTTCTGAATCTCAATTTAAGTGCTACATAGGCATCTCATGCTCAACCTTTGACTTAATGGTTGAGCAATTAAAGAAACATGTTTCTACTAAAGGCAAACCGCCTAAATTAGGCTTGGAAGATCATATTTTCTCTGTCTGAGCTATTGACGAAATACCAAACGCTATTTCACGTTGCTACAAGTTATAGTATTTTAGAGCCAACAGCTTCAAGAGTTGTAAGTCATGAAGACTGCCTGATTCAGTCCAATCTTTTTAATTTAGCGAAGAATTTACCTAAAGGTGAAGGTATTGACTGCAATGTTTTGATCGTGGATGCAACAGAAACTCCAATTCAAAGGCCTAAAAAACAGAAGAAAAGCTATAGCGGCAAGAAAAAGATTCATACCTTTAAAGTACAGACTATCGTTCACTACAAAACTTAGAAAATTCTGAGTTTATGTACCAGTCGCGGTGCTGTGCATGATTTTTAGTTATTTAGAAAGAACTTAGATTTGATTCCTACAGGAGTCTTTGTTCTTGCAGATAAAGGTTATCAAAGTATTTATGTTTTGTATCCCAATAGCCTATTACCATTAAAATCTAAAAGATGCTGTAAATTAGATCTTGAACTAAAAATCTATAATCAGCACAGACTACATCTGTCTTTAAAATATAAAACGCTCGATGAAATTCATCAGGCATTTGTTTGAAATAAGTGTCAACCTATTTCAGGACTAGACACTGCCATCTCAACAAGCCGCTTAAAACTAGGACATTGCAAATGCGATGGTGCAGGACAGTCACCTACATGGCGAAGTATGTCGCGGAGCGCTACCAGTTTATTGATTTGAAGATCAATCTCATCAGCTTTTTGATGAATAACAACAGGTGAAAGATCGAGTGCCCCACGACTATCGAACATTGCAGCAATTTGTTTAAGTGAAAAGCCAGCCGATTTACCCATTGAAATTAACTTTAGCCGCAACAGAACTTCAGACGAAAATTGTCTGCGTAATCCATGCCGAGAAATTGAGAAAATCAGACCTATTTCTTCGTAATAGCGTAGTGCCGAAGGCTTAATTCCACTTTTTGCTGAAACTTCACCAATATCAAGAAATTTCATACTTGACCTCAAGTCAACTTGAATTAGTAGTATGTCTTTAAACATAACTGCTGACAAGAGAGCAAGATGACAGAACAGGCTGAATCATTGACATTGGCAAAGAAAATACAAACAGGAATCACCATCACTTTAGCGTTATCCATGCTATTGGCATCGCTTGGAACGAGCATAGTCAATATTGCATTACCAACACTTGTTGAGATGTTTGCATTGCCATTTTTTCAAGTACAGGCAGTTGTAATTGGATATCTTGTATCGTTGACGATTTCGGTTGTCGTCGCTGGACGATTAGGTGACAGATACGGATGCAAGTCTATGCTGATCGTTGGTTTAGTCATCTTCAGTTTTGCTTCACTATTATGTAGTTTTGCGCCCAACTTATGGTCATTGGTTGCTGCGCGGTCATTTCAAGGAATAGGTGCGGCGTTCTTAATGACGCTTGCTATGGCACTTACACGTCAGACAGTCAGTCCATCACATATGGGACGAGCAATGGGAATGCTCGGAACGATATCTGCTCTAGGCACGGCACTTGGACCTGTGTTAGGTGGACTTCTGATAGCAACACTAGGTTGGAGAAGCATTTTTGGATTACAGTGTGTACTTGCAGGTATCACCATTATTCTGGCTTGGATGACACTGCCTATTGATTCCAGTAGGATCGCAATTTCTTCAGTAGGTTCTTGGAAAATAGATCAGAGAATAATGCCAAATCTGCTTGTTAACTTGCTGGTTGCCGCCATTATGATGACCACACTCGTCGTTGGTCCTTTTTATCTGGGGCTAGGTCTAAGCTTGGATCAAATACAGGTTGGTTTGATTATGGCGATTGGTCCAATTGTTGCTATCTTGAGTGGGATTCCATCTGGTCGACTTGTTGATCACTGGGGGAGCCAGTATATCATCACAATAGGATTGATTTTTCTGATTATGGGGAGCTTTATGCTCGCCATCCTACCAAAAATAATCGGCATAAGTGGCTATCTATTACCTATTACTGTTTTGACTTTAGGTTATCAACTCTTTCAGGCAGCTAATAATACGATGACCTTGGCAGATATTCCCAAAGCGCGACAAGGTCTGGTATCAGGATTGCTCAGTCTATCTCGCAATATCGGCTTAATTATGGGAGCTTCTGTTATGGGTGCTATTTTTTCATTCGGTGTAGGTGTTAATGAGTTTAATCAAGCAACTGCTTCAGCAATCATTGATGGAATGCAATTAACATTCTTATGTTCCGGAGCACTCATGATTATGGGGCTGGTAGTGAGTCGTGTCTTATTTCGGTGAAAACATTGATCTGAAATCAGTATCCTAGTGAGGGATTATCATAGCAATAAAACAAAATTAGGTAGATTTTAAAAGCCCTCAAAAGATGGCTTGTATTTCTTTATTTTTGTTTTGTTTCAATTAATTTTTTTAAATCATAACCTAAGCTTTTAGCATAGTTTAAATATTCTTCGGTGATCGCTGAATCAAATTTTTGAGATCAACTTAACAGCCATAAAAATTTCTTATTTGGCGTACCCTATCTAAGGTATTTATCATATATAAATGATCCGAGCGCAAAAAACCTAAAAGCGCCAGTTATAGAAAACGTCAATTGCACGTTCCACAGATTGACTCGCCTCTAAATATAAACGTTTATTCATTTGATAACGTAAGGTCAATTTATTGACTGGGGTAAATACACCTACACCGTAGCGGATAAAGAGATCTGGCGTAAGATAACCCGTCACACTAACCTGTGTATCATCGCCTGTTCCCTGTGCATCAAGCGCTAAACCACTTAAGCCAAAAGTACGACCAATTTGATTGGTTAAGGCACGCGTCCCCCCCAACCCCATACTAATCCCAGCAGCAGCAATCGTATTATTTACATCGGATTTAAAACCCTCTGTTTGACTAATACCGCTGGTGCCTTCATTAATACGCCCCGTAATTAAAGCATTTAAAGCTTCTTGCTCAGATAAACCCGCATCGTTATAGACCTGAATATTCGGACTTGTTGCAGTTCCTGTAACACGAACACCAACTGTACTGCCTTGCACACTCTTATTGGCATCAATATCTAAAGTTGGGTTGTACAAAGGCCCATTGAAACGTGCAATCGCTCGGTTCAAATCTAAGCTTTGTCCATACGCCTCAATTTTCACCCGCTGGCTTACACCAATAGCACCATTAGCACGCATTGCAGTTTCAAATCCACGTTGCGATAAATACAAACGTCCAATTAATGGAATCCGGCTATCAAAACCTTGGAAAATGACTTGATTACCTAAATTAACCATAAGATCTGCACGAATATCCCATGGTCGAGCCGACTTCAATATTGCAAGCTGGTCTTGCCCTTCATGAACAATACGTACATCTGATGAAACATTGACTACAGGAGCTGAAGCTTCAGGCATTGAAATTAAGGCACGTGGAACTTCAACCTTACCATTTAAGGTTAATTTCTTACTCAATGGTAAGACATCTAACGTTAAATCAGGTGTAACAACTGCCGTGATCAATGGTGCTTGACGAAGAAGTAAGTTCTGACCTTTTAAATGCAATTGAATACGTGGATCATTTTTCCAATCCACATTCCCTGTTAACAAGCCGACGCCTCGACCGCTATTAAATGCTCCATTAATACTGGCATGATCTTCTCGAATCGAAGAATACACTTGAATATTACTTAGGTTCACAGGCAATGAAATCATGCTGATTGCACCATCTTTAAGGCGCATTTCACCATTGAATAACGGCTGAGTTAAGGTGCCTGAAATTTTTCCTGCAAAAGATAAAACTCCAGCAAGTGAGCGGATATCTTGAATAAAGGGTTTAAAAACTTTGAGTTGTACTTGATCGAAGGCAACTTCACCACGCATTGGTTTGCTGTCTTTATAAGGGTCGATAATAACATTGGCATAACCTGTCCCAATTTCAGGTGTTTTAACATCTAAACGAAGCTGCAAACCTTCTGATACACTTTTCGCAATTAAAGCAATTTCGTTGTAACTTAGTGTAGAACCAATATCTTGCGGGTCTTCTGCTGCCAAGCCAATAACGCCATTTCGTGTCACCAATCTTGCATCAATTTTTGGTTTAGCACCTTGAGCCCATGCTGCTTTTGCATAACCATTCACTTTGCCTGTAATTGCCAAACCTTCTGGCATAAATGCAGCAAAATCATTTAAATCGACATTCTGGGTAATAAAAGACACATTACCTTTGGTTTTACCAACACGAATCGGCTGATCGAAACACAACTGACTTTGCTGACTTGACCAACAATGCGCACCGACAAACAATTCTGATTTCGATGAGTTGTAAACCACTGAAGCATTTTGACGCTGCACTAACCGTGCACGGAACGAGTCAAAGTCACCTTTTTGAATTTGCCCCAACCAATCATTTTGCGCATTAAAACCACCAGCCAATTGCACATAAAATTTAGAAATTCTGTTTTCTGCTTGAGCTTTTAATATATGTGCTTTGCGTGTACCTGCCAGTGAAATTTCACCTTGCCTAATTTCACGCGAACCACTCCGTAAACTTTCCATTTTTGCAGTCAGTAACGTAGGAGTGAGTTCTGAAGTCGGTAATTGACCTTGTATACGTAATTTTTTAATACTGACTAAATTACTGAAACCAAAATCATCTACAGCAAAATTGGCACTTGCTTGTAGTTTGGGTTGCGATTGCACATTTAAATAACCATATGCACGACCACGAAGTCCGCTATACAGTTCATACAAAGCTGGCGCATTCACTTTTAATCTTAAATTTTGCGCATTACCGGTCGCTTGAATTTGATTTTTTGCATAAGCCAAATACAAATTATTCGCTTCAAATTGTTGCGGCAAGAAACCCTTTTGATTGGCATTTAACACAACCGCCAAATTCCCTGTGCCGCGAACAGGTTTATTGTTAATCACACCTGCTAAATTTAATTTTTCGATATTAATCCGCTTTAATGTGTCTGACCAAACACCTTGTGTTTTGACATTACCAGACAATTCACCGCGCACACTTGAGACAAAATAATGTGGTTTAAAACGCACCAAGGATGCATTTACATTCCAACCAATGCCATTTTTAAGATTGACCAAACCACTAGCAAAAATTTTCCCTGCAACGCCTGAATGCTGTAATTCAGCAATTTTAATCAACTCTGGCATGCCAGAAACTTTTAATTTTAGCAAACCCTGACTGGCTTGAATTTGGCTGGCATTGAGTGCACCATCATAATTCACTGCAAAGCTTTTAAAAGCACCACCTGATTTTTGATCATGAAATAAAATCGCTGCGGTACTACGTCCAGTTAAACGAACCGTTTCACTCTTATTTTGCTGTGCCAAACGACCCGTTAAATTAATTGCATCTAACTGAATAATCTGTTGATTTGGCTTGGCAAAACCATTGGCTTTGACCTGTCCATTAATTAAGTTGACGGGTGCAGCATCCACCACTATTTGCGGATTAAAATCTTTTGCATTTAAAACGGCATTCCATTTCAATTGACGCTTATCTGAAGGTAACTCGACTTTTGCACTTCCATTTAAACTGCCTTTACCTGCCACATAACTAAAACTTGGGACATTTAAATGATTATTTTTAAGGTTTAACTGTGCTTTATATAAACCTTCAGGCAAGACACCTTTATCGTGTTTAGCAATCGACGTTGCTACTTGAATATCTTGCTTACCTTCAACCAAAGCCAATTTAACATCGCCTGATTTACTGCTGAGCCACCCCACATAAGGTACGGCGCGATCAATATTTTTCCAAGCAACATCCAAGAGCATTGGATTTGGCTTTTTGCCTTTTTGCTCAGCTTGATCGAGTTTTAAATTCCATGTTTCATAACGATCAAAGTCAACCAAGGCAGTTAAATGCATACCTTTCTCTAAACGACCTTTAGACGCGATTTTTGCATCCAAACTTGGCGGTAGAAAATCTTGAATCACCAGCGGAATCAGTTTGTCCTTTGGATTAATCTTGTCCAGACGACCTGTCATATCCCAAGTCACATGGTCTTTCCAACTAACAACACCAGCAACATTCACGGCTCCTTTCATGAGCTGACCATTTAAATTGGTAATATCAAGCTGATGAACCAAATCGGTATGCATGCTACCGTTATATTGACCTTGTGGAATATTTTTACCACTTAAGTCTGTTGTAACATCGATATTTAAACGCTCGATATCACCATTAAATTTAGCTACGCCATCTTTACTAAACAGCTTTTGCTCAGTCATTAACGGCCAATGATATTTTTTAAACTGCAACTCACCAAACATCGGAACATGTTTGCGTACGGGATGCACCACCGCCCAACCTGTTAATAAATCAGGCGTATTTGTCGCAACACCCGCCTGTATGGTATCTAAAGTACCTTTCGCTACAACTTTGATATCATGAATATTGAGCGTTTTATTCAATGATGGAATATTCAAATCAGCAACAGCATTTAAAGGATATTTTCCTTCAAATTTCATTTCTCCCGTTGCATTTTTAACCGCCAGATATCCCATATCCATACGGGAATCTTCAAACTTGAGTTCTGTACCTGACCAAAGTGCATTATTTAAATGAATATCATTAAATTTCACGCTGGCAGATGAGGTCTTGATCACCAGATGGTCTAGATCTGCCGTATCTAAGCGTAAAACAAAAGGTAAACGAATTTCACTAAATTTAAAAGGTTCATCACTCGGTGGATGCTTGGTGATAATTTGTAAATTACGCACGTCAGCACGATTCAGATGGATTTCTTTTTTAAGGATTGCGCGCCAACCCAAACTCACATCAGCACGATCAATTTTAACGTCAACAGGTTTTAACGTGACTAAGATATTTTTTAAAATAATGCCGTGTAAAAGATTACCGCCTTCATATTCATAATGAATAATTTTTTGGCTTTGTAAAACACGATCCAGTAAAAATTTACTGCCTTTATCTGTCGTGAACATGACAGCGAAGGAAGCAACAAGCAAAACCAACACTATAAGCAATGTGAATAACACACTTCTCATAATACGACGTTTTTTAGGTCGAGGTAATTCTATTTCTGGTTGCTGTTCTACTTCAGCCATAATGCTCTCTAAAACCTAAAATCTATAGTTGTGGACCAATAAAGAAATGGATACGTATTGGGTGACTATCATCGGAAATACCTGAAGCCACATCAATACGAATTGGGCCAATTGACGATGCCCAACGAACCCCTAAACCAACACTATATGCTGTTGGCGTACTAAAATCTTGATCATAGGCATTTCCCACATCACTAAATATAGCTGCGCGCCAACCTTCTTTGAATTGATAGTTATATTCCAAAGATCCGACAGCTAAAGCTTGTCCACCAATTTTAAATCCATCTTGCTCAGCGGCTAAACTTTTATAATCAAAACCACGAATACTTTGATCACCACCCGCAAAATAACGCAAATTGTAAGGAACTTTACTAAAGTCTTGTGCAAAGATATAACCTAAATCACCGCGCCCTACAAACTGATGGTTATCATTTTCACCCAATGAATAGATAAAACGCCAACCCGCATTTACAATGGCCATATCAGCATCGGACAGTAACGTTTCACTGCCAATTTCTGCTTTATAGGTTTGCTTAAAGCCTTTACTTGGATTAACCCGTTTATCACTGGTGGTACGTGACACTTCATAACCAAACAACAATGATTGTTGTTGTTCATTTTTATTCACCAAAAATGCTTCTGGAATTTTATCAAAATCAACCAAACCATTTTGAGTAATACGGTCTAAACGATAACGCAGACCAAAGGCTTGTTGCCAACTTCCACGTGGGTTTTTAATCACCCGATCCACACCCGCAACGGCAGACTCAATCATCAAGCCCATGCCTTGTGCAACACCTTCACGCTCTTCACGTTCATACCCACCGACTAAACTAATATAGTCATCTAAAGGATGGTTATATGGAATATTATAACGACCATCCAGAGACTGACGAATTTGGGATAATTCCAAGTTGGCATCAAATGAATGACCACGGCGATTCACAATAGATCGGCGATACTGACCACGCAAACGCACCCCTGTATCTGAACCATAACCCGCACCCATTTCGGCACTATTTAGACGATCAGCATTCAATGTCACAATGACAGGAACTTTCTTTTCTTCACGTGCTTGGGCTTTTAAGCGATCTTCTTCAGTTTCTTTGTTTTCTTGTTCTACACGTAATTGACGTAAATTCTGTTCGTTTTGAGCATCGGTCGTGCCTGCAAAATCGCGTTCATTCACCACAGACTGAGTAACTTCTTGGGACGAAGCAACCTTCTTTTTATCCTGAATACTGGCATCACTTTCTGATATTTTTTGCTGATCGACCAAAGCTTGAATATCAGGTGCTAATTCTAACGGTTTTTCGATTGGATCAGGTCGTACTGCATCGACCAAGGTGTAATTAAAATAACGTGAGTTGGTTAAATTATTTGCCAAACCATTGACACGCCAAAAAGCATAATCTGCACCATCTTGCCAAGACACCATACTTTGCAAGACATCTAAATCAATTGGAAAGGGTTTCGATGGATCACTCATACGAAATTCAACCGCGCCTAATTTATAGCGCTCACCCGTTTCATAACGTAAATTAATCTCTGCAGTATCTTGCGGTTGAGCAATTTTTACATCGTGTAATCGCCAATAACTATCAAAGAAACCGTTATTGCTTGCTGCATCTGTAATACGTGTTTTGGTCTGTTCATATAAACCATGGTTAAAAACATCACCCACTTCTTGATCGGGTAAAACACGAATGACTTGGAACTGTGATTGATTTTCACCCGCGCCACTAAATTCCACATTCTGTTGTTTAATTTGCACGGGTGCATTCGGCGTTACTCTAACTCGAACACGATTTTCACTGAGTTTTTCAAATTTAAATGTCGCATTATAAAAGCCAACAGCCTGTGCTGCTTGATTGGACAATGTTCGAAGCTGTGGCAATGCTGAAGGAAAATCACTAAATGATTCTTGGGTAAAACTGGAAAGCTTACCCTTCATATTGGCTTTTAAATTCTCTACAGCTTGAGTATATGCTTGATTTGAAACATCACTATTATTTTCTGTCGCGCTAATAACAATATCCGCGCTAATACGCTGCACTTTTGTCGCACTTAATTGACTTGATGGTCGTATTTTATAGAACCAGCGCTTGAAAAAATTGGACTCTTCTGTTTCATCACCATCAGTTGGACCCAATTCAGGTAACGTTGTTCCAGATTCATTGGCTTCAACAACAATTTGGCTGTCTGCTTGAATACTTGTGATTAACTGATCAACATTCACAGGTGCATGATTAATTTCAACTAACTCTTGTTGAGTTGCATCAGAAACCACAACCTCAGAAACTTGCCCTGCACGATACTTTTGTGCTTCATTTTTAGCACTCTCTGCTACACGAAAAATTTCATCTGCCATCGTTTGATTAACAGGTTCTATCGGTAGCTCTTCTAGCGCTTCAAATTCAATCGGTTTAAATTCATCCAAAGGCTGTACGACTTGCTCTTGTTGTTGCAGCATTTGTAAGCTATCAGGCTCGGACTTTTTTGCTTGAAAATTTTCAATTTTTTCTATTTCTTCGGTACTATTCAGACCTTGCTTAACAGCTTCACTCTTGAGTTGTTGTTGAAATTCTGCTTGAGTGCTTATTGCATTTGGCTGTGTTACTTGTGCAAAGCTTTGCTGCGCAAGTAAGCTTAAAAAGAGACTTAAACAGAATCGTGTATATTGATCATTCCACTGTATGATGGAATGGACACTTCGTGTAAGAGTCGACTGTTTAAAATCCAGTTTTGAAAGCATAAAAAACTCTAAACTCGTATAATATTTATAATGAAAATGCCCAATGAAAGCCTGCTAACAAGCTAAAATCTATTGGAATTTTCACTAAAGTATAGGTTAAAAACATCATACATGATTTTTATCGCGTTTTACCAAATGCTCACATTTCTTAATAAAACTTAATGAAGTCCAGAAACCATGGAAAAAAATGAACATCTTTTAGGCACGCGTCGATTTTTACCGATGTTTGTTACTCAATTTTTCGGTGCACTCAATGACAATGTCTATAAACAAGCGCTGTTATTGGTCATTACCTATGGTTGGATTAATCAACAAAGCGCGGATGTCAGTACACTCAATAATCTCGCAGCCTTATTGTTTATTTTACCCTATTTTATTTTCTCTGCGACAGCTGGACAAATTGCAGATAAGTACGAACGTTCACAACTTGTACGCGGCATTAAAATTCTTGAAATTGTGATCATGTTGATTGGTTCCGCTGGCTTTATTTTAGGTCATTTATGGCTGTTATTATTGGCTTTATTTTTAATGGGGACGCACTCTACCTTCTTTGGGCCAATTAAATATGCCATTTTGCCTGAAATTTTAAAACCGAATGAATTGATGTCTGGAAATGCATTATTTCAATCGGGTACATCCATGGCAATTTTAATCGGGATGATCTTAGGTGGTGCAGTGATTTCCATGTCACAAGGCAATCTAATTTGGATTAGTTTAACTGTAGTGACCATTGCCATTTTGGGTTATTTGTCGAGTCGCTTTGTATTAAAGCAAAATGTCACATCACCTGATCTCAAAATCGACTGGAATTTTTTTAGAACCAGTTTTCAAACCTTGAAATATGCCAAAAGCTTGCCGATTGTCTTTCTAATTTTACTGGGCAATTCTTGGTATTGGTTTTATGGTGCAACGTATCTGACCCAAATTCCACAACTGACACAACAAAATTTACATGCCTCTGAAAATGTGGTCAGTTTACTTTTAACCTTTTTCTCTGTGGGCATTGGTGTTGGTTCATTATTGTGTCGCAGAATTGGCGGTTCAGAAGTGAATTTGAAGATGGTGCCTCTTGGTGCAACTGGTCTAACTGTTTTTGCTTTTTATTTGGCGGCAAGTTTGGCTTTTGTTCCCGAACGTACAGGTGAAATGCTGGGTTTAAAAGATATCTTTACCCAAGGCTTAAGTTATTACCATGTCATGCTTGCTGTGACATTACTGGGAATTAGTGGTGGTTTTTATATCGTACCGCTATACGCCATGATGCAAGCCTTTTCTCCACGTTCACATCGTGCGCGTGTGGTGGCGGCAAATAACATCTTAAATGCGGTATTCATGGTATCCTCTGCTGTATTTTCCATTATCATCTTAAGTATATTCAAGATTGATATTAAAATACTTTTTAGTATTACTGCTATTTTAAGTGCCATTTTCACAACATGGCTTTTGTTTAAACTCAAGCCTATGCTTGCTGCACATCACCAAAATGCTTTAGAGGATTAATTTTATGCGTCAATATACCGGTATCGACAAATTTATTCATTCATTTGACCAAGCGCTACGCAGCCTCGTTCCAGGAACAACCACTGCTCATCGTGAAAATCCAAGCAGTGATGTTGAAACAAAACTGGCAGTGAGTGAAGCACGTCATGTTGCGGGCTTAATGCGCGTCAATCATAGCGGTGAAGTATGCGCACAAGCGCTTTATCATGGTCAGGCACTGACTGCGAAATTGCCCAATGTACGCCATGAAATGGAACAAGCTGCCGTTGAAGAACAAGATCATTTGGCTTGGTGTGAAGACCGCTTAAAAGAACTCGATAGCCATACCAGCTTATTCAATCCTGTTTGGTATGGACTTTCATTTGGTATGGGCGCACTTGCAGGCATTGCAGGTGATAAATACAGCTTAGGTTTTGTCGCTGAAACTGAACGTCAAGTGAGTTTGCATTTAGAAGACCATATTAAACAGCTACCTGCGCAAGATGATCGTTCACGTAAAATTCTAGTGCAAATGAATGCAGATGAATTACAGCATCGAGATACCGCGCTGAATGCTGGCGGTGTGGATTTACCCGCGCCTGTACGTATTACCATGACTGCAATTTCTAAGCTAATGACCAAGACCAGTTATTATATTTAAGTGTTTTTTGCATGATAAAAGCCCATATGATTGTGTAATGCTGATCAGTTAAGAAATTGACTGGCATTTTATTTTTTAAGTTCATGATGTTATTCGATACACGGAAACGTCATCCGCAACTGTTCGAGGCAAGACTACTTTGAAAAAGTAAGGTTTCTGCGATGAATTGATCAATAAAAGGGATTTGACGAGTTTTGCGGATAACAGATGCTTTTGGTTCTTTTGGCTAAACAAAAGAACAAACGAGCTCCAAAAATTTGATTTAAAACGATAAGACTCCGTCGTGAATAACTAAAAAGCTAAGGAGTTAATTGTAACCCTCTTAACTAATCAGTATTACTTATTTTATTTTAGTGGGCTTTTTAATAAATCATAAAAGTAAGATTTACAACCTATTTTGGCGTTTAAAACGTTCTAATTTACGATCAGCTTCATAATAATTAAATTCAACTCTGTCTTGTTTAATTCTTAATTCTTGAATTAATTTACGATATTTATCCCGATTTTCGGGGCTAGTTTTATCATCAAGGAGCGCTGTACGATAACGCTCTAAATTATCCAATAAATCATCTTGCTGTTTTTTAGCAGCATAAAAATCATGTGCCACATCATAATAGGGCTTTAATTGACTGCGTTTTTCTAAAGGACACACACTGTACGACCCTGAGCCTTTTAATGCCTGATCAAATATATTTTCAGCCGTACAATAATAACTTAAACCACGTTGATAGCCCTGCTGATAAAGCTGTTGATTGGGTTGAATACCCGCTTTTTGACAGGCCTTAAAATATCGATCAATGCGGCTCACTTGACCTGAACTGCCGTCAATTTCGCCAACAGAAAACCATTGTGCCGTATGACATTGTTCTACACTCATACTGCTACACCCTGTCAAAAACATGACCATGATGCCTAAAAGTTTTATCTTTGCCATCTTGCTGTTCTTTATATCCATAAGTACACTTTTTTAAATAACTTAAAAACAAAAAACAACCAACAGATTGCGCCATTTTTGCATTTATCTCAATAAAATCACGCTATATAGAAATGTGATTTGACTGATTCAGAAAACTAAAAATCAAAGCCTATAGTCAAGCAAAGCAGTTTGCGCCCACTACGAACTAAGATTAAATTGAGTTAAATGCACAATCGGATAATCAATAGCAGTATCGTATATAAATATCACATGCTTCCACACATCTTGCATTGGAATTTTTACGTCTAAAGCCAAGGGGAATTTTTTCGGATTAAATTGCATGTGTTTTAAATCCATGCCCCAAGCAATCAAATCTACATCTAAGGAAATAAAATGGGAAGGACGTACACGACCTGAATCCACTTCCATATTTTTCAGCAAATGAAGAATTTCATCAACATGCAAATGAGACTTAAGCAAACAAGCGGCATTCCAATAGTCTGCCCCAATCGCATCGCGGCATGGAATTAAATAAATTTCAGAGAATTGAACCTGCCCCATTTCAGCAATCTGGGAAAATGCCTGCTTAAAATGTTGTTCAGGATTGCAATTACTCGCCAGAGCTAAGGCGAATATCGTTTCGGTGGCGTTCAAGACGAATTCCTACAGAATTTGCTTGCGCGATAATGGCAGGCTTCCTGATCGTAATCATAATAGATTCGACTGCGGGAAAGGTAGTAAAAAGTGCATTTAGCACCAGTTTTGCTGCGTGTTCGATCAATTCTGGCTGTGCTTTTTGAATCACGGTGGCTGAAATTTCGCAAATTTCCGCATAATTCAGCGTATCTTCCAATTTATCCGAATTTGATGCTTGCTCTAGATTGGTCTGAATCGTCATATCCAGCATTAAAGGTTGAATAATTTGACGTTCCCAATTGAAACAGCCAACCACTGTTTCAACTTTCAAACCTTCAATGATAATTGCGTCCACATTTTTACCCTTAACAAATTTTGACTTTTTTAATCCCTCCCAACCTCCCTTTAAAAAAGGGAGGAGCTTTTAAGTCCCTCTTTGAAAAAGGGGGATTTAGGGGGATTTTCTTAAAACAACTTAGTTTTTTAACAACACATTCGGGTCAAGTGTTTGCACCATTTGCAAACGTTGGTCTGCATAAATATCGGTATACGGTGCCAGAATGCGCATAAAGCGATCAAAATACAACATTTGCTTAAATAACAAGGCAAAATCACGTGGGAAGCGAATACCATGACGCTCACCCACGCCAACCATATCCATCATAATATCGTTTAAATCGGCAGGATTTGAACTTAATATTTGTTGTGGATCCGCCATTAATACCCCACTAAATAAGCGCTCTAAATCAGCTGCTAAAACTTGGGTATCAATTTTCTTATCCGTCATGCCCATTTTCAGCATGTTTTCTGCCATCAAGTTGTAATCCGTTCTTTGCAGTGCATCCATAAATGCAATCGATGCCGTCCACACTGTTGGATTTAACTGCCCAACGATACCGAAATCGATAAAACCGACACGACCATCTTCAAGTAACATCAGATTTCCTGCATGTAAATCAGCATGGAAACTATTACACATCATCAGGCTACCAAACCATGTATTCATGGCTGTAATTAAAACCTGAGATGGATCTTTAGAGACTCTTTTGACCACATCAAAATCAGTCAAAGGTACACCATACAAACGCTGCATGGTCAACACACGGCGCGTTGAATATTGATGATAGACTTTTGGTGCAGTGGCTTTATTGTTTTGAGTGACATTCAAATAATTGACAAAATCATCTAAATTTTGTGCTTCTTCAATAAAATCAACTTCACGCACCATACGGGTTTTAATTTCATCGACAATATCTGCAAGTGATGCAAATTTTACTTTCGGTACAGCTTTTTCTAAGACTTTGGTTGCCCAATGCAAGACATTTAAGTCGGTATAGAGAATAGTTTCTACGCCCGGCTTTTGCACTTTAATCACGACATCTTCACCAGTGACTAATTTAGCTGCGTGAACTTGTGCAATCGATGCTGAAGCTAAAGGTTTTTCCTCAATCGAAGCAAAAATTTCATCTAAATTTCTGCCTGCAAATTCAGAGGCTAAAACACCTTGTACATAACTAAATGGTAATGATGGTGTTTGATCTAAACAACCTTGAAATTCTTCCACATATTCACGTGGGAATAACGATGGTGTACTGGCAATAAACTGCCCAAGTTTAATATAGGTTGAACCTAAAGATTCAAAAGTTTCGCGCATCAATTTTGCGTTACTTGGTTTTTCAGTGGCGTATTTAATGCCTGCTTTGGCTGCAATGACAGCTGTTTCCCCAACTCGGGCAACTGAACGCAGTCCATCTAACCAGATATTGTTTTTCATAATGTCTAAGTAGAATTAAATTGTAGTGAGTGTAGCAAAAAAATATTCTTTTGCAGGACTATCTTGCCTGACAAACTGAACAATCTGGATCTTTTTCAAAAGCCAGTAAGCGTTGTTTCATGCTTAAGCCGTCCCAAAGCAACAGTTTTTGCTTCAATGGGGTTTGAGCTAAACCTAAATAAAGCAAGGCATGATGTGCTTGTAAACTTGCCATGACATTCGGTGTTGTTGCAAGTACGCCTGAATCTGCACAACGCAAACTTTCGTTTGCATGTTCTTCTTTTGGAAATAAACATTCATAGCAAGCAGAATCGCCTTCTACCATAAACAATTGACCTTGAAAACCAATGGCTGATGCACTAATTAAAGCGACATTCAATTGCGTACAGGTTTGATTCACCAAATAACGAGTGGTGAAATTATCGCAGCCATCTAAAACTAAGTCTTGAGTAGAAATGAGTTGTTCTGCATTGTTTTGATCAAGTTTAGAGGTATAACTTTCTATGCGAATATGTGGATTAATTTGCTTTAAGCGTTTTGCGAGTATTTCCGATTTGTAAAAGCCAATATTTTCTTCTACATAGGCTATTTGACGTTGTAAATTGCTTATTTCAATGGTGTCGGCATCAATCAAGGTGATTTTCCCCACACCTGCGCGTGCTAATAGTTCCGCACTTGTACAGCCTATGCCACCACAACCCACTATAAGGACATTGGCAAGTTTGAGTTTTTCTTGTGCTTCTATATCCCAACCATCAAGAAGAATTTGGCGTGAATAAAGGTGCATTTCATCATCATTTAACTCTAAGTCCATGTCGAGTAGATTAGTCACTAAGTTGTCCCACTTGCATTTGCTGATTTATAACCTGCGTAGATTATAAAGGATATCCTCTTTCTGTTCTGTAGAAGTCTTTGACAAGAACCCATTTTTACCCCAATATTTCAAGTACTCTTTAACAGCCCTATAAAATCAATAAGTTACAATTCTTTAAAAAATTTTGGGTATTTTGCATTTTTTAGCATTAACTCCTTGTTATTTTAAAGCTTTGTCCTTTATATTTACGTTCACTGCCATATAGGCAGCTTAGAAATGGTAATTACCAATATAAACCAATTGCCCCGGTTCACTGCCATATAGGCAGCTTAGAAATGATGTTTTAATCGAAAGCGGATTTCGAACACGTTCACTGCCATATAGGCAGCTTAGAAAAATGGAAACCCGACCACGATTACTGTGCTTGCGTTCACTGCCATATAGGCAGCTTAGAAAGTTGAAAGAATGAATTTGCTGACATTCAGCCACGTTCACTGCCATATAGGCAGCTTAGAAAATAGTCAAACCCCAGAGTTTGACACTAACAAAGTTCACTGCCATATAGGCAGCTTAGAAATTTCCCCGGCTCAGATAGTGCGTTCTCGAAGTGTTCACTGCCATATAGGCAGCTTAGAAAAATGGACTGAATTTAGTTTTTTTTCATCTTTGGTTCACTGCCATATAGGCAGCTTAGAAATTCGAAATTCTTGGGGCGAAGATTCGGTTTACTGTTCACTGCCATATAGGCAGCTTAGAAAACAAACAAAGAAGAATCCACCCAAGGCAATCAGTTCACTGCCATATAGGCAGCTTAGAAACTGAAAAAATCAAAACTGTAAAAAAACAGTCTGTTCACTGCCATATAGGCAGCTTAGAAATCAAAATGTGACTACGGCTGAGATAGAAAATCGTTCACTGCCATATAGGCAGCTTAGAAATGAATTATTGGGTGAATCTTATAAGTTGTCTGGTTCACTGCCATATAGGCAGCTTAGAAAACAATTTCCCTTAAAAAAAACCGCCCTAAAGAACGGTTTTTAATTTAACAATAATAAAATGCTCTTAGAAAAGGCAAAATCTAATTAACCGACTTTTTGAATCCCTTGTATTTTGGCAATTTCCTGTTGTTTGAGTAAATTTCGCTGAATTTTTCCACTTGAGGTTTTAGGCAAACTTTCTACAAATTCAATCTCTTTTGGATAAGCATGCTTAGATAAACGCGAACGTACATATTCTTGCAATTTATGACTTAACGCATCCAAAGCTGAAAATTGAGGTTTTAAAACCACAAACGCTTTAACGACTTCAGTCCGTTCTGGATCTGGCTTACCAATCACAGCAGATTCAAGCACTTCACTACATTCCAACAATGTACTTTCTACATCAAAAGGACCTACACGATAGCCTGACGTTGTAATGACATCGTCAGCACGACCAATAAAATCAACACCACCTAATTCATTCAATCTAACTGTGTCACCCGTTAAATAATAATGACCCACAAAGGATTTACGGTTATTTCCATCATAGCCTTTAAACCAAACCAATGGTGATTGTGAAAAATCAATTGCTAGTGTGCCTACGCCACCTTTCTCCACTTCTTCATTATTCTGATTTAAAACACAAAAGCGATGTCCTGGATTTGCAAATCCTGCTGACCCAATTTTAATTTCATGTGCTAAGGCATGATGATTGCCAATCACCATCCCTAATTCAGTCTGTCCATATTGATCATAAATATTCACATTTAAGTCATGATTAAACCAATGAATCACTTCAGGCGTTAATGGCTCACCTGCACTACTCACCACACGCAAATGCGCTTTAATAGATGGATCAAATTTTTCTTTAAAGCCAAAGAACATACGAAATGCTGTAGGTGAACCTGTTAAATTGCTCACTCTGTATTTTTTTATAATCTGTACAGCATGATCTACACTAAAAGCACGTTCATCCATAATAATGCTATGGCCTAAACTTAACGGCCCTGTAATACCGTAATATAGTCCATATGCCCAACCTGGATCGGCTAAATTCCAAAAAGAATCCTCAGGACGCAAATCTACGGCATAAGCCATATAACCTTTAAATGCCAATACGGCCTTTAATGGGACTGGTACAGATTTAGCCAGACCCGTTGTTCCCGAGGTAAACATCATTAAAAAATCATCGGAAAATGTTTGCATAACAGGTTCAAATGCTGAAGATTGCTTAGTAAGTTCTGTCCAAAAATCACCATCTTGCTGACTTAAGGTATCAAGTTGATACACTGTTAAAATATGAGGTACATCAACACTATTAAGTTTTGGACGTTGTTCTTCATTGGTTACAATCAATCGAGTTTTAGCGGTGTTAATACGATGTTCTATCGCTTTAGACTCAAATGCAGTAAACAAAGGCTGATATATTGCCCCCATTCGCCAAGTTGCTAAAATGGTAATGAGCAATTCAGGTGTACGTGGTAATAAACCCGCAATACAATCACCTTCTTTTAAGCCCAGCGAAGTAAAATAATGGGCTAATTTCCCTGATGCATCTGCCAGTTGCTCAAATGTCCACTCAGCCGATTCACCATTTTTACCTTCCCAAATTAAGGCGGTTTTATTTGAACCAAGATGGCGCTCACAACATTCAACATAGGCGTTGATTGCTTGAGGTGTACCCACCAATTGCTCGGCAAGAAATTGATCAAAATTAAACTCTTGATATGCTTGTTCTAGCGTCTTCATAGCGACAACCTCTTATCCATTTTTATAACAAAATAATTACTTTGTGCAGTTACTTTGTTTGTCCATTTTCATTGTTGTTTTCATTTTCAAATGCCAAAAAAATTCAGCATTTTTACTTCACTCATAACTTAGATAAACATGATTGGCGAAATCCTACAATTTCCGAATCCATCAAAAAACATGCTGGATTTGAACACCTACTAAAGTCTTAAATTTGGCCTATTTAGAGCTTAGTCACTTCACGTGCAATCACTAGACGCTGAATGTCCGATGCACCTTCATAAATTTGGCTCACACGTACATCGCGGTAAATTCGTTCGACTGGAAAATCAGAAACATAGCCATAACCACCATGGATTTGAATGGCATCTGAGCAAACTCTTTCCGCCATTTCAGATGCAAATAATTTCGCCATTGAGGCTTCTTTTAAACACCCGAAGCCTGCATCTTTTAAAGTGGCCGCATGGAAAATCAATTGACGTGCCGCTTCAATTTGGGTTGCCATATCGGCAAGGCGAAATGCCACTGCCTGATGCTGAACAATTTCCACCCCAAAAGCTGTACGTTGATTGGCATATTCCACTGCTGCATCCAATGCCGCACGTGCCATTCCTACAGATTGAGCTGCAATGCCAATACGACCAGATTCCAAGTTAGATAACGCAATTTTGTAGCCTTCACCTTCTTGACCCAATAAATTTTCGGCAGGAATTCGGCAGTGATCAAAAATGATGGTTGCCGTATCTGAACAATGTTGTCCCATTTTTTCTTCAAGACGAGAAACAATATAACCTTCTGTTTCGGTGGGCACTAAAAAACAGGAAATACCTTTTTTCCCTGCGGCTTTGTCTGTCACCGCAAATACAATTGCAACTTGAGCATGTTTACCTGTGGTAATAAATTGCTTCGTGCCATTTAATACCCAAAAGTCGCCATCACGTTCGGCCTTGCATTCAAGTGCACCTGCATCGGATCCAGCCTGAGGCTCTGTTAAACAAAAGCAGCCCAACCATTCACCTGTTGCTAATTTGGTCAAATATTTTTGTTTCTGATCTTCTGTACCATAACGCTGAGTAATGCCACATGGAAGTGAGTTTTGAACGCTAACAATGGTGGAAATAGCACCATCACCTGCGGCAATTTCTTCTAGTGCCACCACAAGGGAAACATAATCTAGTCCCGCACCGCCCCATTGTTCAGACACAGTCATGCCTAAAGCACCCAACTCACCCAGTTCTTTTAGTTCTTGTGCGGGAAATTTTGCGGTTTTATCGCGTTCTGCCGCAGTTGGTTTGAGTTTAGCTTGCGAATAATTTCGCAGCATGTCCTGAACCATTTTTTGTTCTTCATTTAAAAGCATTGAATATCCCTTTTATGTTCAGGTTGTTAAATTCGACATTTATTAAAATTTAAAAAATATTTGATACACGACAATCCCATTCGCAACCTGAAACACTTCTAAAAAGATAATGTTTCTGCGAAGAAGTGGACTGTAAATTCAATTAAACAGGTTTTGCGAATGGAGATGGTTTTGCCTACTTTTCCCGAAAGAAAAGTAGGTCGAACCGAAGGTTATATAAAACCTTTACTTAATAATGCAAAGACTCCGCCACAAATATAAAGATCACAAATCAAAATAGATTATTTAGGCTGCATACGAATCGCACCATCTAAGCGAATCACTTCACCATTCAAATACGCATTTTCAAAAATATGCCCAACCAAATGTGCAAACTCTTCTGGTTTTGCTAAACGTGGTGGAAATGGCACCATTTGCCCCAAAGCATCCTGCACATTTTGCGGCATTGCTTTCAGCATTGGTGTTTCCATAATCCCCGGTGCAATCGTCATCACACGAATAGCTTCACGTGCAAACTCACGTGCTAAAGGCAAAGTCATGGCAACCACGGCACCCTTAGAAGCAGCATAAGCAGTTTGCCCAATTTGACCATCAAATGCGGCCACTGAAGCCGTGTTTACAATCACACCGCGTTCTTCTTCACCGACTTTCAACTCATATTTAGCCATCAAATTTGCAGCGAAACGAATCATATTAAAAGTTCCACTGACATTAATATTCAGTACTTTTTGGAACATAGCAAAATCATGCATGCCATCACGACCCAACACTTTGGCTGATGGTGCAATCCCTGCGCAGTTGACCAAACCATTCAATTGCCCATATTGCTGCTCAACATTTTCAAAGAATATTTTTACCGCATGTTCATCGGTCACATCCAATTTCACAAAAACAGAGTGCTCGCCTAAACGCTGTTGCATTTCCATACCCAGTTCATCATTCATATCCACCATGATGACTTTAGCTCCCTGCCCGACCAAATGCGTGGCAGTTGCAGCACCTAAACCCGATGCACCGCCCGTGACTACAAATACCTTTCCTTGAATTTTCATTTTATTTTCCTAGCAATTCTTTGAATAAACACTCGACTTAAGATGCAGAGTAAATGTAGTCAGGCTTGAGTACAATTTCCAAATATTGCATCATCTATGATGGATTTGGACAATTCAAACTATCGGACAAATGAACTAAACATGGATATCAGCACATGAATGAACAAGATTTAAACTATAGCAAAGGTACAATCTCGATCAATCTTGTGCATGAAGCATTATGTTCTGCGCAGCATCAAGGCTTAAACACACAAAGCATCTTACTCAAATCGGGCATTCCTCTTGAGTTAATGCAGTCCAGTAAAGCCCGTGTTTCAGTTTCTCAATACGCACAACTCTGGATTGAACTTGCGGATGCCATGAACGATGAATTTTTTGGTATGGACAGCCATCCAATGCGTCGTGGAAGTTTTAAACTGTTATCACAATCCGTTATGTATGCTGAAACACTGAAACATGCAGTTCAACATATTTTGCAATTTTTAAATCTGGTCTTAGATGATTTTATCAGTCAATTATTTGTACAAGAAAACTATGCTTATATTGTGATTTATGAACAAAAACAAACTAAAAGAATGTTCAGTTACGCCACTTATTTAATGCTCATTCATGGTTTGATGTGTTGGTTAAGCGGGCAACGGGTTTTACTGAACCAGATTCAACTTAAATGTGATTCACCCTTAGATGATCAAGACTATAAAGTTCGTTTTTGTGAAAATATTCAATACAATAGCAATGAAAATTACATTCAATTTGACGCCAATTATTTAAACATTCAGATCAAGCAAGACCAACAATCGTGGTCTCAATTCATTCAACAAACGCCACAAAACCTCTTGGTTCGCTTTAAAAACCCACATGCAATCAGCTCTCAAATACGTAAACATTTAATGCAAGTTCCACCAGCGCAATGGTTAGAACTCAATGAAATTGCGCATCGTTTAAATATGTCGGATGCAACCATCCAACGACGCTTAAAAAGTGAAGGCGTGAGTTACCAACAGCTCAAAAATGATATCCGACGTGACACAGCCATTGAATTTCTGACTAAAACAGACAAAACCCTACAAGATATTAGTGATGAATTAAGCTTTCATGACCCAAGCGCATTTCATCGCGCCTTTAAAAAATGGACAGGTGTCAGTCCGGGTGCCTATCGTCAGAATAAGGAACAGTAATCTGTTTCTATTGATATGAACTAAAATTAAGGTCTATTGATATTTTTTGTGCAAAAAAATAGCAAGTAATAAAATTCAAGCACAAAAGTGACACTATAAAAGTTCTATTGCTCTAGCTGGTAGCTTTATCTAGTTGCCATGATGAAATGTCAACAGCCCCCTAAATTTAAATCAGTTTTTTGACCTTCATTCGTCGGAAAGTCATTGTGCTGTCGTACATTGTCACTGACTTGAAAAAATTTCGTGCCATAGTAATCCCGTCATATTGTTTACAAAATATTTAATAAAAACATCATGGAGGGGACTAATGAGCACCCAATTTAATAAAAACTTAATGACAAATATTGCATGGCTATCATTGTTACTATGCAGTCAGCAAGCGATTGCCGACACATACATTTATGTGACTAATACTACTCCTGAAATGGTATCCGTCAATATTAATCATCACGGTACACGCACCTTAGTTCAAGGGAGCGAATGGGCACAAGAAGCCACCCAAATTGCCCCTTACGAAACCAAACGTGTCCTGCGTTATAATCGTTATACGGGGGTAAAGTCGGGTCAAACCTATAATTTTGATACCGTGATTACCGGCGGTGGCTCAAGTGTAACGCTGAAACAATCGATGACAGGTACATGGTCTGGCAGTGATATTAAACATTCGGCTTCTGGCAGTGATTTTTCTGCACCGTGGTTCAACAATCGTAATATTCAGCGCTTCAACACCAACTATGCAGGTAAAGCAGCCCAGACTGCATTTAAAGCTGAACTCACGGGCGGCTATGATGACTTCCACTACACCATTCATCAAAACACGGTGCCAGAACCTATTGTAGCCAGTGCCAATGAATTTAAAGTTTTAACCTATAATATTTATGCGCTTCCTGTAGTTGCGAGTAAAATTGATGAGCGTTTAGATCAACTGCCACAAAACTTAAAAGGCTACGATGCAATTTTATTTCAAGAAGCTTTTGCTTCTGGGCGTACTGCAATGTTGGCTAAATTAGCACAGGAATATCCGTATCAAACTTATATTCCAGTGGGCTCAGGCTTTAATATTTATGACAGCGGCATACTGGTTGCGAGTCGCTACCCTATCGTGAAGACAGATCACTTAATTTATCCTAACTGTACAGGCACTGACTGTTTTGCAGATAAAGGGGTGGTCTATGCTGAAATTCTGAAAAATGGTAAGGCTTACCATGTGACCTCAACGCATACAGCATCGTTCGATACCGCTGCGGCACGTGACTTACGCCAACAACAATTTAAACAAATCCGTGCTTTGGTCGATAAACAAAATATTCCATCATTTGATGCCGTGCTGATGGGAGGTGACTTTAACGTCAACAAACTACTGTGGCCGCAAGATTATGCCCAGATGTTGAATAACCTGAATGGGACTGCTCCAGTCAGCACAGGATATACAGAATCAACCTTTGATCCACGTGTGAATAAACTATCGGGTGCTGGCCTAAGCGGTGGTTCTACAGTGGAATACTTAGACTATGTGGTGTCATCGAATAATCATCGTCAGCCCATGCAAGCACGCAACGATGTACGCATTATTCGCTCAGCTGCCGATCCATTATTTATGACTTGGGATTTATCTGACCACTTCCCTGTCATGGGTCAATTCCAATACAACCCATAAGGAATATCAATGAAGCACTTTGGGCTTATCGCTTTGGTGCTGAGTTTATTGGTGATTGGTGTTGGTATATGGTTGGGTCTTAGCCCATCATATGCTACATCGGATCAAACTCAGACTTCATCATCGTCCCTCACAAAAACGGGGCAACCAATGGGTTCGCAAGATAAGTTTGCAGCTGCAAACAATGACGAGTCAAAAATGCAGCAGCAAGAATCGATCAAACAAATGATTCAATTTTTTCAAAAAAATCCGGGCAATATCACACAATTATTGACCCAGTTACAGCAAAACTGCCCTGATGCAAACTGTCAGGCATTATTAAAACAGGTATTAGCCGAATATCCTGATCAACAATTTGCCCAGACTTTAGAGCAACTGCTTGAACGCCTACCGCTCTATGAAAAAGAAATGCAAGCTAAAATAATGTCCACACAAATGACACCACAGCAGCGTTATCAGGAAATTTGGAAATTACGTGAGCAGATTTTAGGTCAAAAAGAAGCACAGCTCGGCTTTGGTGAAGAAAAAGAATTTGCCAGCTATCAGTTTGCCTATGGCGAACTCCTGAATCGAGCACCGCAGATGACGCAACAGCAACGTCTGAGTGAACTTGCACAACTGCAACAACAATATAAAAATTCAAGCAAAAATATTGATGGTCAAAATGGCAGTTATGATAAAGCACTTAAATTGGCTTTAATTGGTATCACCGACCCTGTACAACAACAAAAGATTACCCAACAGTTGCTTAGCAGTTATTTCTCACCGAAAGAAGCAGCACAATTGGCTGCACGTGAACAACAAGTCGCTCAACAACAGCAACAAGTGGCAAGTTATCAATCGGAGCTTGCGACTTTAAACCAAGAAATGAACCAACGAAAACAAAGCTTGCCTGAAAGTACGTGGCAGCAGCAATATCAACTACGGCTGGAACAACTACGACAAAAGCACTTTAATTAGTGGCTTAAGCATTCATCATTTCAACCCAAAAAAAAGCACAGCTAAAGCAAAGTTATGGAAATAATGTTGCTTTAGCTTGTCATCACGCCTTGCAATTTCACGATATTTTCTAGTTTGAATCAGCTATGGTCAAATAAAAACCATACCGCCAAATTATTAAAATAAGTATATTTATTTCATATCTTTAGAGTTAATTTAAAGGTAGCTTAAAACCAAAATCTAGCTATATTCTCAACTAAGTACTTAGTTTTATATAAATACCAATCCATGTACATACCTCACCTAATTACCATGATGAAGTATCAACAGACCCTATTATTAAATAATTTCAAGGTTTTCATACGCTTAAAAACTCAATTTTTCATTCATCGGAAGATGTTTGCATAAAGCCCCCAAATAGGTTATTTTTCACTCAATTTAAAAGCATATTTTATGCTTAACCTGCTGTTCTTCTCCTGTAAAACCACCTTAAATTAAAGGTTCTGTCATGCTTAAAATGATTGATGTTCTCGATCAACGTCTCGTGCAAAACTTCACCCAAGCTTTGCAGTCTCCTACTCCACAATTTGAAGAGCAACTGAATCAAGGCATTCTAAATGCATCAGACCTTGACTTAAATCATGCTGTAACTGCATTTTTTAATGAAGTCGATGCCATTGAAGTAGTACAAGCACTTGATATTAGTGCCGACCATATTCAAGCCTTTCAGTTAGGTGCATCTTTTAAAGATGAACAATATTTAGCTGATCTGAAGAAAATTGTGACGCTTTGCCTTGCACTCGAAACAGATGCTTTAGAGCAAGTTGAAGTATCCGATTGCCTACAAGATTATCCAATGTGATGTTATAAATGGCTTTAAAAAGCGACTCTTTTGAGTCGCTTTTTTATGGGTAAATCATTATTGAATAATTTATTTTGATCGAAATTTATAATAAAGCTCCTTATGCTCTATATTGTACGCTAGGCGATTTATGCTGATCACTTTACTTAAACTAATGCTGATTGCAATAACTTATTCTTTGTCTTACCTGAAGATAATTGCAAACACTTAAAACACACAATGTAATTACAAAATAATTACATTTAAAGAAAGTGAGGCTACTCCTTTTTTAATCAAAAATCGAAAAATAATGATTAAACTCCATAATAAATAAGCAAAAAAAAAGCGCTTAATGCGCTTTTTTTAAATCTCTTTCTTTTTCAGCTATTTTGAACAACCGATTGTTACGCGATTATTACCGCTGTAATCTTTAATGGTTTGAATATCTTTATAACCATATTTCTTAAACAGTTGATAGACCACACCACCTTGATTATAACCATGCTCAAGCGCAATCCAACCGTTAGCAGTCAACCATTTTTTACCATTTTGAATGATAAATTCAATATCAGCTAGACCATTATTCGCTGCGACTAAAGCTCGTTTTGGCTCAGTTGCTAAATCCTTCATGTGCTTATCATTTGGATCAATATAAGGCGGATTCGATACAATTACATCAAAGAATTGATTACGCTCTAAAGCTTTAAACCAACTGCCTAAAGCAAATTTAACTTGAGGTAAATCATGTTTATCTGCATTAAACTGCGCAACATCTAACGTTGGCTGATGAATATCAGTTGCAGTGATAGCCCAATCTGGACGTTCACTGGCAAGTGATAAAGCAATTGCACCTGTACCTGTGCCTAAATCTACAATTCGAGCATCTTCAGGTAGCTCTAAATGTAAAACAGTTTCCACCAAAACTTCAGTATCTGGTCTTGGCACTAAAGTATCTTTGGTTACTTTTAAATCTAAAGTCCAAAATGGTTGTGAACCCGTCACATAAGCCAAAGGTTCGCCAGCTTCAATTCGTGCCAATGCCGCAACATAGGCTTGCTCTTGCTCTGCCGTTAACGCTTGGGCTTTTTTCATAACCAAATCAAAAGAATCAATTTTGGTAATATGTTCAAGCAACCATGCATTTTCTTGGCGTTCGTAACTTTCCGATTCACCACGTAAGGCTAATGCCTGTGCAATATTCATTAACCACCATTCTGCTGTGCAAGCATTGCTAACTGATCTGCTTGATATTCACGATGTAAACTATCCAATAACTCTGTTAAATCACCTTCCATCACCGCATCTAACTTATATAAAGTTAAATTAATACGGTGATCAGTCATGCGACCTTGCGGGTAGTTATAAGTACGAATACGTTCTGAACGGTCACCTGAACCCACTAAGTCTCGGCGCATTTCAGACGTTGCCGCATCAGCTGCCGCACGTTTAGCATTTTCTAAACGTGACACCAAAAGTGCCATCGCTTTGGCTTTGTTCTTATGCTGCGAACGCTCATCCTGACATTCCACCACCGTACCCGTTGGTAAATGGGTAATACGAACAGCAGAGTCGGTTTTGTTAATATGCTGACCACCCGCACCCGAAGCACGGTAAGTATCAATACGTAATTCAGATGAATTGATTTCCACCGAAGTATCGACATCAACTTCAGGTAAAATCGCTACGGTACATGCAGAAGTATGAACACGCCCTTGCGATTCAGTCGCAGGAACACGTTGTACACGATGCGCACCACTTTCAAATTTCAAACGACCGTAAACACCATCGCCATTAATCAGGCAAATGACTTCTTTATAGCCACCATGCTCACCTTCATTTTCAGACAGTACTTCAAGACGCCAACCTTGAGTTTCAGCGTATTTACTGTACATACGATACAAATCCCCAGAGAAGATCGCTGCTTCATCACCACCCGTTCCAGCACGAATTTCCAAATAGGCAGAATTCGCATCATTTGGATCTTTTGGAATCATTAAGATGTTTAAATCGGCTTCAAGCTGAGCAATAATGGCTTTATTGTCCTTAATCTCTTCTTGCGCCATTTCTTTGAAATCAGGATCAGAGAGCATCGCTTCAGCAGTTTCAATATCTTTTTCTGCTTGGGTATACTTTCTCCAAACTTCGGTGATTTCTGTTAAGTCATTATGCTCACGCGAAAGTTGACGAAAACGCTTGTTGTCAGAAATGACTTCTATATCCGCAAGCAATGCGTTTAATTCTTCATGACGGTCAGAAAGTTGATCTAATCGTAAACGTAACGACTCTTTCATTGTGTAAAATATCTCAAGACAATGGCTATCTCTATGCCTTACATGACATAAATCAGCTCAAAAAAATTGTGCTTAGTGTAACGATTCTAGGGTGTAAATGACATAGATATTGTTGCGACAAATCCTCTTATTAAAAAAGAACATTTTTGAAAATGTGATTTAAATCACTCCTAGGTTTATTCATATTTCAATTGCAAATGTATCTTTGGCGGGCTTTTCTACACATTTTTAATAAAACTAATACAAAGCAGACACTAAACCACATAACTCTGCTTCGTCATCTCCATATTTCACCAAATATTTTTGTTACATTTACCGCCATCGAAAGCAATTACAATGGTCCGCTTTTTGGACATGGAGTTAACTATGAAACTTAATGCATTATTATTAAGCGCAACATTAGCAGCAACCTCAATGATGGCAGTGAATGCTCATGCTGATAATACAACTCGCGTAGCAGCAACGTCTGCATTAGGTAGTGTAGCAGGTACGGCTATTGGTAAAAGCATGGGTGGCAACACTGGCGCGATGATTGGTTCTGCTATTGGTGGTGCGGGTGGTGCTGCGGTGTCAGCAAACAAACGTGACCGTACTGGCGCTGCTATCGGTGGTGGTTTAGGTGGTGTCGGTGGTTATACTGTCGGTAAAAGCGTAGGTGGTACAACTGGTGGCTATGTGGGTTCAGCTTTAGGTGCTGCGGGTGGCTCTGTACTCGGTAAAAAAGTATCACAAGACCGTCATGCTGACCAACGCTCTTATAAAAAGAAATCTAAAAAATACCGTCGTAACCATCGCTAAGTTATCATTAGCTAACTGAATAATAAAATTCCTTATTCTAAAAAATGCCAGTCAGTTCAAAAACTGACTGGCATTTTTTTAAATGCTATTTAATGTGTTTTCACCAAACTGCCACCCATCACAACTCTCCATAAAATCACTTGGAAAAATAAAATTTCTGCCACTAAAACTGCAATAAAAATCTTTTGATAAATTCTGTGCTGGATACGATACCCCCCTTTCGGCTAAAGCAAAGAATCCAACCCGTTCCAAATCTTGATTTAAAAGTCATCTGCGGTCATAAATCAAAAAAGTGAATATATTTGTTTTTTAAACCCTCAATTTCCCCGCACGACCTTGAATTGATGTTTTTTACAGCATAAACAGCCTATTCCTCTCCATCTCGCCCCAATCATGAATAAATTGAGTAGATAAAGAATACAAACGATTAACACGCTGTTCATCTTCATTTCCAAATCTTTGACTACATTAGACTCAAGATATAACGAAAGCTTCAAAAAGGAGTTTGCCATGAAATTTAATTCAATAATTCTTGCCGCTGTAGTTGCAACATCAGCAGTAACAGCAACAACAACCTATGCTGATAGTTCTACACGTGTAGCAGCGACGTCTGCTTTAGGCAGTGTGGTCGGTACTGCGCTTGGTAAACAAATGGGTGGCAACACTGGGGCAATGATTGGTTCTGCAATTGGTGGGGCTGGTGGCGCTGCGATCTCAAGTGATCGTCGTAACCGTACAGGTGCTGCAATCGGTGGTGGTTTAGGTGGTGTGGGTGGCTATACTGTCGGTAAAAATGTTGCTGGTACAACTGGCGGCTATGTTGGTTCAGCGCTAGGCGCTGCGGGTGGTTCTGTACTGGGTAAAAAAGTCAGTGAAGACCGCCGCTATGATGAAGATCGTAATGACCGCGACCGTTATAACAACAATGGCTATCGCAACAGCAAATACAGCTACAATGATCGTAATTACAGACACGATAATGGTCGCCATCGCGGACACTATAAAAACCATCGTTAATGGCTAAAGATTCAATTTAAAGCACCTTTAGGTTAAAGCCTGTCAGTTCAGAAATTGACTGGCTTTTTTATTTTAAATTCATGATGTTATTCGATACGAGGAAACGTCATTCGCAATTGTTCGAGGCAAGACTATTTTAAAAAAGTAAGGTTTCTGCGATTTATTAATCAATAAAAGGTATTTGGCGAGTTTTGCGGTGAGGCGCACTGCGCCGCAAGATGCCTTTCTTGCGAACTCAAAATATATTTTGAGGCTTCTCATTTGGGCTTATCCAAAGTAATAGATGAGCTCCAAGTATTTGATTTAAAAATATAAGACTCCGTTGTGAAGAACTAAAAATTTAAGGAGTTTATTACAAAACTCCTTAGCAGACTGACATTACAGCTTCGGGTTCTTTTTTTATAGCTGCTAAAAAACCATCTATAAAGCAGATCAAGATACAGAATATATTGAAAAAATATATATCGAAAAAAAACGATATACAAGTTCAATCAGGCATCGTATGCTCTACTCAGATTCCATATTTGAGAAAACAGATGCGCTCATTAAAAGACACCCCTTTTTCAATCCTTGAACTTGCTCCCGTTCGTGATGATAAAAGCATTCAGTTTTCACTTCATCATGCTTTGGCACTTGCACAAAAAGCGGAAGAATTAGGCTACAAACGCCTATGGCTTGCAGAACATCATAATATGGATGGTATTGCCAGCTCTGCAACTGCCGTTTTATTGGGTTACATCTTAGCGAATACTCAAACTTTAAAAGTGGGTTCAGGCGGCATTATGTTGCCGAATCATGCACCACTGGTTGTTGCAGAACAATTTGGTACTTTAGCAACCCTCTATCCTAACCGTGTTGAACTGGGTCTTGGACGTGCGCCTGGAACAGACCAAGTGACCATGCGTGCCTTACGTCGTGGTCGTCAAGAAACTGAAAATCAATTTCCACAAGATGTTTTGGAAATACTGCAATATTTTAAAGCACCTGCTCCACAGCAACGTATTATTGCCACACCGGGACAAAATACTCATGTGCCAGTTTGGTTATTAGGTTCAAGCTTATTTAGTGCCCAATTGGCGGCAAAACTAGGACTACCCTATTCCTTTGCTTCACACTTTGCACCACGCATGCTGGATCAAGCCATCAAACTATATAGAGAAAACTTTGAACCTTCTGAATATTTAGACAAACCCTATATTTCTATGGGCGTTCCAACGGTAGTCGCCCAAACAGATGCAGAAGCTGAATATTTAGCCACTAGCGCATACCAACGTGTACTTGGCTTAATGCGTGGACAAAGTTTAAAACTTAAAGCCCCTGTTGCAACGATGGATGGACTATGGTCATCCGCAGAAAAAATGTCTGTCGATAATTTCTATGCCATGGCTCAAGTTGGTTCACCCGACACGGTCAAAGCTGGTTTAGAAATGCTGTTAGAAAAATACGATGTCGATGAGTTTATTTTCACTTGTGATATTTATGACACAGACAAGCGCATTGAAAACTTTGAATTATTAATGAATATCAAAAATGCTTAATCACTTTAATACGGCCAAAATAGCACCTATCTAAGATAATGCCAGTCAGTTAAGAAATTGACTGGCATTTTATTTTTTAAATTCATAATGTTATTCGATACGCGGAAACGTCATCCGCAACTTGAGCAATAAATAAAGCACGGCTTTATTTTGCAGCGCAAGGCATGAGGTGTATACACCGCAAGATTGGAAAAGTACAGTTTCTGCGATTTATTAATTAATAAAAGATATTTGGCGAGTTTTGCGGTGAGGCGCACTGCGCCGCAAGATGCCTTTCTTGCGAACTCAAAATATATTTTGAGGCTTCTCATTTGGGCTTATCCAAAGTAATAGATGAGCTCCAAATATTTGATTTAAAAAATATAAGACTCCGTCGTAAAGAATTAAAAAGTTAAGGAGTTTATTACAAAACTCCTTAACTGACTGGCACTACTTATCTAAGGTGCTATTTTTTTATTGCAAATCACCATAACGCTCCTTACATCATTATTAACTTTACTCAGTTCAGATTAAACAACATTTGCGATCCTGTTCAGCTTCTGCATAATAGTGATATAAAAAACAATCCAATACAAAAATGGAAAATAGAATGAATCAATATATTAATAAACCAACATCTGCATTTATTGCTGCAAGTTGGGTTGCTCTAATTGCAGGTGCAGCAGCATATATGATCGGTTTGTGGAATGCAGACATGCTGCTCAACGAAAAAGGTTATTATTTAATTCTCATTTTATATGGTTTATTCGCAGCAGTATCCTTGCAAAAAATTATCCGAGACAAGCTCGAAGGCGTTCATGTCACCGCTATTTATTTTGGGCTATGTTGGGCTTCCATTGTGATCTGCATTGCACTGCTGAGCATTGGTTTATGGAATGCTTCACTTGAATTGAGTGAAAAAGGCTTTTATATCATGGCTTTTTTACTGAGCTTATTTGGTGCAGTTGCCGTACAAAAAAATATTCGCGATTTAGACTATCTTAGAATGCATACACAGCCACCCAGTGTGCCGCATTATTCACAAACATCCTTTGAAAATATAGAACATGATGATGAAAAAAATTAAGGTGTGTTAAAGCATAATCTTTTTTGCAGCGTCTTGATCCTAGTCAAATCCTCTATGACATTTAAAAATAGGGCTTACTGTCTCAGAACAAGCCTTATTTTTATGATCAGCTCATCCAGTTTCACACGCAAGATTATCAATTTTAAGCAAAAATAGTTTCGCATTTCCATCCACACCATGATGACGATGACTGACCAGATTCCAGAAAAATCTTTACCAAAAGTTCTATCTTGGATATACCAATGAATTGCAGAACCAACTGCAATGAAGTAAAAACAAGAAAGGATATGAAAATGGTTAACAAGAAAAAGAATCCATTGGATGGTTTCTTTCAAAACTCACTCGATTTTTTTCAGAATTTTAAAGGGGAAATCGTTGCCGCTGAAGATATCAAACGATTTGATTTTTCAGGTTTAAATGTGGCTATTATTGGTGCAAACCAAATGACTGTGACGTATCTTGCGCAAATTTGTAATGATGCTAAATTGGTTAAAGTATTTCAAATCACGCCACATTTTTTATTACCTCAGACAGAAAAAGGAATACATAAACTCCTTTCACACCCTTTGATTATTAAAAATCGTCGTTTATTTAACAACCGAATCAAAGCATTATTGGCTATTCGTTATCTTGAATCACAAGTTCAAGATAATTGGTTAAAACGACAGCTAATGCCGAATTCGGCTTCTGAACATAAACTTTTTCTAAAATCAGATACTTATTATTCAGCGTTACAACGTGAAAATTGCAAACTCATTACTTGGCCCATCGTTAAAATTACCGATCAGGCAATACAAAGTATGGATGGTACTGAACATAAAGTGGATGTCATTATTAGCACTTACTAAAATTTTAAAGATAAAAAAGAGGTCAATTCATCTTGACCTCTTTTTTACATCAACTTATTTTACTGTGCCGATATATTGATAATTGTTGTTATTTTTTTGATAGCGTAAGTACTTACCCGTTGGTTTGGTATTTTGATCTAACAATTTAATATCAATAAACCTCAAATCCTTCGAAACACGAATATAATCCCCTTTACGTTCAGCATCATATTGACAGTTATAATCCACACTAATCGTATCTAATTTTTTAGTTTTGGTTTGGAAAATTGATACTGGATTCAACTGATTTTTCTGCTGTTTATAAGCTTGTATTTGATAAGCACCAACACAACTATCGCCTTTATAGTAACTTTGAATTAAATAAATAGGCTGTCCAGACATCGTGATTTGATCAACACTTCGAATAAAACCAGTTTCAATCGCTTGAAGTTTCTTTTTGGGCGCATTTTTAAACTGTGCATAAGATGAATATGTCCCCATAGTGCCACCACCGCCAACATCAAAAGTATAGGTTTTAAGCAATTGATCAGGCGTGTAGCGAATACTTAAGCCAAAGTTTTCGGTAAGTTTGGGAAAGCGATAAGTATAACTATCTGCATTTTTTTCAATCAGTTTCACCACATCACTTTCGAATTTTTGATTGACTGTATAAAAGTCTTGCACAGCATATTGTGTATAAATCTGTTGTTCTAAAGCACTTAAAGTTGTGGTATTGGCATAGCTATGGCTTAAAAAACCAACAGACAAAACACTAAAACCAGCTATTTTTAATATCTTTTTCATATTAACTCATCCATTATCTTTGTTATTTATGGCATGAAATAAGAGCCTACACAAAGACTCTTATATCTATAGAATAATGTAATGACAATTAACCTATACGACGTTTCAAACCCGTCATTTGTAGAACACGTGTTGAAATTTCCTCAATCGACATTTCAGAAACATTCAAATATTTAATCCCCTCAGAAATATAAATCCCCTCAACGGCACGAAGCTCCATCTGACACTGACTGAAACTTGCATAACGGCTATTGGCTTTACGTTCAGAACGAATCGCTACAAGCCTTTCTGCATCAATCATTAAGCCAAATAACTTATGTTTATGCGCTTTTAATACAGCAGGCAAACGATTGTCATCCAAGTCTTCTTCAGTCAGTGGATAGTTTGCTACACGAATACCAAACTGTAATGACAAATAAATTGAGGTTGGCGTTTTGCCTGAACGCGACACACCAATTAAAATTAAATCTGCTTTATCATAATGACGTGTACGCGCACCATCATCATTGTCTAGCGCAAAATGAACCGCATCAATACGGGCTTTATATGACTCTGAGTCGGTCACTGCATGGGTTTGCCCGACTAAAGTTGTAGGAGGAGTACCTAAAACCTCAGACAACTTACCAATAAGACCTTCAAAAACATCAAGATTTACCGCATTTGCAGTATTAATAATATCGCGTACATACGGGTCTACAAGAGTATCAAACACCAAAGGTTGCTGCCCATCACGATCAGCGCGTTGATTAATTTCTGCAACCACATTCATGGCTGCTTCTTCAGAGCTAATATAAGGAATAATATGAATGTCAAAATTAACATGAGGAAATTGCGCTAACAGTGAGTGTCCAAGGGTTTCAGCAGTAATTGCTGTACCATCAGATACAAAAAATACACTACGCTTAATTTGTTTACCTTCTGACATTAAAATTCTCCTTAAATATTTGTCTAAGTGCTATAAAATCTTTATAGTAAACTGATCTTATATAACTTTCGCTTAGTAAAATCAAAATGCTAAGTAGATTTGTTATAATTTCATGCAAGATAGTGATTAATACTGCAAAAGTGGAGTAACAACATTGGAAGCGCGCGTAATTGGTCTAGAAAAATTAGGGAAACACGACGTTGAACTTGTAGGTGGGAAAAACTCATCTTTAGGTGAAATGATCAGCCACTTATCCAATGCTGGTGTATCAGTGCCAGGTGGCTTCGCAACGACTGCTGCTGCTTATCGTGAATTTCTCGAGCAAAGTGGCCTAAACGCTAAAATTCAGGCAGAGCTATCAACTTTAAATGTTGATGATGTCAATGCTCTTGCAGAATCTGGCGCAAAAATTCGCCAATGGATCGTCGATACTCCGCTTACAGCCGAACTTGAAAAAGAAGTTCGCAACGCATTTGCAGACCTTTCTAACGGCAACCCTGAAATCGCGGTTGCCGTTCGTTCATCTGCAACTGCAGAAGACTTACCAGATGCTTCTTTTGCGGGTCAGCAAGAAACTTTCTTAAACATTCGCGGCATCGACAATGTATTGATCGCAATTAAAGAAGTTTTTGCTTCACTTTATAATGACCGTGCAATTGCATATCGCGTACATCAAAATTTTAAACATGAAGTTGTAGCCTTATCTGCTGGTATTCAACGCATGGTACGTTCTGAGACAGGTGCTGCGGGTGTAATGTTTACACTAGATACAGAGTCTGGTTTCCGTGATGTTGTATTTATCACTGCATCTTATGGTTTGGGTGAAATGGTTGTTCAGGGCGCGGTAAACCCTGACGAATTCTACCTTTCTAAACCATTATTAAACGCAGGGAAACATTCAATCCTACGTCGTAATCTTGGCTCTAAACACCAAAAAATGATTTATGGTGAAGAAGGCTCTACAGGTAAATCAGTTGTTGTTGTAGACGTTGAAAAACAAGATCGTCAACAATTCGCACTGAATGATCATGAGCTTCAAGAACTTGCTAAACAAGCGTTGATCATTGAAAACCATTACGGTTCACCAATGGACATCGAATGGGCGAAAGATGGCGACGATGATCAAATTTATATCGTTCAAGCACGTCCAGAAACAGTAAAAAGCCGTGAAAATGTCGGCACAATGGAACGCTACCTACTTAAACAAAAAGGTACTGTTGTTTGTGAAGGTCGTTCAATTGGTCAACGTATCGGTTCTGGTAAAGTTCGCATCGTAACGTCAATTAAAGAAATGGACAAAGTACAACCAGGTGACGTTCTTGTCTCTGACATGACTGACCCAGATTGGGAACCAGTCATGAAACGTGCTGCTGCCATCGTGACGAATCGTGGTGGTCGTACATGTCATGCTGCAATTATTGCACGTGAACTTGGTGTTCCAGCAATCGTTGGTTGTGGTAATGCAACAGAAGTATTGACTGATGGTCAAGAAGTGACTGTTTCTTGTGCTGAAGGCGATACAGGCTTCATTTATGAAGGCTCTTTAGATTTCGAAATTCAACGTAACTCGATTGAATCTATGCCTAAACTTCCGTTCAAAATCATGATGAACGTAGGTAACCCTGACCGCGCATTCGACTTCGCAACTATTCCAAATGAAGGTATTGGACTTGCACGCTTAGAATTCATCATCAACCGTATGATTGGTGTGCATCCAAAAGCATTATTGAACATTGATAGCCTTCCACGTGAAACACGTGCTGCGGTCATGGCACGTACAGCAGGTTACTCTTCTCCAATCGAATTCTATGTCGAAAAATTGGTTGAAGGTATTTCAACTCTTGCCGCTGCTTTCGCTGACAAACCTGTGATTGTTCGTATGTCTGACTTCAAGTCAAACGAATATGCGAATCTCATTGGCGGTAAGTTATACGAGCCAGAAGAAGAAAATCCAATGTTGGGCTTCCGTGGTGCAAGCCGTTATGTGTCTGACAATTTCCGTGACTGCTTCGAACTTGAATGCCGCGCATTGAAGAAAGCGCGTGACGAAATGGGTTTAACCAATATTCAAATCATGATTCCTTTTGTACGTACAGTTGCAGAAGCAAAACGTGTTATTGAACTATTGGCGCTTAATGGTCTTAGACGTGGTGAAAATGGCCTTAAAGTCATCATGATGTGCGAATTACCAACCAATGCATTGTTAGCTGAACAATTCCTTGAGCACTTCGATGGTTTCTCTATCGGTTCAAACGATTTGACTCAATTAACACTTGGTTTAGACCGCGACTCTGGTATCGTTTCTCACCTGTTTGATGAGCGTGATCCTGCTGTTAAAGCATTACTCTCTATGGCAATTCATGCATGCCGTAAAGCAGGCAAATACGTTGGTATTTGTGGTCAAGGCCCTTCTGATCATCCTGACCTTGCTCGATGGTTGATGGAACAAGGCATCGAATCTGTTTCATTAAATCCAGACTCAGTTTTAGACACTTGGTTCTTCTTAGCAGAAGAAAAGACTAAACAAGTTTAATAAAACGTGTTAAAAAAAGACCCACTAGTGGGTCTTTTTTTATCCATCTTTTAAGATTTAGTTTTGAGAATTCAATTTTATGCAAATTTACTTGGCACGTGATAATCAACAAGCGGGTCCATACACCTTAGAGCAACTCAATCAAATGCTCGCGAGTCAGCAAGTCATGCTCACTGACTTAGCTTGGCACCAAGGTATGCCAGAATGGAAAGCTTTAGGTGAATTAACCAAGGGTAAACTTGTATATGAACCTGTAGGTTATACTGCCCCAACCCCTTTTCTCGAAAAGACACCTTTACAAAATGCAACTATGAGTAAAGTACAATCTGGGAAAAAACCAACTCAAAACAGCGAACTTGCTTCCATTACTACCCGTATTTTAGCAAAAATTATCGACTTATTATTGTGGTTACCCGCAGCAGCTATTCCTTCATTTTTTCTAAAACCTGACCAATTTAATCAATTGTCTGATATTCAACAAAAGATGCAATCTGCTGACACATCAACTCAAGCTGTACAATTACAACAGGAATTATTTACCCTTATTCCTATAGAAGCTTGGCAAGCCATGTTTGTATACATCATCATTATGCTAGGTATTCAAGCCTTCATGTTGGCAAAATCTGGGCAAAGTATTGGTAAAAAACTCACCAAAATTAAAATTGTCGATGCCGAAAATGGTGAAAAAGTCAGTCTGATGCGTGTCTTCACTTTACGTAGTTTTATCTTCATTATTTTAAATATGCTCTTTATGCCGTTGATCACAATTATTGACCATGTTTTCGCATTGAGCGAAAAACGTCAAACTTTACATGATAAATTAGCTAAAACCAAAGTGATCAAACAATAAACATCAAAAACAGGGATGATTTTATCTCCCTGTTTTTCCCCAGAATATTGATATTAAAATAATAATTTTCATCTTAAAACTTTAATTCCGAGTAAAAAAATCAGTTTTTATAACAGTCATTTAAAGCCACTTTACATATAGCTTAGTTCAACAATATGAGGCATAATGCCCTACAACGTAGCGGTGTCTCATGATTGGGAAGGATTTTCTATGCTTAGAATTTCTAAGTGAAAATAAATATTTCCAATCATGCGACACTTTAATCGCTATCCCATATTAAATTAGGGAATGGGACTCTTCACCGAGGTTGTAAAATGAGACAAACGATTTTAGCTGTATTGTCTTTATCTGCGATGGCTGCACTCTTAACTGGGTGTGGCGGTGATATGGTACTTCTAAACTCAAAAGGTCCAGTTGCTGAAGGTCAAAGTAACCTGATGATGACTGCGATCTACTTAATGCTTTTGGTGGTAATTCCATCAGTTATTATGGCATTGTGGTTTGGTTGGAAATATCGCGCGTCGAATAAAGATGCAGACTATAAACCTACTTGGGCACACTCTACCGCTATTGAAATTATAGTTTGGGGTGTTCCAGTCATTATTATTGGTATTCTAGCTTGGTTAACTTGGTGGGGTTCACACAAGTATGACCCTTACCGCCCGCTCGAATCAGATAAAGCTCCGTTAACTGTTCAAGTTATTGCTGAACAATTCAAATGGATCTTTATTTATCCAGAACAAGATATTGCAACTGTTAACGAAATGCGCTTTCCAGAGAAAACTCCGTTAAGCTTACGTATTACGTCTAACTTCACAATGAACTCGTTCTTTATTCCTGCATTGTCTGGTCAGATTTATGCAATGGCGGGTATGCAAACTCACTTGCACATGTTAGCAGACACGACTGGCGTATTCCGTGGTTTCTCTTCTAACTATTCAGGTTATGGCTTCTCACAAATGCGCTTTAAAGCTCATTCTGTAACAGATGCACAGTTTGCCAATTGGGTAGCAGCAGTTAAAGCAGGTAATGGTACTTCAGTTAACCCTGAAGCAATTCAAAAAGGTATTTTAGACCAAACTGAATTTGCAACCTTACGTGACGGCAACCGTGGTAAGCACCAAATCGAAGCATTAGTAGCAAAAGCGACAACTCCAGAAGAAAAGGCTGCTGCTGAAGCAATGAAGCCTTATCCGACTAAGCCACACCCAGTGACTTATTATTCTTCAGTTGAGCCTAAATTGTTCGAATCCGTGATTAACCGATACATGAGCAACTACCATGGTGCTGATCACTCAGCAACTGTAGGTCATGAAGCTGCGGCTTCTGACGCTCATGCAAATGTTGAGCATGCGACTGCTTCTGTAGAGGAATAAGACATGAGCTTTTTAGGTAAGTTAGGACCAGATGCAATTCCATACGATCCAATCGTATTGGTAACTGTTGCAATGATGATCCTAGGTGGCCTTGCTGCTGTTGCAGGGATCACCTACTTTAAAAAATGGAATTACTTGTGGACTGAATGGTTCACTTCTGTAGACCATAAAAAAATTGGTATCATGTATATCTTGGTATCTGTAGTCATGTTACTTCGTGGCTTCGCAGATGCAATCATGATGCGTCTTCAGCAGTTCCTCGCACGAGGTGGTGGTGAAGGCTATTTACACCCTGAACATTACGATCAGATTTTTACTGCCCATGGCGTAATTATGATCTTCTTCGTTGCAATGGGTCTTGTTGTCGGCTTAATGAACATCTCTGTACCTTTACAGATCGGTGCTCGTGACGTTGCCTTCCCATTATTGAACTCTTTAAGCTTCTGGTTATTTGCCGGCGCTGCGGGTCTCATGATGGCCTCTCTTGCACTTGGTGAATTCGCTGCGACTGGTTGGATGGCTTATCCTCCTCTTTCAGGTATCGAATATTCTCCTGGCGTAGGTGTAGACTACTACATTTGGGCACTTCAGGTTTCAGGTTTAGGTACTCTTTTAACGGGTGTTAACTTCTTTGTTACCATCATTAAAATGCGTGCACCTGGCATGACACTTATGGATATGCCGATCTTTACTTGGACTGCACTTTGTACGTCTGTATTGATCATCGCATCTTTCCCAGTGTTAACTGCAACGATTGCAATGTTAACCCTTGACCGTTACTTCGACTTCCACTTCTTTACAAATGACTTGGGTGGTAGCCCAATGTTGTATGTAAACTTGATTTGGACTTGGGGTCACCCAGAAGTATACATCTTAGTATTACCAGCATTTGGTATTTACTCTGAAGTTGTATCCACTTTCTCTCGTAAAGCATTGTTTGGTTACAAATCAATGGTTTATGCGACTATTGCGATCACAGTACTTGCGTTCGTAGTATGGGTTCACCACTTCTTTACAATGGGTGCTGGTGCCAACGTTAACGCGTTCTTCGGTATCATGACCATGGTTATTGCGATTCCGACTGGTGTGAAAATCTTCTCTTGGTTATTCACCATGTACAAGGGTCGTATTACCTTTACAACACCAATGCTATGGACACTTGGCTTCCTTGTGACTTTTGGTATCGGTGGTTTAACAGGTGTATTAATGGCAGTTCCACCAGCGGACTTCTTAGTACATAACTCGTTATTCTTGATTGCTCACTTCCATAACGTAATTATTGGTGGTGTAGTATTTGCAATGTTCGCAGGTATCATTTTCTACTGGCCAAAAATGTTTGGTTGGAAGCTCAATGAAGCTTGGGGTAAAGCAGCTTTCTGGTTCTGGTTCTTCGGCTTCTACTTTGCATTCATGCCACTTTATATCCTTGGTTTCATGGGTATGACACGTCGTCTGAATACATATGACAACCCAGAATGGGATCCATACATCGCTATCGCTTTGTTTGGTGCTATCCTTATCGCGATTGGTATTGCATGTTTCTTAATGCAAATCATTGTTGGTTTCTTACAACGCAACGACAATCTCGATTTGACTGGCGATCCATGGGATGCTCGCACATTAGAGTGGGCTACTTCTTCACCTGCTCCGTTCTATAACTTTGCTCATGTACCACAAGCTGACGGTATCGACCGCTTCTGGACTGACAAAGAAAACGGTGTTGCATACGCGCGTCCTACGTCGTATGAAGATGTACACATGCCAACTAATCGTGCTGCTGGTTTTGTTATTGCAATGTTCATTACTGTTATGGGCTTCGCTTTAATCTGGCATATCTGGTGGTTAGCTGCTGTTGGATTCATTGGTGCTATCGTTTCGTTTATCGTAAGTTCATTCACGAAAGAAGTGGATTACTATGTGCCTGCTGCTGAAGTAGAACGCATTGAAAACGAACGCTATGCGATTCTTGAAAAACACTTGAAGAAGGACTAAGACAATGGCTGAAGTACTTCATCACGACAACCATGGACATGATGATCATCACCACGATGATACCGACATCACCGTCTTTGGTTTCTGGACTTACTTGATGAGTGACTTGATCCTATTCGGGACACTCTTCATTGCGTTCGCTGTATTAAGCAGTCACATTCCAATGGGTACTCCAAGTGCAAAAGAGCTTTTTGGTGAGTCTTTAGGTTTCGTTTTAACTGAAACTTTCGCTCTCCTTATCTCTTCTGTAACATTCGGTTTTGCCGTACTTGCTGCATACAAAAAAAATGTTAGCCAAGTTTTAACTTGGTTAATCATTACATGGTTATTTGGTGCTGCCTTCATTGGTATGGAACTTTATGAGTTCAATCACTTAGTTCATGCTGGTCATGGCCCAAGCACAAGTGCGTTCTTATCGTCGTTCTTTACATTAGTAGGTACGCACGGTATTCACGTAACTTCGGGTTTGGTATGGATGATCATTTTGATGATTCAAATCAAGAAAAATGGTTTGACTCTTCCAAACACTCGTCGTCTTGCTTGCCTAAGCTTGTTCTGGCACTTCCTTGACATCGTTTGGATCTGTGTATTCAGCGTCGTTTATTTGATGGGAGTTCTCTAATGAGTCACGATCACAACTCTGCTGGTGCATCGCACGGTAACGTGAAGCAATATACTATTGGTTTCATTTTGTCAGTTGCTCTTACTCTTATTCCTTTTGGAATGGTTATGAGCGGTGGCTTTGGACGTGGTATTTTGGTTACTGTAATTGCTATTACTGCAGTTGCTCAGGTTCTTGTACAGCTCATGTTCTTCTTGCACATGAACTCGTCTTCTGAACAACGTTGGAACGTGATTGCATTTATCTACACAGTACTGTGTATTGCGGTATTGCTCATTGGTTCTGTATGGATCATGAACTACCTTCACTACAACATGATGATCTAAACTGATTGTCATGCTGAAAAAGTATATATTCCTGACTAAACCAGGAATTCTCTTTGGTAACTTTGTTACCACTTTGGGCGGCTATTTCTTAGCCGCTCAAGGTTCTGTAGATTTCCTTTTATTGCTTATTACCCTCCTTGGTACAACTTTAGTTGTTGCCTCTGGTTGTGTGGTCAATAACGTTATTGACCAAGACATCGACCACAAAATGCAGCGCACACAAAACCGCGCTCTAGTTCAAAAAACGATTTCTCCCTCTATTGCTCTAGCTTATGCTTTTGTATTGGGTGCGATTGGTTTTAGCATTTTATGGTTCTGGGTAAATGCGTACGCTTTTTTATTTGCGGTGATTGGTTTTGTAGTTTATGTGGTTTTTTATAGCCTCTGGACAAAACGCACAACAATTCACCAAACCGTTATCGGAAGTATTTCTGGTGCAAGCCCACCAGTGATTGGATATACCGCTGTTAGCCATGAATTTGACTTAGCTGCCTTAATTCTTTTTATTGGTTATGCACTTTGGCAAATGCCACATTCGTGGGCAATTGCAGTATATCGTTTTGATGACTACAAAAATGCAGGTGTTCCGATTCTTCCTGTAGCACGTTCTATTTTACGTACTAAAATTGAATCACTGATTTATGTTGTTTTATTTACCATCTCGATGAATGCTTTATATGTATATGGTTATACAAATTGGCTTTATCTTGTCATTCTAAATGCGTTATGTATTTACTGGTTTTATATTGGTGTACTTGGATTTAAAGCTGAAAATGACCAACTATGGGCAAAACGTTTTTTCCTATTTTCGGTTATTCTCATTACAATTGTGAGTTTATGCTTTAGTTTCACTTCGCAAGTACCCGCAACAAAAATCGTGTTTTTTTAAAAAAGATAGAGTTCTACTCTATCTTTTTTTTATTTTTTACTTCTAGAATTATTTCACTACAACAATCAAGTTGCTAATATTACAACCAAAATTATAAAGTTACTTTTTCCATATGAATTCTAAACTTAATATATTACGCCACACTATTTTTACTTCTTTATTTCCAGTATGTATTTTTTATTCAAACTTTGGCTATGCTGGTGCTGACACTTCCTGTGAACCCAGCACCGCCCTTCAAAACAACGAATATACAGCTTGTAATAATTTACCCGCCCTTACGCCTGCCAACGACAACCAAACCAATTTATTATTATTACTCAGTGATTTAAATTTAGTCAGCATTTCAATCACAACTGAAAAAAGCTCGCTTTGGGATACCAGCTATAGTGATGTTCCTTTTGAAACCAAACAACTCACCTCATCTGCTCAAAATAGATCATCCAATGCACGTAAGTTTGTGGCAACAGATATAGATCCTTATCAAGAACATTGTAATTCCATGACCAAAGGTGGTTCTGATTTTATTCAACAGGTGAAAAATGATCAAACCGTACCTACAGCCGAAAAAGAAATCTTAATTCGTGAACGCAACAAAATTTCTGAATGTGAAAAACAAATTAGTTTAATTAATGTTAATCCAAACTGGGCAGTGACCACTCGTCAATATGCATCCTATTTAAATGCAACAATTGCTTTTTATAATACCAACTTTTCTACAGCAACTAAAATTTACTCACTATTAACCAATATAAACAATCCTTGGTTAAAAGAAACAGCTCAGTACATGCTTATTCGCAGTAATCTAAATGCTGCTTTTCAAAGTGGCGTTGGGGAATATGGCGATCTTCAACGAGAGAAACTCAATCAAACCCTACTTAAAGCATTCTTTAACAGTATCACTCAATATCTAACGCTATACCCAAACAGGGAATATGCCGCCAGTGCACGTGGCCTATTACGACGTGGTTACTGGTTAAGTGGTCGACATGATTTATTGGTTAATGAACTTGCATGGCAAATTAACAACCCCAAATCGAAATTTTATAATCTTGAAATGGATAATATCGCTTATGAAATAGATCGCCATGTTTTTCAAAATACTAACTTTAAAGTTCAAAATTTAAAGGACCCTCTGTTTCTGGCCATTTATGACTTAATGCAAATGCGTAAGCCAGAAACAGTAGATGATAAAGTCATCACATGGACACAGCTCAATAGTCAAAAAGAAACATTTAAAAACCAACCTAAACTGTTTCAGTATTTACAGGCCAATCATTTATTCTTTATTCAAAATAAACCGCAAGAGGCCTTAAATTTACTTCCTAAAGATAATCCCAGTGCTATAAACAACTATCTACAACTCAGTCAGGTTTTTCTAAAAGGAAGAATTATTGAAAAATTAGAAAAGCCTCAATCTACACAACACTATTGGGAATCCTTCCTCGCAAAAGCAAAAACAGCTGATCAACGTGGGTTATTTGAATTAACGCTATATCCTTATTATTTAAAACAACAAAATGTAGATGCTTTTATCGGTTCAAATGCCAAAATTAAACAGGCCTCTTTACAAAAAAGCTTTATTTCTGAATCTGCCAATGAAGATAGTCTGATGAAAATCATTCAGACCACAACAAGTACAGAGCATAAAAATTTAGCCTTATATACAGCCCTAAATAAATCTTTAGTCCATCAAAATTACCATTTATTTAATCAGGCTTATGCAGCCCTACCAAACCATATTAGCCAGTTTAATCATACCGAAAACACTGCTGAAAAATTTCGTAGTCAGCCACCTTTAGCCAATTTTATTTGGAAAGGAACAACCATTACCCCACAAATCAAGTGTTCTGATTTAAAAACCTTGACTCAAAAACTGGCAGACACCCCTCAAGACTTAAATTTACGACTATGTTTGGGTGAATATTTTAGAAGTGAAAATGGTTATATGCTCAGCGCATTCACTTATAGCGAGAAGCAAAACCCAACTTTCCAAGGTTCTATATTCACTCGTGGACAAGTCTATAAAGATATAATTAAAACTCAGCCCAATGGTGAATTAAAAGCCTACGCACTTTATCGTGCAATCCAATGTTATGCACCCTCAGGTTTAAATGATTGCCAAGATCAAGAGGTTGAAAAATCCGTAAGAAAACAATGGTTCGATCAAATTAAACGTGATTATCCCAATACAACTTGGGCAGAATCATTAAAATTCTATTGGTAAATGTCAGATGCTACAGCGGATTCACTCGATTATTGTTGTTTTACTTTGTAGCTTGAGTTTAATCGCATGCCAACCGAGTCAATCTGCTTCATCTAAAACTATAGTTGATGCCAATCAATACGCTAGTTTTTGGATTTGGGGCGATATTTCTACTGCTGCTTATTTAAAGCAAGCCAAAGAACTTTATATTTTACAAGGCGAAATCCGTTTAGATCAATCGACACAAAATTCAATATTGACGCCTCAAGGTATCTCGATTTTAAAAATACCGCACCAAAAAGTTTGGCTGGTCTATCGAAACCATCATTTAAACTGGCAAGAACTTGAATTAGAAAAAATTTTAAAACGCATCAAACAATGGGAAAATGCCGGAAATCAAATTCAAGGCATTCAAATTGATTTCGATGCAAAGACAAAAAATCTAAAGCAATATGCCCTATTTCTTCAAACATTAAGAAAGCAATTGCCGAAACAATATCAAATCAGCATTACGGGATTACTTGACTGGACCAATGTTCAAGATTCACAGACTCTAGATTTACTACGGCAGAATATTAATGAATTGGTGATCCAAACTTATCAAGGTACAAGTACAATTCCAAATTATCAGGCCTACTTAAAACGAATTTCTACTCTGCATTTACCCTATAAAGTCGGGCTGGTACAAAATGGTGCATGGACAAATCCGGCTTTTATACAGCAAGATCCTCAACTTAAAGGCTATGTGGTTTTTCTATTACGCTCGAAGCCACGTATATAAATTCAGTATTTCAGAAAGCTGCTCTTGTAATTTCAGCTTAAAACCACTAAAATTCACGCTTCGCAAATTTTGCGACACAACCTCGGTTGTGACTCCTTGCCTCCGAATTTATTTAGAGGCTGTATAAACCGTAAGGAGCTGACAATGCGTCACTACGAAATCGTACTTTTGGTACATCCAGACCAAAGCGATCAAGTTGTGGGTATGGTAGAACGTTACCTAACTCACATCAAAGAAGCTGAAGGTCAAATTCACCGTTTAGAAGATTGGGGCCGCCGTCAATTGGCTTACCCGATTAACAAAATTCATAAAGCTCACTACATTTTAATGAATGTTGAATGTGGTCAAACTACGCTTAATGAATTAGAAGAATTGTTCCGTTATAACGATGCAATCCTTCGTAATGTTATTATTCGTCGTGAACATGCAATCACTGAAGAGTCATTGCTTGCTAAAAGTGCTGAAGAAAAACGTGCGCGTAAAGCACAACGTGAAGAAGCACAACAATCTCAAGATTCTGCTGAAGCATAAGGAGAACATAAATGGCACGTTTTTACCGTCGTCGCAAGTTCTGCCGCTTTACAGCTGAGAAAGTTGCTTACATCGACTACAAAGATATCGATACTTTAAAACAGTACATCACTGAAAACGGCAAAATTGTTCCTAGCCGTATTACAGGTACTAAAGCTCGTTACCAACGTCAATTAGCGCTTGCTATTAAACAAGCTCGTTACTTGGCTTTGATCCCTTACACTGACAATCATAAGTGAGGTTGAGCTGTGGATATTATCTTACTACAACGCATTAAAAACCTTGGTAAATTAGGCGATAAAGTTTCAGTTAAAGCTGGTTACGGCCGCAACTACCTTATCCCTCAAGGTCAAGCAGTAGCAGCGACTGAGTCGAATACTGCTGCTTTTGAAGCTCGTCGTGCTGAACTTGAGAAAGCTGAAGCTGATGTTTTAGCTGCTGCTCAAGCACGTGCTGACCAATTAGACGAAGTTAACATCGTAATCACTGCGAAAGCTGGTGACGAAGGTAAACTATTCGGTTCTATCGGTACTCGTGACATCGCTGACGCGTTGACAAATGCTGGTCTTGAAGTTGACCGTGCAGAAGTTCGTTTACCGAACGGTGCACTTCGTCACACTGGCGAATTCAACATCGCAATCCAATTGCATCATGATGTTGTTGCTGAAGTTCTCGTTACTATCGTATCTGAGTAATTTTCTGCAAGAAAAAGAGCATGCTTTTGCATGCTCTTTTTTTATTTCTGAAAATAGTCAAAATAGCTTATGTCGCTTTAACAACAAGTAGTTAGCACAACTTATTTTGACTGCTTTTAGATGAATGAAATTTTCGATTCGCATTTTTTTTAAGAGTGCGTATGATCTATTTATACGAAAATATTTGAAATTTTATTCTTCGTGCCATCTTTCTAAATTACTCATTTATTGCATTTAAAATTAGGGTTTTATATGTCACAGGCGAATGCCAATGCTACGCTAAACGCATCAAAAGTAGATAATAAAAGTAATGAGCCTAGCCAATTAAAAGAGTTTCGTACTCCACCGCACAACTTAGCAATTGAGCAGGCTGTACTTGCAGCACTGATGACGGTGGCTGAATCTTTTGAACAAGTTGGCGATGTACTCAGTGAAAATGATTTTTATGCGACACGACATAAATATATTTTTCGTGCGATTGAAAAACTAACTCAAGAAAACTCACCTTACGATGCCGTTTTAGTCAATGATTGGCTCATCAAACAAAACCTATTGGATGCTGTAGGTGGTGAAGAATATTTGATGCAATTGATGGCAGATTCCCCTTCTAGTTTTTACAACTTAGAAACCTATGCCAATAAAATTAAAGAATTTTCAACCTTGCGTAGCATGATTAAAGTCAGCTCTGAAATTTTACAAAATGCCTATGACACCAAAGGTCGCAGTGTGAGTGAAATTTTAGATTTAGCAGAAACGAATATTTTCTCGATTGCTGAACAACATAATAACAATGCTAAAGCTCAAGGGCCAAAACCAATCAATGCCGTCGTTGCCGATGTTTTTGACAAGTTAAATGAACTTTCACAAATGGAAGGCAGCATTACAGGTTTAACTTCAGGTTTTATGGAGCTTGATAACAAAACATCTGGCATGCAATCAGGTGATTTGATTATTGTTGCTGCACGTCCTTCTATGGGTAAAACCACGTTCGCAATGAACTTAGTAGAAAGTGTTTTATTTAACTGTGACTTACCCGCGCTGGTTTTCTCCATGGAGATGCCCGCAGATTCAATCGCCATGCGTTTAATTTCAGCTTACGGCAAGGTTCATCAAGGACACTTACGTTCTGGTAAATTAGATGGTGATGAATGGTCGAAAGTGACTGGCACCATTTTGCAATTGCAGGAAAAACACCTATATATTGATGATTCTTCAGCCCTACCACCGACAGAATTACGAGCGCGAGCGCGTCGTATTGCCAAAATGCATGGTGGTAAAATTGGCTGTATTATGGTCGACTACTTACAATTGATGAAAGTTCCAGGTATGGGGGATAACCGTGTCGGTGAGATCTCAGAAATTTCACGAAGCTTAAAAGCTCTGGCGAAAGAAATGATGTGCCCTGTGATTGCATTATCTCAGCTCAACCGTTCACTGGAAAACAGACCCAATAAACGTCCTGTGATGTCCGATCTTCGTGAATCTGGTGCAATTGAACAAGATGCCGACTTAATTATGTTTATTTACCGTGATGAGGTTTATAACAAAGAATCCAAAGAAGCAGGCACAGCGGAAATCATTATTGGTAAACAACGTAACGGCCCAATTGGTACTGTTCGCTTGGCTTTTGAAGGTCAATATACGCGCTTTAGCAACCTGTCACCTGAGTTTTATTCTCAATATAATGATGAAGAATAATTTCTACATGCTCCAAAAATAAAAAAACGGACATTTATTTGTCCGTTTTTTTATTACCCGCTTAAATTAAATATAAATAAAAACATCTAAAGTTTAGCTTTTAAAAGTTCTTTTAATTCATCGATATTTGCTTTCCACTGGCTATATTCCTCTGAATCTTGCCAAAGCTCATCTAGCTCTGAATCTTCAGTGGTCAATAAACCCAATGCTTGAAGTGCTTTGGGAATCAGAAGATCATGAGGTTTAATCGTCAGTTTTGTTAACCACGCATCAACTTTTTCAGTATAAGCATCATCTTGTGTCCCCTTTCCCAAAGCTTGAGCAAGCACCTCTGCTGCTGCATGGGCCTCACAAGCAATATCCGCATCAATGTATTCTTCCGCAGATTCAATAATTTGATTAAAAGCTTTTTCAACGATTGAAAAATCCGAACTTTCCTCTAATTCATCAGCCCAATCGTTTGCAGTATCATTACCAAATGGTTCATGTGACCAAGCACCCATAATTATGTCCTTTTTTTATCAATAGAGAATTTTGTTATCGCTCTTTTTTAAAGTTTACTTAAATTTTTCTTTAAAACCAAATTAAAACAAAGGTTTATTGATATTTTCTATCCAAAAAATAACGAGTCAGTAAAATTCAATTGCTAAACTAAATTTACGACTCGTTAGACTAAAATAAAATGCTGAAAAATTATTAAGCCCCAAAAAGTTATATGCAAAGTCTGGGTTTGGTCTAAATTAACTTTCAATAAAATTATTTAAACTTATGTCCATTTTCAACTGAGAGGACTACAATAATTCAATATTTTCATGATAAATATTTTATCAATCCCACTGAAATTCTTCATTTAAATCTCTCAAAAATTCATTTAACGTCTGGGTTTTGCCCTCTCGTAATGTAATATTTGTAACCCCAAGGAGTAACGAGGGTGCGCCAAGCAACAGTTTATATTGACAGAGAAGCACTGCAATATAATTTAAACCGTGTTAAACAACTTGCACCAACTGCTCAAATTGTAAGTATGGTTAAAGCCAATGCTTATGGACATGGAGTCAAAGACTGTTTGGCAGCCTTAGGTGGAACGGATGCTTTTGGTGTCGCCTGTCTTGAAGAGGCACTTGAGATTCGAGAACTCGGCTATCAACAACCCATTACACTCATTGAAGGCGTCTTTTCTGAAGATGAAATGCAGGTTGTGGTTGACAATAATATTGAGTGTATCGTACATCATCATCAACAATTGGATTGGCTACGGGCACATAAAGATGCCTATATTGCTAAAAACTTAAAAGTTTGGGTCAAACTAAATAGTGGTATGAACCGCTTAGGTTTTAAAGCAGCTGAAATTATTGAAGTGATTAATACACTAAAAGCAGAAGGTTTTACCTGTGTTCTTGCCATGCATTTTGCCAATGCAGATGCTAAAGATCATCCTTTAAATGAACAACAAAAAAATCAATTCTTACACGTCAAAGAAGCTTGTGCTCCAATAATGGCTTCGTGCTGTAACTCAGCCGCAATTTTCAAATGGCCTGAATTGAATTTTGACTTTGTTCGCCCCGGTATTATGCTGTATGGTGCCTCTCCATTTGCAGATCAAACGGCTAATGATTTAGATCTTAAACCCGTCATGACCTTCACCGCAGCAGTTATTGCATTAAATACCATCCAAGCAGGTGAATCTGTAGGTTATGGTTCGCACTTTGTTGCAACTGAAGAAATGCAGCTTGCAATTGTTTCAATTGGCTATGGTGATGGCTATCCACGTGCCTTTCCAAAACAAAACTATGTTTCCATTCAGGGCAAAACCACACCTGTGGTTGGTCGTGTCGCTATGGATATGATTGCCATTGATGTCACTGGCTTAAATGCACCTTTAGGAACTGAAGTCGAACTTTGGGGTAAAAACCGCTTGGTTGATGATGTTGCAGAAGCTAATGGCACCATTGGCTATGAACTCTTATGCCGTTTAAGTGCTCGCCCAATCAGAAAGTAAAGAATTGAAGTTCAAAAAACCCAAGTTTAACTTGGGTTTTTTATTAAACTCAGTCGCTAAGCTAATCTCTATATTCTTACCATAAATAGCAAAATATTATTCTAAATAATCATTGGTCGGGATTGGCAATTCTTGCACACCACGACGTAAAGTATCTGACCATTGTTTACTCAGCTGCCTAAAATATGGATCTTCTTCATAGATACGTTTACCATTTGGAATATGCAATGAATCTTTTTTATAAACAATCGTATCTAATGGCATTCCAACTGAGACATTAGAACGTAAAGTAGAATCAAAAGAAATTAAACAACACCGTACTGCCTCATCTAAAGGCATTTCATAAACCAAGGCTCTATCTAATATGGGCTTACCATATTTACTTTCTCCGATTTGAAAGTACGGTGTATCTTCTGTTGCATTAATAAAGTTACCCTGAGAATAAACATTATAAAGTTGCATATCTGCACCTTTAATTTGCCCACCAAGCAATAGGCTACACGAATAATTATTGTGCTCATCAGGGTCTACCGTGATATCTGCAATCACTTTTCTCAATGTTTGACCGACCAACTCTGCAATCTCAAACATCGTATTCACACTATATAAATTCGGTTCTTGCTTAAGTTCTAAATGATTATTTAGATGACTAATGACTGCTTGAGTTGTCGCTAAATTACCAGATGTTTGTATGCTTATAAATCGCTCGCCTTCTACACCAAAAGTATAGAGCTTACGAAATACCGAAATATGATCTACACCCGCATTGGTACGCGTATCACTAACAAAAACTAATCCATCTTTCAAACGTAGCGCACAACAATACGTCATTAACAGCTCCTATGACCTTCAAATTTTCAGCAAGCGAGTACTTGAACAATAGAATTCATAGACTCAATACCACCACGCTCTCTTATACCTCGAACAGGTGCAACATCCCAATAATCACGACCTATAGCCACATAAATATGTGAATTTAGTGCAAATAATTGGTTACTTGTATCAAAACAATACCACGTATTTTCAAAAAAAACTTCTGCCCAAGCATGACTTGCAAGGTGAGAAGTATTTGGTACAAATAAATACCCTGATACATAACGTGCAGGTAAACCCAAATACTTACACATGGCGATAAAGACATGGCTATGATCTTGACACACACCTTGCCGATGTTGGAAGGCATCAATAGCAGATGTTTGTACTGAAGTCTGATCAGGCACGTAAGGAATATGCTGTAACACCGCAGCAGACAAATTAATTAAATGTTCTCGTGTTAAATACGGAACATGACGCTTGGCGAAATCTTTCATTTCAGCATTACACAAAGTATTTGCTGTCGGCTGTAAAAATAAATTTGGATTGATGGCTGTATCAATCCCAAATTGGGTATGAGGATTCATCTCGATGATCCCCTGCGCCATAATCGTCATTTGCTGATAGGGTTGTCGCTGTGAACTGGTAATCCAAATATTATTAAATACATCCGCTTTAACTTCTTTCTGACCTGGCACACTCACATCCCAATAATGAACCTGCTGATGTACATTGCTCATCGGGGTCATTTTAATATATTGAATGCTGTTACATGCCTGATCGCTATAGGTATAGTGAGTTTGGTGATTAATCATCAACTTCATACATCCACCTCAAATAAATGTTGAATATGATCACTAAATTGATAAAAATTCATACTATCTGGGGTTAATTTGAGTTGCTGCCATGCATGATCCAGTCCATTCCAACCAATCTGATGTAAAAAACTGACAATCTGATCAATATTTTCGAGTGTGCTCACCTGCTCTTGTTTCAAACGAATTTGTCGGTCTAACTGTTCTATATTTTGACCCAAAGTGAAAAATAGGAAAATATCTTCAGGCTCCGCTTCTAAAACCTCATGACATTCTCCAGTAACATCACATATATATGCTGCATTTTCATTGGCATTTTTAATGAGCTGATTCAGTTCAGCATAGGCTTTTGCGGAAAGTACCCCACGTAAATCTTGTACATTATCTTTTGCATATTGAAATTGTTGGTGAAAAGATGAAGGTTGCTCTGTATCCAATAATAAAGTATTCAATGAGCTCGCATCAAAAGCTGGCAAGCAAAAAGCATGTGCATATCCCAATGCATCTTGGTTATCATGAAATGGAAATTGACCACATAAATATTGAATACGGGTTAAATATCGACCTAACCAAAAAATATGTTGAGCATTGCTATTTAATAAAATCATGATTTCACCCCCATGGTTAAGTGTTTATGAATGAAGATTATCAACAACCCATGTGTCTTTAACTCCACCACCTTGTGAAGAATTCACAACTAAAGAACCGGCTTGCATCGCCACACGTGTTAAGCCACCCGGAACGATTTCAGTACGATATGGCGAACTTAAAACAAATGGGCGTAAATCAATATGACGCTCTGCCACACCATAGTCTGTCATTGTTGGACAAACAGATAACTCTAAAGTCGGCTGCGCAATATACAAATGCGGCGCAGCAATAATTTTGTCTCGAAATAGTTCAATTTGATTTTTCGAGGATTGTGGACCAATCAACATACCATAGCCTCCCGAACCTTGAGCTTCCTTCACCACCAACTCGGCTAAGTTAGATAACACATAATCTAAATCTTGAGCTTCGCGGCATTGATATGTCGGTACATTTTTTAAAATTGCATCCTCGCCCAAGTAAAAATGAATCATTTTATCCACATATGGATAGATTGATTTATCATCAGCCACGCCTGTACCGGGTGCATTTGCAATCACGACATTGTGATTTAAATAAGCCGACATTAAGCCAGCAACACCTAATGAGCTATTAGGCAGAAAGCATAAAGGATCTAAATATTCATCATCGACTCGACGATAAATTACATCAACCTGCTGTCTTCCACGAATCGTTTTGACATAAACCTTATCGTTCTCTACAAAAAGGTCACGTGATGTCACTAAAGGCACATCCATTTCCCTTGCCAAGAAGGAATGTTCATAATACGCACTGTTATAACGTCCGGGCGTAAGTACCACGATAAAAGGTCGGTCTACATAGGCATTTTCAGCCAAAATTTCTTTGAGTAATTGTGGATATTGCTCAACACCTAAAATATTATTTTGCTGACATAATTCAGGCATGAGCTTCTGACTGATTTTGCGACTTTCCAACATATAAGAAACGCCCGAAGGTGTTCTTAAATTGTCTTCTAAAACATAGAACTCACCATGTCGGTCACGAATAATATCAATACCGCTAATTTGACTATAAATTTTACCTTTCAAGTCGTGTGCATACATATGCGGTTGATAGGCTTGATGCGTCAGTACCTGTAATTCAGGTACAATATTGGCTTTTAAAATATCTTGTTGATGGTAAATATCATGTAAAAATAAATTTAGTGCGCGAACCCGTTGTGCACAGCCAAGTGCGACTTTATTCCATTGCTTTTTCTCAATCACCCGTGGGATTAAATCATATGGAATAGTCCGTTCAATCCCCTCAGATTCACCATATACGGTAAAAGTAATCCCCTCATATAAAAAATGATCTTTAGCGGTTTGATTTAATGATTTTAATTCCTCAATGCTATGTTGTGATAACCACTGCTCTATTTTGTTACAGGTTTCACCCGACATGCTGTGATCATCAAGCAATTCGTTGAAAAAATGTGACTTAAGTTGTTGAAATAAAGTGTTTTCTTTTGATGATGTTGTAAATTGAGTTGCTCCAGCTACATTAACATTTAATCCCATATCATTAGGAAAACGTTCTAGCGTCGAAATCGAATTTGTATCTTTATCTTCTTTAAGCATACAAACCTCATCATTGTTATCTATTGTAAGTAAAATTAAGCAACAAGCATGCCAATTAGCTATAAACACTTTTGCCTCTTTATTCATCCAATATAGATTGTTCTCATTGGAAAAGCTTGGAAAAATATTCAGTTTTTTTATTGTGTTCAGCAAGCAATGCAGATATAAACAAGCTACTCGATTTTTAATTTCAGTTATGTCTTCACAAGAAAAAGAAACATCCAACAGTCTGTACCGTCAATGGCAAATTTTATCTCGCCTTTCTACTGGGAAGTGGATGGGTACTCGAGAATTACAAGAAATTTTGCAACGTGAAGGTATTGATATCAGCCTACGCACCATTCAGCGTGATTTAAATCAAATCTCGCTACGTTTTCCTATTGAAAGTAGTAAAACGGTTCCTCAAGGCTGGCGTTGGCGTTCAGATGCACCTATTCAAAGTTTACCGCATATGACCAGCTCTCAAGCGGTGACGTTCATGATGGTAGAAGAACATTTAAAACACTTACTGCCACCAAGTCTAATTGAAGAGATGAATCCATGGTTTGATTTGGCACGTCGTAGCTTATCCACTCAAAACAATGTCCGCCAATGGATTAATCGTGTTCGTATTGTTCCAGCGAATCAGCCGCTTATTCCACCTTTAGTTGATAAATTCGCTCAACAAGCTATTTATGAAGGTTTACTGCAAGACAAACAATTAGAGTGTGTTTATCAAGGACGTAGTCATTTAAGTGAAGAAAAAACCTATACTTTAAATCCTTTAGCACTGGTACAAAAAGGTGCGATTATTTATTTAATTTGTACTCGCCATGATAAAACCGATATTCAAACTTTTGCCTTGCACCGTTTTAAATCAGCCATTGTTTTAAACTCACGCGCAATGCATCCAATTCACTTTGACATTGATGCTTATATTGACTCTGGCGCATTAGGTTTTAGAGTAGATTATAACAAGGCAACCGAAAATATTGCTTTAGAATTAACCATGTCCGAAGAAGATGCGCACTATTTTGATGAAAGCCAACTCAGCAAAGACCAAACCATACAAAAACTGGAAAATGGTTTAGCACAAATTACCGCTACAGTACCCTTTACTTCACAACTGGTTTGGTGGTTAAGAAGCTTTGGCAACAAAATTCAACATATTGAACCGATTGACCTTTCTAATGCAGTACGTCAACTTACGGATTAAACCAAGTCATTGAAATAAAAAAAGTCCCAATTGCTGGGACTCCAAAAGCATTATCGTTGTATGTTTGTTTTATTGTCGTTACATTGTCGGAAAAAGCCATCAAACTTTATTTTTGCACCCCGATATAAAGTTTGATGATTGTTGGTTTTAGTTGTGCAGTTAAGCTTTAGCAAGCCAGATCTCCACTGTTATACCGAATTGATTTCATTGTCATATTAACGACCTCTTGTGACTAAACTAAAACCAATGTAATACAGCATAAAACTTTTGAAAAATCATAAGATCAGCAAATTAAAGCTGAATTTTTATTAAGCATTTATTGTGAACTTTTATCAAATCGCGGGTATAAATCAAAACGTATGTAAAACTCAAATAAGTAAAACCTTATTTCTTATTTAAAATTTTTCTGATCTAAAAACCCATATTTTAATCAAAAAAAGAGGTCATATTAATCTGACCTCTTTCTATATCAAAACTACGATAAAGTTTTAATAATAACCATCTGAACTTTGTGCATGTAAAAAGGCAGGAATTAGGCCAGTCAATGCTGCACGAATATCGGCACGTTCATTAATCAATTGATGAGAACCTTCTTCCAACATCAATAAGGTTTGAAGTCGAAATTTACGCCGAATAAACTCAATATTGTAACGCCAGTCAACCGTCTCATCTAAGGCACCTTGTGCCAACCATACAGGAATACGACAGGCCGGACGCGCTTCCATCTCTTGCATCCATTTAGACATCGCTAAAATCCAATCCATGCCCATCATCCGTGGCTGTAAAGGGTCTTTTAACCGTACAAAGCGTAGAAACTCAGGATTGTGGTTATTGCGTCTAAAATGACGTGGCACTTGACGTTTAATGCGTCGAATAATGCCCAAGCCAACCGAATTATGCCACCAAGCAGATTTCGCAGGTCGAATCAATGGAGAAAGTAATAAAACGCGCTCTACATAAGGGTTTTCACGGCGCTGTGCAAAATCTAACAAATGATGCAGCCAAATTGCACCACCTGTACTTTGTCCAATACCCAACCACGGTTTAGGCAATTGACTGGCATTTTTCACATATTGATATACCGCATGTAGAACATGTTGGTAATGATCAAAGTTTTTAATATTCGCAGGTGAACCGTCACTTAAACCATGACCGGGTAAATCATAGGTGATTACACTAAAACCCTGTTCCAGCAATTCAGCAATAATCGGCTGATAAATACCACTATGTTCTAAATAACCATGCAGTAAAAATACCGTCCCACGTATTTGATCAAAAGGTAGGTTTTCTAAATGCGGTTGAAAGACTTGGACATGCAACTTAAATAAAGGCATTTGCACATAGCCTTGCCACTGCTCACAGGCTAATAAATTTAAACCATACAACTTACGATAAGCTTGAATTTCAACCGAAGGTTGATAAGGCCGATTTAGATTTAATGCTTCCAGTAATTGTGGTGTGGTTTCTCGACTCGGAACTGGTAAATCTAACTGTTTTAAAATCGTTGGATTTAAAAATGGGATATCTGACATTTAAGGCACCTCCCGACAATCACTTGAACCAAACCAAACATCACGAATCGTGGCTAACATTTCATAATTCGCACGGCGACTATGATCATAATTCTGCTGACTTGGACGCCAGTTGGTCAACTGTGTAGGCATCGGTGCTTCAACAGGTACGGTTTCAATACCATTTAGTGCAAATAAACGACGTGTACGCGGCATATGATAACGATCTGTGATTAAAATCACCCTCGGTGCTCCACCCTTTTTTTGTAATAATAACGAGCTAAAACGCGAGTTTTCACAAGTATTCATGCTTCGATCTTCCAGTAATTTTGCATCCACATCATATTTCTTTAACCATCGCTGCATATAAGGTGCTTCTACACCACTTAAAACAATCGGTAATTGATATTGTTTTTCTATCGCTAAAGTCTTTTCTAAGCGTAGCCGCGTGTAATCATTGACCACAATATCTTGACCATTCTTATCTAAAGTCAGTCCTCCACCCAATACCACAATGGCATAAGGTTTTGAACTTTGCGGTTGAGGCTGTGCATTCTGTTCATGAATTAATGCAATATCTTGATAAATCGTTTCATCTACAGGTTCTTGAGCAACCACTTGCTCTGCAATTTTATGCGTGCGAAGAAATTCTACATATTTTTCCATTAACGCTTTATTTTCAGTACTGTTCAAATCCAATAAATCTTTGACCACTTGTGTGGGATCTGCTTGTTCTACTTCCTCATCCACTGTTTTTGCAAGCAATGGAATACGTGGTTTTTCCTGTTCATCCTTTTCTTGCTGTTGTGCTTCCTCAATCATTTGTTGCAAGGCTTTATACCGCGCTTGAATCACAGTCAAATCTTGAGAATTGTGGCTTTGTATCGCTTCTTCCATCAACTTTAAATAGGCTTGGCGTGCAATCCACAGTTTAGAACCGGGTTCTAAATTTTCATGTTCACTTAATGCTGCCATTTGTTGGCTTTTTGCTGCAACTTGATTGACTTCGACAGGAACAAAATGATTCAGCCCCTTCACAACCCACTGCGAATAAAATGGCGAATAAATCAAAACCATAAAACAGCCGAACAGTACAAATAACACAGAAGCTATTTGTACCAGTCGAACCATCCAATGTGCTTTCGCCATAGTTTCTTATTCCAAATGTGAACGAATTAAACCTGACTCATTAAACAATACAGGTTCAGGCTCTAATAAAATGTTAAATTTTTGATAAACATCGTGTTGTACTGCATGATAGGTTGCTTGTACATCTGCCAACGTAGCCTTGTCATAATTGACCAAAACCAAGGCTTGTTTATGAAACATACCCACCATCCCGAGCTGTTTACCTTTCCAACCCGATTGATCAATCAACCATCCTGCCGCTATTTTAACCCCACCTTTCGCTTGAGGGTAATGAGGCAACTTTGAAAATGTTAACGCTAAATGGTCATAAAGCTGTTCTGTAATAATCGGATTTTTAAAGAAACTTCCGACGTTAGGATATTCTTTGGGATCGGGTAACTTGCTTTGACGGATTTCAATCACTTGCTTTTGCAGATTCTCCGCAGTTTGTTCATCACCCACCGCTTGCTTCAAATCACCATAATTCAGCATTAAATCCGCATGCTTAAGCAATTTAAAAATCACATGCGTAATCACAAAACGGTTTGGATCATCTTTGAAAATACTATGTCGATATGAAAAATCACAATCTTTTGCAAAAATGGTGCTGAACTTTTCCAATTGACGATCATAAACTTGAACAGATTCAATAAACTCACCGACTTCAACGCCATAAGCACCAATATTTTGCACTGGAGATGCACCGACTAAACCGGGAATTAAAGCTAAATTTTGTAAGCCGTATAAATGCTGAGAAGTCGTCCATAACACAAAGTCATGCCATATTTGTCCTGCACCCACACGAATGGTTTTACTGTGCTCATCTTCAGTAAGATATTCAATGCCCTGAATATCCATATGAATCACCAGTGCATGAATCTGTTCAGGCAATAACATATTGCTACCGCCAGACAAAATCAAAACATTTAACGAATGTTGTTTGGCATAATTGAGTGCTTTAACTAATACTTCATTACTTTGAACTTTGATGTAATGCGATGCTGTTACATCAAGACTTAAGGTATTAAAAGGCTTAAGCTGAATTTGATTTTGGATATTCATTGTTCTTAAACCTTTATTTTACATCTGTCTGTTGTTTGAACTGTTGTTTAAAAATAGTGACCCAAGCCAAACTACTCGATTCACACTGATCTAATACACGTTCAAAACCATCTTCCCCGCCATAGTAGGGATCTGGTAAGGCTTGTTTGAGATAAGTTTGATCATATTCACTCATCAATGCAATTTTTGCCCGAATCTGACTGGCACCATATTCTGTCTGAACTTGAGTTAAAAGCGCTTCAATATTGAATAAATTTTCATGATCCATCCCTAAGATTAGATCAAAATCAATAAAATCTTGAGCTTTGAGTTGACGAGCCCGTAATGTAGACAAGTCATAGCCACGTTTTAAAGCATGTTGTTGACTACGCCCATCGGGTGCTTTGTTTGGATGATAATTACTGGTTCCAGCAGAATCAATGACAATATTGAGTTGTTGTTTATCACAAAAATGTCTAAGTACAACTTCTGCCGTTGGAGAACGGCAAATATTTCCTAAACAGACACATAACACCTTATATGGCGTTTGGGATGACATAAACAACCTCGATAACAGCTTTATTTTCAGGTGTCTTATGTTAAGTTATTTATAGGATGAATCCTATAGAACGCTAAAACAATAATCTTGAATTTGATATAAAAAAGGATGCAATAGATGAGTCATTTTCAATTCCAGACCGTCTCGAATATTATTTCAGGGCTCGGCTCGATCTATCAGTTAAAACCATTATTACAACAGCAGCCCTATAAAAAGCTGTTGTTGGTCACTGATGCAGGCATGATTCAACAACAATTGCATTTACCCATTATTGAAATTTTAGAAACCATTCAACTTGATTATGTCATTTATTCGAATGTTCAAGCAGACCCACCCGAACATATCGTCTTAGATGCAGTTCAATTCGCAAAAAATGAAAAAGTTGATATTGTCTTAGGTTTTGGCGGAGGCAGCTCATTAGATGTAGCAAAAATAATTGCCATACTTGCTCATCCACAACAGCAGCAAACATTGCCAGACTTATATGGTATTAATAATGCCAAACCACCTCGACTGCCGTTACTCCTAGTGCCCACTACAGCTGGTACAGGATCTGAAGTCACGCCCATTTCTATTGTCACCACTGGTGAAACTACGAAAACGGGGATTGTCTCTCCTGTTTTATTTGCTGATGTAGCAATATTAGATGCCACATTTACTCAAAACTTGCCTGCGCATATTACAGCAGCAACAGGAATTGACGCGATGGTACATGCCATTGAAGCCTATACCTCTAAAATCAAAAAGAATCCTTATGCCGATATGCTCGCAAAACAAGCATTAAGGTTACTCAACCATAATTTGAGTCTAGTCTTGGCAGATGGTCAAAATTTAGCAGCACGTCAAAATATGTTGGTCGGTTCCATGCTTGCAGGTCAAGCCTTTGCCAATGCACCTGTTGCCGCAGTACATGCACTAGCTTATCCACTCGGGGGACATTTCCATATTTCGCATGGTCATAGCAATGCTTTAGTCTTAACCGAAGTTTTAAAATTTAATGCACCCCATGCAAAACAATACTATGCTGAACTAATGTGCTGGTTAGACCCCAAAAGTACGGGCTGTACTGACGGTTTATGTGACTTATTTATTGACCATATGCAAAATCATTTAGATAAAAGTGGTTTGGTTTTAAAATTAAAAAATTTGAATGTTGCTGAAAATATGCTTGAGCAACTTGCCAATGATGCCATGTTGCAAACGCGACTTTTACAAAACAACCCACGGGAACTAATCCAACAAGATGCCCTACAGATTTATCAAGCAATTTACGCATAATCTATAACTTTCAGCTGATGGTCATTTAACACGCTATAAATGACCTTGCTTTTCCCCTCTTGCATTCCTTTATTTTTAACAGTACAACTGAATGTTCATTGCCTATTAAAAATAAAATGATAATGAAGCAAATCCCCAAACAACGCGCTGATTTTTTATACTTTCTACCAATACAAACACGGTGGTCAGATAATGATATCTACGGTCATGTCAATAATGTCACCTATTACAGCTACTTTGACACTGCCGCCAATGCTTTACTGATTGAAAAAGCCAACTTTGATATTCGACATTCACCCATCATTGGATTGGTGGTTGATTCCACTTGTCGCTTTTTTCAAGAACTTTCTTATCCTGAAATTATTGAAGTCGGTGTGGTCATTTCCAGACTGGGAAACTCATCCGTGCAATACGATTTAGCTATTTTCAAACAATTCCATGATGTTGCGTCTGCGCAAGGTCATTTTGTCCATGTTTTTGTGGATCGACAAACACGAAAAAGCACCTCCATTCCAATTGAAATGCGAGATGCTTTATTGCAATACAGTATGAACAAATAAACCTATTTCAATTGAATATTCTGTAGTTCACCCTCAAAATTTTGCAAAATATCCTTCACCGCAGATTCCGCATGCAGTAATTCTGAAGCCCGTGCATAGGCTTTTTCTTTACGCTCATTTTGCAGACTATAGGGGGTTGTGGCTTCAACTTCTGCATATTTCACCTGAAAATGCGTGTTGGGCCATTCATTTTTTAAGGCTTGCTCTAAAGTGTGTTGTAACTGATTTAACAACTGCTCATATTTTGGTGCAATCTGAAATAGCGACTCACCATCAATTTGCCCCGTCATCACACCCTGTTGTGCCAGCTCTTGTACCGCAGGCGTTAATGTACTATTTCTAAACCAGTATTCCCACTTATCTACAGTCCACTCACCGTCAAGTTGTTGCGGTGTGAGCCTTAAAATATCTTGCGGCATCAAGTTTTCATTTTGCTTCGATACAGCTTCAATCACTGCTGTTGGCTGTTTAAGTTTTGCTTGCTCTAACGCATGAACAGGCTCATCAATCACCTCAACTTTAGAGTTTATACTAGGTTGTAGCGCTTCAATTGGCATCTGTTGTTGGCGAAAGGATAAATCCGCTTCCAAAACCACAGCAGCATCATTTTCTACGCCCTGTTCTGTGATTATTGTTTCCACATCAGTATTTAAAGGGGCAATTTCATCAAAGAGGAAATCATCACTATTCGGTTCATCATTTGCTGCAATGCTAATATCATCATTCGATTCGTCTAAATCAAATAAGGCATCTTCCGAAGCAGGATCAAAGATCATTTGATCTGAATTTTCGGTTAAAGTTGCTTCTGTAATATTTTTTTCCACAGCACCCAGTGGCTCATCCAAGAAATCATCTGAAGATGGTTCTATATTGGGCTGAGTGACTATAGTTGGAATTTCTAAAACACTTTCTGCTGTGGGATATTCATCAACAATCTGTTGTTGCACATTCTGTACGACGGTTGGCACTGGTTGTTGTTGCTGAACCTGTTGTGTTGCAGACACTAAAACTTCATTGGGTTGTAATGGACGAAACGCCAATAAGCGCAACACGCACATTTCAAAACCTTGCTCTTGTGTGACCGCCAATTGTAAATCTGCACGACCTTTACATGACACTTGATAATACAATTGTAAATCTTGTGCCGAAATGAGCTGCGATAATTGCATGATTTTTTTATTAATTTCAGCACTATATTTCAAGCTTAAATCGGGTAAATATTGCAAGAGTGCCAATTCATGCAAAGTTGAAATTAACTGATCTAAAACCAATGATACATCTAAAGCCTGCTGTCTAAATTGCATGAGCAATTCACTGACACGCTGTTTTTGGTTTTGATGAATGGCTAAAATCAAATCATAAATAATGGTGCGGTCAATCAACCCCAACATGTCTTTGACATCTTGATGCTGAATCGCCCCCTGACCATACGCAATCGCTTGATCGGTTAAAGACAAGGCATCCCGAAGTGAACCTTGTGCAGATTCAGCGATTTGCCAAATCGCATCTTGTTCCGCTTGAATCTGTTCTTTGTGTAAAATATCCGTCAAATGTACTGTAATTTCATCTACAGCCAGTGGACGTAAAGTAAATTGAAGACAACGAGAAATAACCGTAATTGGAAGCTTTTGTGGATCGGTCGTTGCAAAAAGAAATTTAACGTGCTCTGGCGGTTCTTCCAGCGTTTTCAACAAAGCATTAAAAGAATGCGTCGAAAGCATATGCACTTCATCGATTAAATAAACTTTAAAACGACCTTGGGTGGGCGCATAAGGTACGTTATCAAGCAATTCACGGGTATCTTCAACTTTGGTGCGTGATGCAGCATCAATTTCAATTAAATCGATAAATCGACCTTCATTGACCGCTTTACAGGTTGGACATACTTCACACGGCGTTGAGGTGACACCCGTTTCACAGTTCAAGCACTTCGCTAAAATACGTGCAATGGTGGTTTTACCTACCCCACGTGTGCCAGTAAATAAATACGCATGGTGTAAACGACCACGATCTAAGGCACTGGTCAGTGCTCGTGACACATGGTTTTGTCCAACCAATTCATTAAAATTACGTGGACGATATTTACGCGCAAGTACCTGATACATGTATGCTCCTTTTTACAGGTCTAAGCATACTGTTTTTTTGCCGAAGAGTGAATGAACAATCTGCAAAAGCTTTAGATCAACAATGCCATAAATAAATCTATTTTTTAGATTTTTACAATCACTTAAAAAGTAAGCTAAACTTTCTTTTCTAAAATAAAATCAGCTTCCGAAGCATATAGATGACCCGTGTTATCTTGTAAAATTTCAAGTAGTTGCTGCTCTAAATCAACATAAATTAAATGACGAGTCTTGACCTGTATTAATTCAAGTTTGCTCTGATCCTGATTGCTAAACTGAAACCGTCCTGTCAAGATTTCGACGTCATTATGACCACTTAAACTTTCACGTTTTAAGGTATAGGTTTGGTCTTGATTGAGCACTAAATCTACAGCCATGCCAGGACATTCCTCACAACGCGAAATACAGCTCATACATGGCGTTGTTCCTTGATACTCACCAACCCACTTCGCCACCGTAATTTTATGCTGCAAAATAGAGTCCGTTTGGGTCTTATTTTCCCGATCAGACTGTTTAGAATCCTGACAACCCAATAAAACAGACGACGCAATTAAGGGAATAAGAAGCGGCTTTTTCATCAAAAAACTTAAGCTAATAATTTCAGTGCAAAGAAAATATCACACTTTTCACAAAATCCACCCCTGCAAAATGTCTCATCACATTAAATACGCATCACCTTAAATATAAGTCTTAAAAAATTAGAACCAACCCTTTCGCCCTTTTAAGCGCATATCTGCACAGCGTAAGGCTTCTTGGCTTAAACCCCAAAGACGATAGTCACCTGCAATCGAGGTCGTTGGGAAATTATGCGTATAAGCAAAACTTAAATGTCGTTCAGGATCACACCAAGCAGCAGAACCATTAAAGCCAATATGCCCAAAACCGTTTGATGATTTACCCAATGTTAATACACGGTGATACCCCAAACGCCAATGCATGGCTAAAGGCATAATGCGGTCACGTTTTTTATATTGTATTGTACTTAACGCTGTAAATATTTCAGGTCGAATCAACTGTTGATCCCCCACTTTTCCCTCATTAGCAAGCATGGCATAAATTTTAGCTAAACTATTAGCAGTGAAAACACCATTAGCAGCAGGAATGACCGCTTTTAAACCTTCATCACTCAAGAAACTAAAATTTTTCATGCCTTTTGGAATCATCGCATCTTGAAAGTCCTTCGGATCTTGTCCTGACCATTCAATCAATTTATCTAAGGGTGAGGCTTTCTTTGGTTTCGATTTTACTGGTGATAACTGATTTGATGCTGTTTTTACTTTAGGTAATGGTCGAGCAACACGGGCTAATTCAGCTGCGGTAACCCCAAAATATGCACCGTCTAATTGCAATGGTTGCACAAGATACTGTTGCATTAAATCTGACAAAGCTTTTCCAGTGGCTTTTTCAAGCACACCACCCACTTGCCAACCAAAAGTCAGTGGTTGATAGGCAGCATCTGTCGCTGCTGCAAAACGCGGTTTGGCTTGTGCGAATACATTCAACATATGATTCCAATCCGCCATTTCAGACGCATCAGCAATCAAGTTACGAATGTCATATAAGCCACTTTGATGACTCAGCATATGCCTTAAGGTGATTTGTGCTTTACCATTTTGTGCAAACTCAGGCCAATAATGCGCAACAGGGACATCGTAAGCTAAAAAACCTTCACTAACTAAAATATGCGCCAGTGTCGAAAGTACACCTTTCCCCGAGGAATAACACATCGACAAAGTATCAGGCTGCCAGTTTTCAGTGGCTGACTTTTTCCCCGTATAAATATCAACGACTTTTTGCCCTTGAAAATATACCACCAACGCAGCCCCACCTTGTTCAGCTCGGGCATCCTGCATACGGCTAAATTGTTTGGCTAGGTCTATAAATCGCTCATCCACCTGACCTTGATAATGTTCTGTATTGGCAAGAAGATATTCTTTAATGGCGTTCATCTTAGGTTCTGTCCTTAGCACTTATTTTTATTCGAATTTAGCGCATAAAAAAGCCTAAATCAAAAAGTTATTACTAGTTGATTTAGGCTCCTTAGTTTTAAAGTGCTTTAACACTTCCTGTCACATGTGGCTTTTGATTTTTGCTATTTCGAATTAAAAATTCGGTGTTTTTACCCGCTGGAGCTGTCAAAAACTCAACGGTTGAAGGCAAATACATTGGCAACTTAAACCAAACATCGGCTTCATAGCGATCTGGCAAAGTTAAACTGGCCAGTACTTTGGCTTTACTCCACATACCATGCGCAATCGCTTGTTTAAAACCAAAAGCTTTGGCTGTAATGGCATGAATGTGAATTAAATTAAAATCACCTGAAGTCAATGCATAACGTCGACCCGTATTTTCAGAGACATTCCATTCTGCATTCAATTCATAAGCGGGTGTTTTTGTTTCGACTGCCTTCGCTGCAACTTTTCCATCGGTTTTTTGACGAGCAAGATAAGTCGTTGTACCTTCCATCACCACTTCATCACCCACTTTAGCCGTGGTGATAAAATCGAATTGCACACCTTTATCATGTGGCTGTAACGCACCAAACTGACAAGACAAGCTCAGTTGCTCATTTACACCCACTTTACGCGTTTGCTTAATTTGATTCCGAATATGCACCAAACCTAAAATGGCAAATGGAAATGCTTCAGTGGTCATCATGTGCATTTGTAAGCTTTGCGATAACACCGCCAAATAAATGGCAGGAATATAACCATTATTTTTAAAGCCACACACTGCGTTGTAGGCTTTTAAATGTTGTTGATCGACCTTAAATGAATCCACCACATATTCAACTTGCGGTAGCACTTTTTCACCTTTCGGTTTTTTAAAAATTAAGCCTTGAATCACTTTTGGATAAGCTAAATAAGGCTTTGGAAGTTGACTAAAATGGCGAGTATTCATACTGAACCTTTGATGAAGTTTTTATTTCAATATTTTTTGAAAGCTCCTTCTCCCTCGGGGAGAAGGTTGGGATGAGGGTGAAATTCCATCACATTTATAATACAAATAATTTTACCTCTCCCTAACCCTCTCCTTAAAGGAGAGGGAAAATTCAAGGATTTTAAATTAAGCACCCAACAAGCTTTGACCACATACACGGACAACATTACCATTTAAACCTGTAGAAGCAGAAGATGCAAACAATGCAATGGTTTCAGCCACATCAACAGCTAAACCACCTTGACTCATCGAGTTCATACGACGACCAGCTTCACGAATTGCAAAAGGAATAGCAGCTGTCATTTGCGTTTCAATAAAGCCAGGAGCAACGGCGTTAATGGTGATGCCATTTTTCAAGATTGGCGCTGTGAATTTAACCACACCCACAACACCTGCTTTCGATGCTGCATAATTGGTTTGACCCAAGTTACCCGCAATGCCTGAAATTGAAGATACACAAACAATGCGACCATTGGTATTAAAACCATCATTTTCCAGTAAATAATCATTTACTCGTTCAATTGCAGACAAGTTGATGTTGATTACCAAATCCCAAAGCTCAGGCTTCATATTTGCCAAAGTTTTGTCACGAGTGATCCCTGCATTATGAACGATAATGTCTAAACCACCTTGTGCAGCCGCAGCCGCTTTAATTTTCTCGCCTGCATCGTTCGCTGTAATATCAATTGCTAAAGTTGAACCACCGATCTCGCTTGCTACACGATCAAGATCCGCCTGTTGTTGTGGCACATCCAAGCAAATTACATGTGCGCCATCACGTGCCAAAACATGGGCAATGGCTTCACCAATACCACGGCTTGCACCTGTTACCACTGCTGTTTTACCGGCAAGTGGTTTAGCCCAATCTACATCAATTACATTCGCTTTAGATACACGAATCACTTGACCAGACACATAAGCTGAACGTGGTGATAATGCGAAACGCACTGTAGACTCAAGATTTGCTTCAGCGCCAGCATCCACATAGATCAGGTTTGCAGCAATGCCTTTTTTGAATTCTTTACCCACTGATTTTACAAAGCCTTCAAGCGCACGTTGGGCAATGGCTTGTTTTACAGTTTTTGCAGTTTCAGGTGTAATACCAACCACAATCACACGACCCGATGCTTGAATTTGACGTGCAATCGGGTTGAAGAAGTTATACAGCTCATTTAACTGTTCAGAATTTTGAATACCTGAAGCATCAAAAATGATCGCTTTAAACTTCGACTCTTTATCACCTGCATTAAATGCACTTAGGTTTAAACCTGTTTTAGCCGCTGTTTGTTGCAATTCAGCATTGTTGCCTGCATAGCTATTGGCATGAATATTTGCCAAAACTTGTGCAATCGCAGCAGATAATGTACTTGAAGGTGCAGCACCGAATAAAACTGCCCCTTTTACTACAGGCGTAGCCGATTCAAAACGTTCTAAAAAAGTAGGTGCTGGCAGACCTAAATTTTTGATGACAAATTTACCAATAGGAGATTTTGCAAAGGTTTGGTATTGGTCAGTCATGTTTATTATCTCTCATACTAATTAATTTTTGATGGATTTAAAGATATCCTTTTAACTTCAATATGATGTCAGATACTCTTATTTCAATAGATCCATCAGTTTCCATAGAATCATACTTGAGTTAAACCGTAGATGTCTTGACCTGAATGCTTTGCGCAATGTCATTTTAGTCAATTCAGGGTATTCTGTATTGTGTTAATGTAAGCGCCAAGAATACTGTAAGCATGCTTGGAAAAGCCTTATGAGCAAGACAACTCAAGAAAATCCAGCAGTCGAAAATTCTGCTGCGGAAACAGTGTCAAATACATCAAAAAGAACTTCACGCACAGCTAAAAGTTCAGGCACTGCAACACAACCAGCAACGAATACGACCAAAACGACTCGCACTCGTTCTACGTCACCTCGTAGTCAAAGTACTCCTTCAACTACAAAAAAATCTGAATCTACAACTCAAACGTCTGTTCAACAGGATAAAACCATGAGTCAAAACACAGTTCGCCGCGTTGCTATTATTGGTGGTAACCGTATCCCATTCGCTCGTTCAAACGGTGCTTATTTCACTGCATCAAACTCAGATATGTTTACCGCTGCGTTAAATGGTCTTGTTGAGCGTTTTAACCTACAAGGTCAACGTTTAGGCGAAGTCGTTGCAGGTGCAGTTTTAAAACATAGCCGTGACTTTAACATGGCTCGCGAATGTGTGCTTAATACTGAATTGGCTCCAGAAACACCTGCTTATGATCTTCAGCAAGCATGTGGTACTGGCTTACAAGCAGCCTTCCTTGTAGCGAATAAAATTGCACTCGGTCAAATTGAAGTCGGTGTTGCGGGTGGTGTAGATACCACTTCTGATGCACCGATCGCTTTTGGTGACGGTTTACGTAAAGCATTACTTGAATTGAACATCGCAAAAACAGCGAAAGACCGCTTAAAAGCGTTAACTAAAATTAACCTGAAAGATTTGATGGATGCGCCTAAAAATGGCGAACCACGTACAGGTCTTTCTATGGGTGATCACCAAGCGATTACTGCACTTGAATGGGGTATTGCACGCGAAGCGCAAGATGAACTTGCTGCATCTTCACACCAAAAAATGGCAGCAGCGTATGAAGAAGGTTTCTTCGATGACCTGATTACACCATTCTTAGGTTTAGAGCGTGACAATAACTTACGTGCAGATTCATCTGTAGAAAAATTAGCGAAACTTAAACCTGCTTTTGGTAAAGGTGATGCACGTACCATGACTGCGGGCAACTCAACGCCACTGACTGACGGTGCATCTTGTGTACTTTTAGCTTCAGAAGAATGGGCTAAAGCCAATGGCCATGAAGTACTAGCTTACTTAACCTTTACTGAAACTGCTGCGGTAGATTTCGTGACGAAGAAAGAAGGCTTATTGATGGCACCTGCTTATGCAGTTCCACGTATGCTTGAACGCGCGGGTATTACTTTACAAGATTTCGACTATTATGAAATCCACGAAGCATTTGCATCTCAAGTACTTTCAACCTTGAAAGCTTGGGAAGATCCAAAATTCTGTAAAGAGCGTTTAGGTTTAGATGCGCCACTTGGTTCAATCGACCGCACTAAACTCAACGTAAAAGGTTCATCACTTGCTGCTGGTCATCCATTTGCGGCAACAGGTGGTCGTATTATCGCAACTGCGGCAAAATTATTGAATCAAAAAGGTTCAGGTCGTATCTTAGTATCGATCTGTGCTGCGGGTGGTCAAGGTGTAACCGCCATTATTGAAAAATAAGAGCGCTGCTTTTACTTTTTAAATAAAAAACCGCTTGTATAAACAAGCGGTTTTTTTTCAATCTTTCAAATAACATTGAATAACCCAAAGCGGCTATAAATGCCCAATAAAGTCTCAACCATCAATATGACTTAACGTCATCATCAAATGTGTTTAAGCTGAATGTGCAGATTGATACCCCATACGTGCTTCAATGTGGTCATAGCACCATTGGAAAATAAAGGTATAGACCAAAATACACATGGTTAAACTAAAATCTAGCACAATCGCTTGCCAAATAGACATTTGCAAAGCATAAGCCACCATCGGAATCGTGGTCAACATCAAACCACCTTCAAAACCTATCGCATGCAAAATACGAATTTTCACTGTTCTTTTTAGCTGGTGCTTGGCTTCAAATTTTTCAAAGAAATGGTTAAATACCATGTTCCAGATCACCGATGTCACAGCCATCACAATACCCAGAAGCCCTGTCACTTCTAACGGCATTTTAAAAATCAGACTTAATGCAATTGCGATGATGACCAACAGGATGATCTCATAGCTCAGTGCATGAATAATCCTTCTCTTGGAAATCAACATTTTTAAATACTCTTTAATTTAACTTGATGTTTGGTATTTTATGTTTGTATTATTGATTAATCGAGTCAGATTCTTTCAAAATAATTGATAGGTTAAATAAACAAATGAATATCAATCAAGAACAACTGACCATTTTTAAAACCGTAATTGAAACGGGATCTTTTTCTGCTGCCGCCAGACAACTGGGGAAAGTTCCTTCAGCGGTCAGTATGTCGATTGCCAATTTAGAAATTGACCTCAATTTAACCCTGTTTCAGCGTGTTGGACGCGAACCGATCCCAACACCACAAGCCATCATTTTGTATGAAAAAACCGAACAATTACTGATCGAAATCAACCAATGGAAACAACATGCTTTTGCCTTAAGTGAAGGATTGGAGTCATCTTTAAATATTGTGGTGGTATCCGAACTGCTGCATATCCAGTGGACAGACTACATTTCACTAATCGAAAAGCAATTTCCAGAGCTGCAAATCAATGTTTTTTCAGCACCACAAGAAGATGCGCAAAAAATGCTACTCAATCAGTCTGCTCAACTGGCACTGATGTTTGAACGCGAACAGTTGGAAAGTAGCGAACAGTTTGTCGAATTAAAGCGTGAGGCTTTAGTACCTGTCGCTGCCATTCATGCCCCTTTAGCTGCACTTGAACAAGTCAGCTATGAACAAATATTACAAAGTCGTCAAATTATTGTGGCCAGTCGTGACCGTACACTGAAGCCTGAATTACTCTTTTCAAAAAAACATTGGCGTACAGACAACAATCTTTCTGCCTGCTCAATGATTATGCAAGGTTTGGGTTGGGGCGTTTTACCTTTAGAAATGTTAAATCAGAATCCACATATTAAACAGCAACTTAAAATTCTTAACTTTTTAGATTTCAGCCCTAAATTTGAATATTATGTCGATTTAGTCTGGAGTCGTGAAAGCCAACTCGGCTCAGCTGCTCGTTTTTTGATTAATCACATCCGAAATTCAAGAAAAAACACAAAATAGACATGCGTTATACCGCTTTTTACTTCTGATAAAAGGAGATTGTGATATAACAAATATACGGGAAATAACTTTAAGAACTAGACACCAATGACTCAATCAGCCTTAAACCAATTAAAAAACTTAACCACCATTGTTGCCGATAGTAGCGACCTTTCAGCTATTGAAAAATTCCTTCCACTGGATGCAACAACCAATCCTTCACTGATTACTGCTGCTGCAAGTCAACCTGAAAATAAAGCGCTGATTGAAGCTGCATTTGAGCAAGCCAAGTCTGAAGGTTATCGTGATGATCTTTTAGTTGAACGTACCATTGATATTCTTACGGTCAAGTTTGGCGTTGAAATTTTAAAACTGGTTGAAGGTCGTGTGTCGACTGAAGTTGATGCTGCACTGTCTTATGATACCGAAGCCACGATTAACAAAGCCAAAGAACTCCTTGCCCTGTACCAGACCTACGGGATTGAGCAAAATCGTATTTTAATTAAAATTGCTTCGACTTGGGAAGGTATTCAAGCTGCCAAAGTACTAGAAGCTGAAGGCATTCACTGTAACCTCACGTTATTATTTGGCTTACATCAAGCTCAAGCCTGTGCCGAAGCCAATATCACTCTTATTTCACCTTTTGTCGGTCGTATTTTAGATTGGTACAAAAAAGCAGAAAATGTAGATCACTACCCGATTGATAAAGATCCGGGCGTATTGTCTGTAAAGCAAATTTACCATTTCTATAAACAACACTGCATTAAAACGGAAATTATGGGTGCAAGCTTCCGTAGTATAGATCAAGTTTTAGGATTGGCTGGCTGTGACTTACTCACCGTTTCTCCAAACCTGCTCGCAGAACTTGAACAAGATCAACGTGAAGTGGCTGCTCAACTTTCAAATAACCATGCTCAAGCGCATTGTCAGCGTATTGTTACGCCTTTGACCAAAGAAACATTTAAAGCGCAACTTGAACATGACTTAATGTCTTTCCAACTTTTACAAAGTGGCATTGATGGCTTTATTAAAGCCCGTGAACAGCTCAGTACCCTACTGCGTCAATCTTTTGGTTTAGATGCTGAAATTCAGCCTTAAAAATGTGATTTTTACAGTTAAATAAAGCCGATTTTGCTATCATGCAACATCGGTTTTTTATCCTTTGGAGCAGCTTGTGTTCGGCATTACTGATGTGACCACCTACATTATTGGTACCATTTTAATTGTCATTTTGCCTGGCCCAAATTCTCTTTATGTGATGTCCATTGCATCTCGTTTTGGAATTAAAGCGGGCTACCAAGGTGCTTGGGGCGTTTTTACTGGTGATTTAATTCTCATTCTTTGCACAGTATTGGGTGCAGCATCGTTACTCCATGCTTTTCCTTGGTTATTTATTCTGCTTAAAGTTGTTGGCGCACTTTATCTCTCCTATTTAGGCATTAAATTACTGATTGCCAGTATACATACATGGCAAAACCGCCCACAAAAAATAGCGACCAGCTCACAAAGTGCTGCTATTGAACAAACTCGTCCTTATCGTACAGCCTTAACCATCAGCCTTTTAAATCCAAAAGCGATTTTGTTTTATCTCTCGTTCTTTGTACAGTTTGTCGATCCTGCCTATCCATATCCAGCAATCAGTTTTGCTGTTTTGTCCGTCATACTACAAATCATAAGCATGAGTTATTTAACCATTTTGATTTTTTCGGGTATTAAACTGGCATCATTTTTTAATTCTCGTTATAAAGTCGCTGCAACATGTGTGGCTGCTGTCGGTATTTTATTTTGTGCATTTGGTCTTAAGCTGGCAAGTTCGACCTTATAGTTTTACTCCCCTATTCATCTCAATTTCAGTACAGAAAATAAATGAAATATCTTTAAATATTCACACTACTTTTAAACAAAAAACCTGTTAATCATAATGAAAAGGCGTATGATTAAACGACATTTATATTAGGCTCTGTTGACATTTCAGCCCCTACATTCAGTCAAAATAAGATAAGCAAGGGATCATGCAAAAACTTCTTCAAGACTTCTCTATACCCGCAGTATTTGCTGGTTTTATTACATTTCTGATTGGTATTAGTGTATCCGCTGTTCTGGTCATTCAAGCCGCACAAATATTAGGTGCAACGCCTGAACAAATTACCTCTTGGTTTTGGGCCTTAGGTTTAGGGATTGGACTCTCTGGTTTTATTTTATCATGGAAGTTTAAATACCCTGTTGCGACCTCTTGGTCAACCGCAGGTCTGGCACTCATTCTTGCCACAGGCAGTGGTTATAGCTTATATGAAGCGATTGGTGCATTTTTCATTTGTGGCTTATTAACCGCAATTTTAGGTTTTTTAGGTATTTTTCAGAAAGTTTTATCCTATATTCCACAAAGTTTAACCAGTGCCATGCTTGCTGGTGTATTACTGAAATTTGGGATCGCACTTTTTGCAAGTATGCAAAATGATTGGGGTTTCATCCTTTCACTTTTAGCGGTATATATTCTATCAAAACGGCTGTCTCCACGTTATTGCATTGTTATTACCGTAATTGCAGGGCTTGTGCTTTGTCCAATGTTTATGGAATTTCATGTTCCAGCTTTACAATGGAGCCTTGCCAAACCAGTATGGATTACCCCTGACTTTACATGGTCAGCCATTTTAGGCTTAGCATTGCCTTTATGTGTCATTAACATGGCATCTCAATATTTACCAGGGATTGCCATGATCAAAAGTTATGGCTATCAACCACATGTCAATCATCTTATTGGGTGGACTGGGGTTGCTCAAGCCTTACTCGCTCCTTTTGGTTGTTATACCGTTAATATTGCTGCAATTAGTGCCGCAGTCAGTTTAGATGACCAAGTTCATCCTGATCCTAAAAAACGCTATATCGCAGGCATGAGTTGTGGCTTTTTCTATATTGTGATGGGTATTTTTGCTGCGACTCTAACCAGCTTATTAATGTCATTTCCACATATTTTTATTGTGGCTTTGGCAGGAATTGCCTTATTTGGCACCATTAGTCATAACATTGCGATTGCCTTTCATGATGTCAATGAACGAGAAGCCGCTTTAATGACCTTCTTATTCTGCGCATCTGGCATACAATTCTTTGGCATTGGTTCTGCATTTTGGGGACTATTATTCGGTTTTGCGGTGTCTTTTATTTTCAAATTCAAAAGCAAATCTAAAATTAAAACATAATTTCTTTGAGTTGGAAAAAGCATCCTTTATTGCGTAATACTAATCAGTTAAGGATTTTAGAAATAAAGTCTTTAGCTTTTTTAATTATTCACGACGGAGTCTTATATTTTTTAAAGCAAATACTTGGAGCTCATCTATTACTTTGGATAAGCCCAAAGTAATCAAAGGCATTTGTCATCCGCAAAACTCGTCAAATCCCTTTTATTGATCAATTCATCGCAGAAACCTTACTTTTTTAAAATAGTTTTGCCTCGAACAGTTGCGGATGACGTTTCCGCGTATCGAATAACATCATGAATTTAAAAAATAAAATGCCAGTCAATTTCTTAACTAACTAGCTTTACCCTGTATCGAGTGCTTTTTTTAACCGATAATTAAAGCAATGTTATGGATAACTACGGCGAATCAATTCCTGTTTCATTTCTAGCGTCTCATCAGGATTTTCAACTTCTGTAAATGCCGTCAACCAAACACCATCAGCAGCAAAACGTAAAATTTTTAACTCTAAATCAGCATCTGTTACAGCATGTCGTTCTAAACGTGCATTTAACCAGTGAATCCAAAGATCATTGAACGTTCGATCCGTCAGCATAATCATAGAGATTGCTGACCACGAATGCTCCATACCAACGATCTTTTTCTGCAATGTCACTTCTATATAAGCGCGGGTAAAACAACCATATTCACAATCATCAGCTTGAATGAATTGATCAATCACACCATCCAAATGTTCTAAAACGGTAATCACCATCGCTTCAAGTAATTTTTGCTTACTTGGGAAATGGTGAAAGACACCTCCTTTAGACACGCCAACTAAATCGGCGACCGCTTGAATTGAAACCCCTGTCACACCTTTATCAGCAGATAATTGAATTGCATGTGCTAAAATTTTTTGCCGAATAAGTTCAGGTTCTTTTTTACGCTGATACGCATTTTCCATACTTAATACTAATGTCCAGTAGAATTTGAAAATAAATTAATCACGACAACACCCGATACAATCAAGCCGATGCCCAGCATAGCAGGCAAATCAAGACTTTGGCGGAAAACAAAATATCCAATAATCGCAGTTAAGATAATACCAACCCCAGCCCATATAGCATAAGCAATTCCTAAGGGAATAACTTTAATGACTTGAGATAACAAATAAAAAGCGATACTAAATAAAACAATGACTGCCACAGATGGACCGAGCTTAGTAAAACCTTCTGATTTTACTAAAAATGTTGAACCAGTCACCTCAGAAAGAATTGCCAGTGCAAGCAATCCATACGCCATCATTATAGGACTCATTATCTTACCTTTAAAAAAACATACCATTTGGTTGGTATCTTAAACAAAAGCTGATATTTTGCAAGTTCTGGAATGTAATCATTTCTCAGATGGCAAACTATAATGATTGATAAAAGCAATGGTTTTCTTAAAGGTTTCTTGACTGGCAGCTTTACTCATCATGAATTGATACTCATGTACTAAAAATTCTTTGGCATCTGGATAAAATACTTCTGTAACTGGTATTTTTTTGCTCATCAATACTTTCACAAATGGTTCAGATTGGGTCTTGGTTAAAAAATCTTTATTTCCACCACTGATAAAGACTGGCGGATAATTTGCTGTTAAATATTGAATTGGAGAAATACTTTTTAAAAATTCGACATCATCTTTTTTATTACCGGTATAGCTTTGAACTAAGTTAAATACTCCCCATTCAATCAGCTTAAGTTCATCTGGTGCAGTATGAATAAACGCATCCATATCATAAATACCACAATGCAAAATTAAGCCTTTAATTTGCTCACGTTGAATGAGCGGCGTGAAGTTTGATTGCTGGGCAAAAGTAGGATTACTGATGAGTGCCGCATAATGACTGACTAAATTTGCACCTGCGGAATCGCCCGCCAAATAAATTTGATTGGCATTAATACGATATTGCTGCGCATGGTCGGTTATAAACTTTAATGCCTGATTCATCTGTAACAACTGATTCGGATAAATCGCTTCAGGAGCAAATTGATATTGTACTGAAATGACGTTATAGCCTTGATCAGCCAAGAGTTTAAAATAGCCACGTGCATGTTCTTTAGAACCTGAAACCCACCCACCACCATGAATCCAAACCACCGTTGGACGAGACTCAAGTTGCATGACATTTTTTGGCTGATAAATATCTAAAGTCAACTTAGGTTCTTGCATATAGATAATATTTTTTTGCATCAAAATTTCTTCTGGTGCATATTTATCAAGCATCTTTTTTTGAACATGGGTAGAGGCATTAAATACGCTGGCAATCACCTTGGTACTCGTTTGTATATTCTGACAACCACTGCTGTGTATTACCGTAATTCCACACAGTATTAAAGCTAAATATTTTGAATACACTATATGCTCCCCCAGCCATTATTTCTCCTGCTACTTTGAACAGAGAAGATTATTTTCTTAGATTTTAATGCTTGTCTAAACATTTAGAAACACTTACAGCAAAGCTGAGCTTTTAACTCAGATTTAAATGCAAAATAGGACACACTTATATCCATGATATTTATATAATTTAATGAATTTTAAAACAATTTTCAGAGACTAAATTGATCATTTTAGGACAATGTGCTATCTATAAATAATAGCGATACAATAAACTCAAAGGAACAATTTTATGTCTTATCAAAATATTTTAGTCCCTGTTGACGGTTCCGAAATTTCCTTGTCTGCCGTGAAAAAAGCAGCTCAAATTGCTCAAGCTTTTGGTAGTCAATTAACCTTAATTAGTTTAGTCACTGAAGATCCATTTACGGATGTAGATTTCTATCCATCTCCAATTATGAAAGAATATTTCATACAAGCTTATGACAATGCCGAAAAAGCATTGCAACAGGCTCAAGCTATTGCTAGCGAAAATGGTGTAACGGCTAACATTCAAATTATTAAAGGTAATGTCTCTGAAGAAGGTATTCTCGATACCGCAGAAAAATTAAAAACTGATTTGATTGTTATCGGTTCACATGGCCGAAAAGGATTTCAAAAATTTTTACTGGGTAGCTTTGCACAAGATGTTTTAAGTGGCACAAAACTTCCTGTTTTAGTGGTTAAAGAATAAAATTTGAATAAAAGAACCCTTCAAATTAATGGTGGGTTCTTTAAACTCTTTCAATATCTCTTTAATTTGTCTTCATGACTGACAATCACAATTACAAAAGCTTTTCCATTCAACGATAACCATAAGGATCATTTCATGACTTATAAACATATTTTAGTTCCAGTAGATGAATCCCCCATTTCTTATGCAGCTGTTGAACAAGCTTTAGCCTTAGCTAAAACACTCGATTGCCAAGTCACTATTACCAGTGTGATTGCTGTAGACCCATTTGTTGGGGTAGATTTTTATAAAATTGCACCCGCAGTGACTGATTACTTTATGCAGGCTGAAAAAAATGCGCAGTTGCGCTTAGCTGATATTAAACAATCCTTCCTTCGTGACGGTATAGATGTAGATACCAAAATAATTCGTGGTGTATCACCTGCTGAAGGTGTTATTCATGTTGCGGATGAAGTTGGTGCTGATTTAATTATTATGGGTTCACATGGACGTACTGGATTCAAAAAATTAGTTTTAGGAAGTGTGGCACAAGCAGTTTTGACACAATCCCCTATTCCCGTGCTGATTATTAAAGTTTAATAAAAGAAGCTCTAGATTGACCTCCATCAAAAGTTGCAGGGTTGATTGAGCTGCTTTTAAGCGCAGAGTTCCGTATTTCACAGAAATCTGCGCTCTATTACTATCTAAACAGTGTTTGATTATTTTAATAAAATTGCAATATCAATGAGCGGTAAAGTTGCTGCTGTTCCTATAGTCGAAGCTGCAATATTGGGTGTTCCATCCACGTTAATTGCAGGTTTTGCACGGCTATCACTCATTGTTGTATTGAGATCAATACGATATAAAACAGATGGGCCTGAAGCGTTAGCAACTGTCGCTAGAGCATAACCATTGTCTCCACCAGCAATATCAAAACCATTATCTAAACCTAAATTTATACCTAATCCACCAATTCGGTTCAGTGTTCCAGTATTGGGTGGATCTTGTTTGACAACGATTTGATTGGCTTGATCGAGATCAAAAAGTTCTGTTGCTAATCCCACGACACTGGTTTTAAAACTATTGCTATATGCAGCTGCGCTGATCATTGCACCAGCAATACCTTTAATATCACCATCGCGGATCGTATCCCCCGTATCAACATTAACTCTTAGACTTTGTCCCGTATTGCTAATTACGCGTAAACGATCAGCGGCAGGATTAAAATCTACAGCAAATGCAGTCCCATCTAAACTGGTAAAGGTACTGTCTGTTGCCGCTTTAAGCGCATTCACTAAGATTGCTATACCAGTTTCAGGGTTAATCGTATATAAATTGGCTTTATTCGTTAAACCATATAGTTGACCTGATCGCTCTGTGCTATTTCTTAGTCTATAGTCAATTCCAACAAATTTTTCATCCACCAATAGACCTGTAATATTTTTTTCTGTCACACTATTGGGGTTATTTAAAGCAAAGCGAATTAATTTATTATTATTACTTAATCCAATCCCTGCTGCTGTAGCGTCTTTAGCACGTTTTAACGCAATGCCACGTATTCCACCCGTTGTATAATAATTTGCTAAGTCACTGGTGTTAAAAACAGTATTATTTGCTGTGCCCACATTTGCCAAATTCAATTGATAAAATTTATAGCTGCCAGAAATTTTTAATGCGGCATAACCGATGTTATTGATTGGATCGATATCAAAGCCCCCACCGCCTTGGGTATCCAGATTATCTCCCAATGGTGCTGAATCACCTAAAGTTCCAGCATTTGCATTTTGTAAGTAAATACGATCCGATGTTTGATCAATACTATAAAGTTTAGTGGCTGCCGTTCCAGCAAAAGCATTGCTATAAGCAGCTGCGACAATAACAGGATTATTGGCTATAGGATTAATTGTACCATCTGTAATTGTTGCACCTGTATCAACATTAATTCTTAAATTTTGTCCCGTGTTGGTGATCACACGTAATCGATCAGCGGCAGGATTAAAATTTACACTAATTAGATTAGCATCCCCTACAATTTTACTAAAAGGTAGATTTCCATCCGTTGTATCTGTTGGATCAGCAATAAGTTTTCGAAGAAATGTAGCAACTCCCGTGTTGGGATCTAAGGTATATAAATTGCCAAGTAACCCAACAGCATAGAGCTTCTCATCTTTAGGTCGATAATCAATCCCCACCAGCTGATCTTCTGCTTCTAGCAATCGAATTTTAATTGAGGAAACAACGTTATTTGGATTATCTCGATTAATTGAGCTAATCATACCGTCACTGGTTAAGATAATAGTATCGCCAGAAACAGCAGAAATAAAATTATTTTTCTGCTCTGAGCTGGTATTACACCCCATTAAAGAAAAACAACTGACCGAGGCAAGTGCAAAAGTGAGCATACTTTTTTTCATGTCTTTAATCCCTACAATATGTGGATAAAATCGAGTAGAAATATCCTATTTTTTAAGTCTTGTTTTAAAATAATTTAAATAAGTTGTGTTTATCTTTTTAAATCTACTTAGATAAAATTATTTCAATTTTTTTACGAGATAAACTGATTAAAATTTATTACACATACAAAACTATAATTTGTACTGTTTGAAGTAAAGAAATGATTTATTGAGTTTTTTAGTAAAATAGTGGAGCTTAGGTAATTCTTCACACCGAATTCACAGCGGCTCTGTTTTTTTAATTATTTAGCTTTAGACAGGTTGCACAACCCATAAAACGAGCAATTATCTGCTGTAATTTTACACTCATATTTATTGATATTTCATACATAATTTATGCATGAATATATTCATCATTTTTCTGTGACAATCATGACACCTCTGATATATCAGTTTCAGTTTTTTATGGTTGACTACGAAACAGTTTAAGCCCAAAAACCAACCTTTATAATCTTATAAACCGTTTATGCCCCTGACTTCACCGCATTGACCCTAGCCAAAATAATGGACACGACTTCTCTCTAAAGAGAACGTAATGTTAACTTTGAAGATGAGAAGCATTGCTCTGCAAGATGGCTAAACATTTTAACCCCCGAATTTAAACAACATGACATTAAGTCAGAATGTTCCATCCATTCGGAACTGAAAGTAAATTTTTTCTTAAATTAAGACTTACATAGAGCTAATGTATCATTAAATAATAATGATACAATATAACATTACGTATCATACCTTCTTTAATCCTATGTCTAATATTTCTAAACGCTTACAAGCAATTGATGCATTAAGAGGGTTGGTTATTCTTATTATGATGGTTGATCATGTTAGGGAAACTTTTTACCTTCACTATCAAGTTCCAGACCCAATGCTGATTCCGGGCACAGAAGAATCTCTGTTCTTTAGTCGCGTTTTAGCCCATATCTGTGCTCCTGTATTTGTTGTATTGACTGGTTTATCTGCCTATCTCTATCAAGCAAAGAATAATAGTATTCGTATGACACGTGAATTTTTGATTAAACGCGGACTTTTTTTAATTTTCCTTGAATTAATCGTTATTAATTTTGCGTGGACGGGAAAATTCCCTCCTGATGTTATTTATTTACAAGTCATCTGGGCTATTGGTTTAAGTATGCTGGCTTTAGCAGCCTTAATCGGGTTACCTAAAAAACTTTTATGGGTGATTAGTTTAGTCATTATTTTTGGTCATAACTTGCTTGATCAAATTTCATTTTCCAATGTACCTATCATTCATAGTTTATGGCTCATTCTTCATGAGCGAGGTTGGATTGAATTTGGTGATGTGATCCGCTTTAGAACGTCTTACCCTGTGTTACCGTGGATTGGTGTCATCACTCTTGGCTATTGCATCGGTACTCAAGTCTTTGATCAATCGGTAGAGCCCAATAAAAGAAATAAAATATTACTCACTTTTGGCTTATCAAGTCTTACTTTATTTTTCATCTTAAGATTTATAAATGTGTATGGTGATCAAGCGTGGTCTATCATGCCGACCTTTACCGAATCATTGATGAGTTTTTTCAATGTGACAAAGTACCCACCTTCACTCTTATTCATTTTATGGAATGTCGGTATTGGGTTAATACTCTTAGTTTTGCTACAAAAAGTGGAAACAAAAAACTGGATCAAACCATTGATTGTATTCGGTTCAGTGCCTATGTTCTTTTATATTGTTCACTTATATGTATTGAAAGGACTCTACCTAATTGCCGTCGAAGTATTTGGCAAGAATTATGGTGACTATTACGGCGTAAGTAGTGTTGGAATGCTTTGGTTCATTTCATTGGCCTTGTGTATTGGCTTATATCCTCTTATGGTTAAATTTTCAAACTTTAAACATAAGAACAAACACATTCCTCTTTTGAAATACTTCTAAATTATTTAGTGCTATTTCCCCCAAATTCATGGAGGGAAATGGCACTTTTTTATTTATTAAATATCAAATATTTAAATAGATTTAAACACTCAACATACTATTTAAGGTCTCTGCTACATTTTTCGATTTCACTTGTGATTTTAACGCCTCAAGTGCAGTTTTTACATCACTACGCTGTGGCTCAGCCAAGGTATACCAACGCGAAAGCACTTGTAGTAAACGTGAACCAAGAATTGGATTTTTCTCATCAAGATATTTGGCTAAATCGATGTAATGTTGAACAGCAAAACCCCATGTATTGACAGGATTGGCATTTAAACCCCCACTAACAGAACGAATACGATTTGGTGTACCCAAATCGTAGTCTGGGTGTGAAGTTAAATACTGGATACTTTCCACAGTGGCTTTTGGATGTGCTGCTTGTAGCATAAACCACTGATCAAGCGATAATGCTTCATCTTTAAAACGATTATAGAAATCAGCTAAAGTATCTTTCGCTTGTGGTGCATCATTCCAGACCAAGACTTTAAGCGCACCTAAGCGCTCCGACATATTACCTGTATTTAAATATTGTACATGTGCCAAATCAAAAGCTTCGCTATCACCTTGACGTGCCAACATAGTCAGCATGATGTTTTTTAGCGCTCGTACACCCATGGCTTGTGAAAACTCTTTTTGTAAATCTGGATCTAAAGCCAAATAAGTAGCTTTACAAAATTCACCCAGTTCACGTGCCAAGGTATTTAACAATGCATTACGTTTTTCTTGAATTTCTACTGGCTTATAATCAGCATCAATACGGCTGCCTAAATACCCTTCAGAAGGGACATCAAACAAACGGGAAGCCAACAATGGATCTTTTTCAACAAGGTCTGGTATCGTATTTTTAATCGCTTGAATATACACTTCAGCGTCATGACCATTTAACAAAATACGTTCAAGTAAAGTTTGTGTTGCTTGCCATTGATTAAAACCGTTGGTTTCATATTGCACTAAAAATGCAAGTTCTTCATCTGAATAATTAAATTCAAGATTCACTGGTGCAGAGAAGTTACGCAGCAAAGACACCACAGGTTTTGCTGTCACTCCTGTAAATTCAATGGTTGCTGTATCTTGATCAAATAAATACACGCCATCTTTCACGCTATTTTCAAATAATGCAGATGAATTAAGTGCGTATTGCTCACCCGTTTCTGCATTAAACAACGCCAAAGCCACTGGAATTGGCACTGCTTTTAAGTTTGGATATTTGGCATGTGCTTTTAAACTTTGTTTAAAACTTAAAGTATAAGTTTGCGCGGCCGCATTGTACTCACCTTGAGCTTCTAATTTTGGCGTGCCTGGTTGGTTGTACCAAATCAGGAAAGCAGATAAATCTACACCCGAACCTGCTGTCAGTGCAGCAACCCAATCTTCAACCGTGACCGCTTGACCATCATGACGGCGGAAGTATTCGTCTGTACCTTGACGGAACTTTTCTTTACCCAATAAAGTCGACATCATGCGGTTAATTTCCGCACCTTTTTCATACACAGTTGCGGTATAAAAATTATTAATTTCAACAAAATGGTCTGGACGTGGTGGATGAGACAATGGACCTGAATCTTCAGGAAATTGATGTGCTTTTAATACAGCTACATCATCAATCCGTTGTACCGCAGCCGATTGTAAATCTTCCGAGAAAGACTGATCACGGAAAACCGTTAGACCTTCTTTTAAGCACAACTGGAACCAATCACGACAAGTAATACGGTTCCCTGTCCAGTTATGGAAGTATTCATGTGCAATGACCGACTGTACGCGCATAATTGCTGCATCTGTGGTGAATTCCTCATCTGCCAGCACACATGAAGTATTAAAGATATTTAAACCTTTGTTTTCCATCGCACCCATATTAAAAGCACTGGTCGCCACAATCATATAATTGTCTAAGTCATACGGACGACCATAATGTTCTTCATCCCAACGCATTGAGTGCTTTAAAGCTTCCATCGCAATGTGGCATTTTGGAATATCTTTTTCTACCGCATAAATTTCTAAAGCAACGTTACGACCTTCAGAAGTCACATACGAATCTTTCAATACAGCCAAATCACCCACTACACAAGCGAATAAATAGGCCGGTTTTTTGGTTGGATCTTCCCAAATGGTGTAGTGACGACCTTCACCTGTTTCACCCGCTTCCATCAAGTTACCGTTGGCTAACAGCACTGGAAATTTTTTATCCGCTTCGACACGTGTGGTAAACACTGAAAGTACATCTGGACGGTCTGGGTAGAAAGTAATTTTACGGAAACCTTCAGGTTCATTTTGAGTAACAAATAAATCGCTACCTGCTTGGTATAAACCTTCAAGTTGCGTATTGCTTTCTGGATGAATAATCACTTCTGTTTCCAGAATGACCTCATCTGGTGCATTGGCAATCACCAACTGCTCTGCATCTAATGAATAATCATTGGCAGTGAGTGGCTTACCATTCAAAGTAATCGATTTTAATTCTAGATCACGCCCAAGCAGTACTAAATCTCCTGCTGTCTGGCGCTTCATAACCAAGGTTGCATGCACATTGGTATGATCTGTATATACTTGAATATCCAAGTTGATTGAATCAACCGCAAAAGATGGTTTTTCATAGTCTTTTAAGTAAACAGTTTGGTCTGCTTCAACCACTGGGTTTGCCGCGATATTCATATAATGTCCTAATCCTGTAGTTTTAAGCCAAAACTTTTTTTGTGAGCTGCCTCGATCATACGACAACTTTCACAATCTGTCTGCGCGATTGATTTGAGTTATATATGGGCACATTGTTGTTAATTTTCAATTCATCACCTCAACATCAGTGCAATTATTCTGTTAGTTGCTTACTTAGCATGCATAACTCGAAAAAATGGCGCTGATACAGCATAACTGAAACAATATTCCACATAAAAATAACACCCCATGCTATTTCATATCGTGTTGTTACCATGCATCTCAACTCAGCGCACTTAAATTGACACTTATTTTCAAGATAACTACATTTTGAGCACGTTTCTTGCTTGTAATCATGTGTGCAAAGCGCACTATAAAATTAAGTTAGAACTAAAAGAGGTGTTCCCATGTATCTAAAAGAACATATTGTCCGTGTGGAAAATATCAAAACTATGCAAACACTCAATGCCGCAGGAATTGATCATAAGGTCATTGCGATGTTTATGAGTTGCGAAGGTATTCCGATGCAATCGCCCGATATTTGTGCAATTTTGAATAACTACGATACATTGGGCAGCAAAAGACTTCCATCTAAAAAAGTGAAGGCTTTAATCGATGCAAAGCAATTAGGCGAGGACGATGAGTCACTGCCTTGCCCCGCCTCTTATTAGTTCAAGAATTTAAAAGCTCTCATCTCACAAATTTTCCTTATCTGGAGATGGAAAGATTTATTTTTCATCTCCAGATGGAGATCTCCAAAATGCTTAGGCTATTTTCAATCATACTGAACTGCTCTTGCTATAAGCATTTTTATCCATTCAACACGATTGCATCACGTCATCACAAAAGACCTGTGTATAATTGATCTCATGATTAACCAGACTTGTGATTGACTCTTTCCATGCTTCTTCAAATTCTGCAAAAACAGTTAGATGAAAGTACATCATGCCCTTTATGTCAGGCATCTATGTTCTGGATTGAAGCAGAACAATACGATCAAGCCATTAATTTTCATGAATGTAGTCACTGCCAACATCGTGTTTTTCAAGACCAACGCAATAACTGTCATTGTGACAAATGCTTAGCCAATCGAAAAAGAATGCTCACGGAAACACGACTGCAAGAGCAACGTAAAATTAAATCTAAAGATAAAAATAAAGATCAGATCGAATACAGACTGGATCAAATCAGTTTTCTCAATAAATTATTTTTACTGAGTATTTTGGACAACCAAGTTCAAGAACATACTACACATCATGAATACATTGACTGGGAAAGCATTAAATACCATTCCATTACCCCCAATTATTTATTTCAAAATTATTTGATCAAACAATTGGTTAAAGAACAAATCTTAATCGCTAAAGATTTTGCGTCTGAGGCGCATCATTATTATGTCAATGTACGCTTAGATGGCTATTCTGAACCCAGTTTATTTAGTATTACTCAACAACTGCGAAATTGGTTTTATGAAAATTTAACCATGGGTGTGCCATTTAAAAATGCAGATGAAGTCAAAAATGCACTCTATTTGGTGCTCTATCAAGAAATTATTCAGTTTGCCCAGTTTTATTGCCGCACATGGGGCGTACAAATTGCAGGAAATAATGCTTTTCAGACCTTTTGTTATCGCTTGATGGATTCGTTGGCTGTCGGGCAAATTTATTTTCTGGTGCAAACAGCACTGGAATATTTAAACCAACAAAAAGCACTCAAGGCACGTAATGAAAACTTTATTAATACCAATTTATTAAAGAAAACTTTACAACAATATCGTGAACGTGCTGTGACTGAAAAATGGGAAACATCCACCCTACCACGCCCATATAATATCCCTTTTAGTAAAATGAGCGAAATCCTGTTTTTTCGCTTTTTAGGCTACGATGAAAATATTTTTTTCCAACCCATTCGACATTCATGGAAAAAGATTGAACCTCGTTTAAGTTTTTATTCACAAAAACGCTGTATGTATTGTGGTTCAAATGAGCTTACTGTGGATTACGACGCAGAAAATTATGTGACCTTATGCTGTCGTACCTGTAAGCATCAAGACCATTATTTCACCCAATAAATGGTGATAAATATGTCTAGTTTCTCTAATCACACCCTGTTCAACTTAAGGAATAATCCAATGGATCAAACTTCAACATTAATCGAGCATATTGTTGAAGCATGGACACAGCTGCAAACTCAGCAGCCGCTCGTGCAATGTATGACCAATAGTGTTGCAGCCAACTATGCAGCCAATGTTTTACTCGCTGCTGGCGCTTCTCCTGCCATGATTGATAATCCATTTGAAGCCGAAAGTTTTACCACCATTGCCGCAGCACTCAGCATTAATTTGGGTACTCCAACCAACGAACAAATGCAAGCCATGCAAATTTCTGCACAAACGGCGCAGCGCACCCACACACCTTGGGTACTCGATCCTGTGGGCTATGGCACTATTCTAAAATGGCGCTCAGATATGGTGGATGAATTACTACACTATAACCCGACTGTCATTCGTGGTAATGCTTCAGAAATTAGTACGCTTGCAGGCAATCAAGTTGAATCTAAAGGTGTCGATAGCACTTTAAACAGTGCAGATGTGTATAGCCAAGCTAAACTACTATTAGAACATGCCGAATGTATTGCTATTTCAGGTGAATCCGATTTTATTTTAACCAAAGAGTTCGATGCAGTCATTCAAGTCAATGGTGGGAGTTATTTACAACCTAAAGTCACAGCAACAGGCTGTGCATTGGGTGCTTTAATTGCCGCTTATTGTGCTGTAGCAACACCGACCATTGCCACAATTGCAGCACATACACATTTTGCAATTGCAGGAAAATTGGCATTTGAACAAACAAAAATGCTCGGTCATTTTAATGTGGCATTTATGGATTATATTCACAGTTTAAATCCAGATTTAATTCAACAATATGCAGATATTCAAATCCTTGAAATCTAGCAGATGCTTTGATTTTAATGAAATCACTTGACCTCTACTTGTGAAAAGGTCAAGTGATCCTAATGCACATGTCGATTAAAAGATAAATTAAACATCATCTCAAAAATCGTTTTTAAATCTAATTTACAGACACACATCAAGCCCATACCATCAAAATAATCAGGGACATGTTGCATGAAAAAATTAATATGCGTAGTCGCTTTATTTCTCAAACACCGCAATTGATCTAAGCTTATTTTAGGCCGCACAATTGGGTGAACAAAAATATCTTCTCGACGTTTTTGCACTTCATGTTTACGTTGCTGAAAAATATTTAAAACCTGTAAATAGTCTTGAGGAATCTGTCTTCCTGCACGTGGAAAGAAACGCTGTGATCGTGAAGCAAAAAGTGTATACACTTTAGGCTGTATTACTGTAGTTACAAACCATAATGGGATAGTCAAATGGCGGATTTGATGATTAAGTACCACACGAATAGCACTATTGAGTGTTCGATTTCCGCTTCGGTAATCAGGTAAAATACCTGCTCGAGAACTCAAAACAAAGATTGGTTTTCCATCTAAAAAAAGTTTAACAATTGGCAGAACATTTTGTCCAATTAATTTTCCTTCATGATAATAATGAATAACTTGGACTGAAACTGCATCCACATCATGCACAAAATTATAAATTTCTTTTACCGTAGAATTGGGGAAAATGTGCTGATCAAATGCCCATATTTTTTTAAAAAAATGTTTTTTTTGTCCAGACGCAAGCTTTGAAAAATCTGTAACCGTTTCTGTAATTAACATGAGCGTGACTCATCTTTTATTCTTATATAATAAGTATCACTCATTTTACTTATTTTAACATCACAAAAAATAGGGATTTTCATGTCACATGAATCCAATTATTCTCCCCATCATCTGATCAAATTTACAACTTAAAAGAAAAACGAGACAGGATAAAAAACCCAACAGCACGCGTCCATTGGGTTTTTCAAATTAATTCAAAAAATTACGATGACCAAGATATCAAATACCGTTACAGCTATGCGCTATATTGCTCTAGCGATATGTAATTAAAACAGATTTAATTCGGTTTTCATCTAATTCAGTCACCTCAAAGTGAACGCCGTGATACTCCAACTGAGTACCCAACACAACTTCACCATGGGTTTTATCTAAAATTAAACCCGCAACACTGATATAACCAGCATCTTCATCAACCAAATCAATCATGCCCAACTCTAATTCAAGTTGATAGACATCCAACATGCCAGAAGCTTTCCATGTATGCTCATCAATTTTGACTAAATCGAGTTGTTCATCTGCATCAGGAAACTCACCCGCAATAGCTTCAAAAACATCCAGTGGAGAAATTAAACCTTGTACGTTACCAAACTCGTCACTGACCAAAACCAATGAACCTTTTGATGTACGCAAGGTATTAATGGCATCAATCACTTTCATTTTTTCAAAAATATAAATCGGGCGATGACGTTTGATAAGAGCTTTAAGTTGTTCCTCATCATCCAGAACATCAAGCAATTCTTTTGCACGCACCACACTCAAAACTTTATCTAAACTGCCGCGACAAACTGGAAATAAGCTATGTGGTACGGATAAAACTTGTTCACGAATCCGCTCAGGGGCATCATCAATATTCACCCACGAAATTTGGCTACGTGGTGTCATGATCGAGGCTACTGATCTTTCGGCTAAGGTTAATACCCCGCCAATCATATAACGCTCTTCATCAGCAAATGCTTCTTGCGCTTCAGCGTGTTGAGCACTATCTGTAAGCGTTTCCATTTTTCCGCCCATCAATTTTAAGATGGTATCTGCGGTACGATGACGCAATGGAATTTTTGATTCATGCTTGGTAGCATTACGTTGGGTAAACTGATTGAAAGCTTCAATCACAATTGCAACGCCAATACCTGAATAGATATAGCCTTTTGGAATATGGAAACCAAAACCTTCGGCTATCAAACTAATACCAATTAAGAGTAAGAAGCTTAAACATAGAATAATGACGGTCGGATGACGATTTACAAAATCAGTTAATGGTTTCGAAGCAAGTAACATCACTGCCATGGCAACAATCATTGCAGCCATCATCACATAGATATTGTCGACCATACCAATTGCAGTAATGACCGAATCTAAAGAGAATACGGCATCCAGCACTACAATTTGTGCTACAACTGCGGTAAAACTTGCATAAACAACATTCGTTGTAACTTTAACTTCAGATTGTCCTTCCATTCTTTCGTGCAATTCGCTTACTGCTTTATAAAGCAGGAATAAACCACCAAATAAGAGAATGAGATCTCGACCTGAGAAAGTCCAGTCAAAGACGGTAATAAGCGGTTTAGTCAAGGTGACTAACCAAGAGATAGCAAACAATAAACCCAAGCGCATCACTAACGCAAGAGAAAGACCGACTATACGGGCTTTGTCACGTTGTTCAGGCGGAAGCTTGTCAGCCAAAATGGCAATAAAGACGAGGTTATCAATACCTAAAACAATTTCTAAAACAATAAGGGTAAGTAACCCAATCCAAATTCCCGGATCTAATAAAAACTCCATTAGTTTATATCTCCGATTTTATGAATTTGGCAAAAACGAAACGTAGACCTGCACGGCGACGGATCCATATATGTAACCTGTTCAACAATAGATAAATTTATTATGCACAATCTATAAAATTTGTAATTAGATTTTTATGTTTTTAACCACTAAATATTTAAATTGTATAAATTTCAGACTTCACAGCATCTATTCATCCAATAGTTTGTTTGTTTGTTTTCAAAAAACAAACTACTCAGTCATATTTGAAAAATATAATGAAAAATAAAAAAGCCTCGGCATAAGCTCTTGTTTATGAAAATTATATTAATATTTATTTAATAAATATATCAATTTATTCAACTTATGACAAAAATATCAGAAACTTTTTGTTAAAAAGACCAATTCCTAAATCTGTTTTTTTCACTAGAATGAAACATAGCCAAGATTAATTAATGAAATAATCTATTCGCGAAACTTAGATGTGTACATTTCTAATCCAAGCAAAAAACTTACAGGATTATTCGCTATGACAAATAAAAAAGCATTAAGCTTCAAAAAAACATCGAAAACGATTGCGAATACAAGCTATGAAGGTGCATATTTTAATCTAGATTCATCCTTTGATCAGCATCAGGTTAAGGCCATAGTCACACATAATACCCAAAAGTCTGAAATGTGCTTACCTATCGTTTTACAACATGGCAGTCCTGCGGCAATGTTATCTTCAGATTCTTATCAAAATTATGAAATTCAAGAAGAAGTACTTAACTTTGCCCAGAGTATTGTGGTATTTCATCAAGATAAAGACAGCTACACCATGTCCCTACTCAACGAGCATGCTTAATTTTTAATTGTTTGTAATAAGAGAACTTATTTATATAGGTTTCCTTATTACATTATAAAAAACTTAATATATAGATTGATTAGCTCTAAAAAAATTTAGTATATTCTGCGCAGCAAATTAACTTTATAATAAAATGCGTGCGTTAACGAATTACAATTACAAAGCTTACAGGGGAGTCCATTCATGACTAAAAAATACAGTAAATTTTTACCTTTGGCGGAAGATTTTACCTTAGAAAATTTTCCATACTATTGGGTTACTCAAGTACATGCTCAATATGTACAAAACGTAGACCATGCCTTGAAAAAATATGGTTTAGATAATTCACGCCGTCGTATCTTGCTTGCCTTAAAGTCAAAGCCTCATGCCAGCGTTTCAGATTTATCTGAAATGGTTGTCTCTAAGATGTCAACAACAACAAAAATTGTTTATCGCCTAAAGGATGAAGGCCTAGCTGAAACATATTCATGTGAAGACGATGCTCGAATTACTCGGGTTGTTTTAACGGATAAAGGTCTAGAAATGACTCACAAAATTAATGATCTAACCAATGTCGTTTTGGAACAATCTTTTGAAGGTTTAACGCCCTTACAAATTGAAAAAATGATGGAAAGCCTTAAGCATATTTTTAAAAACTTAGCGCATTAAAAACGTAACTTCATTCAATTAAAAGAATTCAGTTAAGGATGAATTCTTTTAATTTCTGCTTTAAGTCAATGTAAACATTCAAACGCTACCTTTGGGAATATTTCCACAAGCAATTGAATATATATTTTCAACCTAACCTGTATCCTCCAAACACGCATGAGAAAGAATGATCAGTGGGCATCACATGAAGCAGACTTATAAGTTTTTCATTCTGGAATGACCAATCCCCCTATCGTGATCATAATTACTGATCAGACAATTTCACTGGTATTTTTAAAGTTTTATATTTTTATATAAAGCAACAATATCAAATATTCGACTATCTTTAGATCTGGCTTCTTATTCTTATACGCGGCAATAAAAAAGCCTCCGAAGAGGCTTTTTTATTTACAGTGGAAACTTAGTCCCCTGTATACCCTTTTAATTTTAAGCGTGCAGCATGCAACAACGGCTCTGTATAACCAGAAGGCTGTTCGCCACCTTTAAAGATCAAATCAGACGCTGCTTGGAATGCAATACCATCAAAGTTTGGACCCATAGCAGTATATTCTGGATCATTTGCATTTTGCTGATCCACAATAGTAGCCATACGTTTCATCACTTCTTCAACTTGCGCACGTGTCACAATACTGTGACGCAACCAGTTAGCAACGTGTTGAGATGAAATACGTAAAGTTGCACGGTCTTCCATCAAACCTACGTTGTTAATGTCTAAAACTTTAGAACAACCTACACCCAAATCAACCCAACGAACCACATAACCCAAGATACCTTGACAGTTATTTTCTAGCTCTTTGGTTTTTTCTTCTTCAGACCAGTTGGTGTCTTTCGCTAAAGGCGGAGTTAACAAATCATCTAAAGGTAATGCTTCAGTCGCCAATAATTCTTTTTGACGGCTTGCAACATTAATTTGGTGATAATGAATCGCGTGAATTACCGCACCTGCTGGTGATGGAACCCATGCACAGCTTGCACCAGCATCTGGATGTTCAGTTTTAGTTTTGTACATATCAAGCAACATATCTGGTTTAGGCCACATGCCTTTACCAATTTGCGCTTTACCACGTAAGCCTGCTTTCAAGCCAACCATTACGTTACGGTTTTCATATGCAGGGAACCAAATTTGCGCTTTTACTTCACCCTTACGAACGAATGGACCGGCTTCCATAAAGGTATGGATTTCATCGCCCGTACGGTCCATGAAGCCCGTATTGATGAAAATCGTACGATCTTTTGCTTGAGCGATACAGTTTTTCAAGTTTACAGAAGTACGACGCTCTTCATCCATGATACCGATTTTAAGCGTTTTAGCTGGTAAACCTAATAATTGTTCAGCACGTTCAAAAAGCTCTACAGCAAAAGCAACTTCTTCAGGACCATGCATTTTTGGTTTAACGATATACATAGAACCTTTACGTGAGTTCTTGATTTCGTTTTCACCTTTAATGTCTGCAAAAGACAATAATGGTGTAACCAATGCATCCATGATACCTTCATAAATTTCCGCACCATCCACAAGGATGGCTGGATTGGTCATCAAGTGACCTACGTTACGAAGAAGCATCAATGAACGACCATGAATAATGGTTTCACCGCCAATTAAGTTTTTATGCGTACGGTCTTTATTCAAACTACGAGTAACAGTTTTACCATTTTTCTCGATCGATTCTTCTAAAGTACCTTTCATGAGGCCTAACCAGTTACGGTAGCCTTCAACTTTTTCTTCAGCATCAACAGCTGCAATAGAGTCTTCTAAATCCTGAATAGTCGTTACAGCAGCTTCAAGCACTAAATCTTTAACGCCTGCCGCATCTGTTTTACCAATCGGGCTAGTTGCATCAATTTCGATAATGACATGCAAGCCATTATTCTTGAATACGATTTCTGTAGGTGCAGCTGCTTCGCCGTTATAACCCACAAATTGCGCTTCATGTGCAACCGTTGTTTGAGTGCCATCTTTTAAGGTCACAACAAGTTTATTGTGATCTACAGCATATTGCGTTGCATCTGCATGCGAACCTGCTGCAAGAGGGAAATTTTCATTTAAGAAGTTTTTCGCAAATGCGATAACTTTATCACCGCGTACTGGGTTATAGCCCTTACCTTTTTCTGCACCACCTTCTTCAGAGATGACGTCGAAACCGTAAAGTGCATCATATAAAGAACCCCAACGTGCATTTGCTGCATTCAAGCAGTAACGTGCATTACGTACAGGTACGACAAGTTGTGGGCCAGCCAATAATGCGATTTCTTCGTCGACATTTTCTGTGCTGATCTGGAAATCTTCTACTTCTGGTAATAAGTAGCCAATTTCTGTAAGGAAAGCTTTATAAGCTTCTAATTCAAATTTGTTGTTGCGGTGCCATTCATCAATTTTAGCCTGAATATCATCACGCTTAGCAAGAAGCGCTTTATTCTTAGGACTAAGATCAACAACGACTTGCTCGAAGTTTTTCCAGTATGTTTCGCTATCTAAACCAGAACCTGGTAATGCTTCATTTTCGATGAAATCGTAAAGTTCTTTAGCAATCGCTAACTTGCCTTTTTGAATACGTGCAGTCATTGTCTTTCCTGATATTGCTACTTTTTATAACAAGAGATTCTAGTATACCGATTTAAATCTAGCTGAATAGTACTATCACATTCCTAAATAGTGATCATTTTTTATAGAATAAAGGGATCCATTATTCAATAAAACACAGATCACAAAAGCGACATTATCATCAGCTTAAATACCTTTTTATAGTGTATAAAGTTTTTGAAATGTCAACATTAGACTTAAGTGCAGACTTATAGATAAAAATAGCGCTTAAATTCAACATTACTATAGTTATAGAGTAAAGATTAGACAAAAACCAGTCTTAAATGTCGAGAAAACAGATATTTTCTAGTTATAAAAAAAGCGCCATTTCTGGCGCTTGCTATTTAATTAACTTCCGACTCTCTTTTCTGAATTTGTTTATGTGCAGCATTCAAGTAATCGTCGGATTGCATTTCAAGTAAACGTGAACGCGTGCGTTCAATTTCAAAGGCTAATTTTTCACCTTGATAGATATCGATAATTGAATCTTCAGAGGTGAGTAACAGTTTTACACCACGATCATAAAACTCGTCGACCAAATAAATAAAACGACGCGTCCCTTCCGACAAGTAATCTGTCAAATGCGGAACATTACTTACCAATACTGTATTGTAAATATTGGCAATTTCAATAAAGTCCGCTGGACTACGTGGTTTGAAACACAATTCTGAAAATTCACACCATAAAACATCTTCAGTATGCCCAATCGTTTCAACGATACGATTATTAATAATAATTGGCTCTTGAGAAATGGTTTGCGTTTGTGTCAATGCACTAAAACGCTGTGCGATCCAATTTTTATGATCATGCGTCAGTGGATTTTTAAACAATTGAGCTTGTTTGAGTACACGTAAACGATAGTCCACACCTGCATCGACATTTAATATCGCACAGTTCTTTTTCACCATTTCAATGGTTGGAATAAAGCGGTCTCGGTGAATACCATTCTTATACAAACCATCTGGAGCTATATTTGATGTCGCAATCAGCGTGACACCACGATTAAATAATTTTTGGAATAATTCACTTAAAATCATGGCATCGGTGACGTTTGAAACAAAAAATTCATCAAAACAAATCACCACTGCTTGTTGATAAATTTGGTCAGCCACCAAATCAAGTGGATTACGCTGTCCCGACAACTTATTTAATTCACGATGAACATGCTGCATAAAATGATGGAAATGCATACGCATTTTTCGGCGAAAAGGAATTGAATCAAAGAACTGATCCATTAACCATGTTTTACCGCGCCCCACACCGCCCCACATATATACACCTTGTGGAGATGTTTGACGACGGAAACGACGAAAGGCTTTTTTCGATGCCTTAAAGCGTTGAATCAGTTCTTGCCAAACACGATCTAACTCATGAACAGCTTGCGCCTGTGCATCATCTGGCATGAACTGACCAGAAGATATCGCTTGCGCATAACGTTCTGCAGGTGACAAAGGTGTAAAGGCTGTGCTGTGCTTAGAATTTAAATCAGACATATCATTGAATACTATTTTAGGCTATGCAAAGTATAGCGAAGATTGAGAAGGAATATATAGCACTTTGGCATTAATAAACTTAGGCTATTTAGAGTACTGACGTGGACTGTATCCAAACCACCGTTTAAAAGCATGATTAAAAGCTGCCGGTTCTGAATACCCCAACAACTCGGCAATCATTTCAATGGAATACTCTTTATATTCTATAAGCCTTAATGCTTTATCTTTAATTAACTGTTCACGTATTTGTTTATAGCTACTTTGCAGTTGTTGCAATTGATGACGTAAGGTTCGCTCTGGAATTTGTAAGGCTTGTGCTGTTTCTGCCATCGTAGGCATTACACCTTGCTGTAATTCCAAATAATCTTGCACCCGTTGTACCAATGAAGGAATCTGTTCATCTATACTTAATCGCTCCAATTCGGCAACGCATTTTCTTTCATAAATCATAAAAGTCATTTGATCTGCCGATGGAATTTGTACATTCAGTACCGCAGCATCGAACCAAAATTCTGCACTCTCCGACCCAAACTGCAACTCTGAACCATAGTAATCCTGATAAATGTCTAAGAACTGCCGATTTTCTGATTGTACAAATGGCAATTCAATATGAATTTTAGGAATGCTCAACCCCATCATTTTATAAAGATCTTGAATAAATTTATACGTTCCTGAAATTTCACATTGCGCGCGCAGTAACCCCAAATCACTGTTTAAATCTTGTGGTTCATAACACAGTGCAACTTTGTGCTCTGTATATTTCAAACTTAATTCCCCTGTTAAATGGGTAAGCGCTTGATACTGAACTCCTTGCTCTAGAGCTGTACGCATATCCTTACTGGTCACCAATAACATAAGCAAAGGACCATAGCCTGCAAGTGCATAATGCTGTCCAATAAACAAACCTGTTTCAGGAGTGACATCTTGCCCAATCACACTTAATACATTCCACTCCAAACAAGGATGAATAATTGAACTGGGATCTAAAGCATCAGCGCGTAAACCAATACTTTGAAGTTTTTGATCAACCTCGACACCAGCTTTACGCATGCCTTGAATTAAATACATCAAGCCGAGAACTGACCGTTTCATAGCATTTTCTGATTAAAGTAATATGACATTTTTTACTATAAAATTTCGTGCTTGAAAATTGCCGAATCTATCAATTTTTTTGTCATGCTTATCATGTTACTTGTTCTGTTATTCATTTAAGCTATAAAAAAATAAAAGTGTACAAGGCAAATAAAATAATGCGCAATACAACTCAAATAAAGCAAACAGCACAGCAAACTCAAATTGCAATTATTGGTGCAGGTTTTGGTGGCTTAGCCATGGCAATTCGCTTGTTGCAAAATAACATTCAAGATTTTGTTATTTTAGAAAAAGCCAACGATATAGGTGGGACATGGCGTGAAAACCAATACCCAGGTGCTGCATGTGATGTGCAATCCCATATGTATTCACTTTCTTTTGCACCTAAAAGTGATTGGTCAAAGCGCTATGCTGAAGCACCTGAAATTTTTGCATATATACAAAGCTTAATCAGCACTTACGATTTAAAAAAATATTGCCAATTTAATTGTGAAGTTATCGCTGCCAAATACAATGAACAACGTTGTGATTGGACACTGACTTTAAATAATGACACAACCCTCATCGCACAATTTGTTATTTTTGCATCTGGTCCGTTACATGTGCCACAAATTCCACATATCAAAGGCATTGAAAAATTTCAGGGCAAAGTTTTCCATTCATCGCAATGGGATCATCAATATGACCTCAATAACAAATCTGTTGCATCAATTGGGACTGGTGGCAGTGCCATTCAATACATTCCAGAAATTGCAGAACAAGTTAAGCAACTGTATGTCATGCAACGCACCCCAGCTTGGGTGATTCCACGCGATGAACGTACTTATAAAAATGTAGAAAAGAAACTCTTTGCCAAATATGATTGGTTGCGAAAAATTCACCGTGCACGTTTATATTGGTCAAATGAATCTCGCGTTGTACCGATTGTTAAGCCAACCGTGATGAAATATGCGCAAAAATTAGCTGAAGCTTATATTAAGTACCAAGTAAAAGATAAAAATATCGCCCACAAACTGATCCCCAATTATATTATGGGATGCAAACGCATTCTAATTTCCAATAAATATTTTCCGACCTTCAATCGTAGCAATGTTGAACTAATTACCGACGGCATTCAAGAACTAACCAGCAACAGCATCATCACCAAAGATGGCAAACAACGCACGATTGACTGCTTAATTTATGGGACGGGCTTTATTACCGATCCGCGCATTTACTTAAAATCATTTCAATGTGTTGGGGAAAATGGGCTGGATTTACGCGATGCTTGGCACGATGGCGCAGAAAGCTTTTATGGCATTTGTACCAAAGGTTTCCCAAATTTTTTTCAGTTATTAGGGCCCAATACCGTTCTAGCACACAACTCTGTCATTTTTATGATTGAATCTCAGGTCAACTATATTTTACAAATGATTCAGCTGGTCAAACAAAGCCATAGCCATGCAATTGTGGTCAAAGACCAAGCACAAACCCGATTTAACCAAGATGTGCAAACATTACTCAACGGAACTGTTTGGCAATCTGGCTGTGTCAGTTGGTATCAACAAGATGGCGGTAAAAACTTTGCGCTTTGGCCAACATACACATGGAAATATTGGCTAAAAACTAAAAAACTTAATCCCGCAGATTACCGTTTGTTAAACAAAACATCTGGAAATCGTGCAGCTTAATCACTTAATGGTCATAATAAGCAGGTGTCTTTTCATCTGCTGACTTTTTGTATGCAATCGCTTTGGTTGATTATTCAACTTCTTATCTGTTTATGCTTTGGGTTCATTCTTGCACGTAAACTCCCTTATTGGCTAGAAAGCTTAGCATTTAAAATGCTGCCGTATTTTACTTATATTTTGCTGATTACGATTGCAATTGAATTCTCTCAAACATTGCAGAACATAAGCAGCCCACTACAAATTTTATCCAATGCACTCACACTCTCGATTGCAACATCCGTCGGTGCCTTTCTCTGTTGCTACCTTCTGTTTAAAAGTATTGGCTACCAACCAATGCAAGGCAAAGTTTCAGCAGAACTTCTGGTCAAATCACTCATCAATATTAGTTATGCTTTTATTGCACTCGCATTAGGCTATGGGCTTGCCGAACTGTTTAATCATTTTGACTATACATTACATGTCAGCACATGGAATTTACTGCTTATTTTTATGTTTTTAATTGGTTTGGATCTAGCTTATTCACCACTTGACCGCTCATGGCTTAATTGGAAAATCATGCTCGTTCCTATAGGCTGTATTATCGGATCACTAGCGGGGGCATTGTTTACGGCAACAATCATCAAAGATATTAGCCTCAAAGATTTAATTATGTTGTCGCAAGGTTATGGTTTTTATTCCATGACAGGCATTGTTGTGACTGAATTAAAAAATGCCGAACTGGGTAGTATCGCCCTCATGAACGACTTATTTAGAGAAATTATTGCAATTCTTTTGATGTATAGCATTGGTTGGCGCTATCCACGCTCTGCCATTTCATCTGCCGCGGCAACAGCAATGGATGTCACCCTACCCATGGTGAAACAAGCCTGTGGCAATGAATTTATTCCACATGCGATGGTCAGCGGCTTTGTTTTATCTGTACTTGCACCAATTGTCGTGAGTATATTGGCTGCTATATAAATCCCTCCAACCTCCCCTTTATAAAGGGAGGCAAGCCCCCTTTATAAACAATGTTTCTCATTCTTGATAAAGGGATGAATTTTTATAACGATGCTAAAATATCTTTCAATGTTTGACACATATTTTCCGATTGTGTAATTGGACGACCAATCACCAAATGAGTTGAGCCATCCATCATCGCTTGCTTCGGTGTCACAATGCGCTTTTGATCATCTGCATTTGAACCCACAGGACGAATACCCGGTGTGACCAAAGCAAAATTTTGTCCTAATGTTTCACGCAGCATTTTTGCTTCTTGAGCAGAACACACCACGCCATCCAAACCACTCTCTTGAGTCAATTTAGCAAGACGCTTCACTTGTTCAAATGGTTCGATATCCAATCCCAAGTCTTTAAGATCTTCACGCCCCATTGATGTCAACACAGTCACCGCAATTAATTGCGTACTGTAATTGCCTGCTTTTAAGCGCTGAGCACAAGTTTCCATCATCTTACGACCACCAGATGCATGAACGTTTACCATCCATACCCCTAAGTCTGCTGCTGCACAAACTGCTTGTGCTGTCGTGTTTGGAATATCGTGGAATTTTAAATCAAGGAAAACGTCAAAGCCTTTGTCGTGTAATGCCTTAACAACACTGGGGCCTTCATGGGTAAATAACTCTTTACCAACTTTTACTCGACACAATGCAGGATCTAACTGCTCTGCAATTGTAAGTGCGTCATATTGGCTTTTAGCATCTAATGCAACAATGATACTCAAGAGACTTACCCTTCATTTTGACAAAAAGAAAGCTCATTATAAAGAATATCCCTGCACGCTGATAGTTGAAAAAATTGCATTAAGCACAATTGATAAAATAAGTGCCTTACTTTCTAATAAATTTTGTACAAGCTTTATAAGTTAGACCCATAAAAAAACACCCCAAAAAAATACTTTGGAGTGTTATCAGTTTTTATTTACACATACACCATTTAGCTCGACTCCAGTATAGATACACCAACCAGAAGCTAAATAATTCGACTTACAATGGATTAGATGAACGATCGTTAGGATTGATATCTAACACTGTTTTTTCATGTCGAGTATGTGCAGCAGCTTCAGCAGCAGCCAACTGAGCAGCTTGAATTTGCTCTTTTCGGAGGTGTTCAATGTCTTTACGAAGTCGCTTAATTTCCCAACTATTCTGAAATACTCGGAAAACCTGCACACCTAATAACAAACCCAACACTACACCCAAAGCTAATGTTAATAACAACAATAGACCTAAACGCATAGCAGGAACTTGGGTAAATAATAGGTCTACCGTTAACTCAGTACCATTTTGCAAGACCAAAGCCAATGAATAGCCAAATAGTACAATTAACAAAGCGACTAATACGTAACGCATAAACACCCCTTTCTGGAATTTTTTATTACTCTGCAGATTCGTTTACTGCATCACGTAAAGCTTTACCAGGTTTGAAATGTGGAACTGCTTTTGCAGCCACCTCAACAGATTTACCTGTTTTAGGATTACGCCCCACACGTGGATCACGGTGATGCAAAGCGAAACTACCAAAACCACGAATTTCAATACGATTATCAGATGATAATGCGGCTATCATTTGATCAATCATAATTTTAACAGCTTCTTCGACTAAAGGCTCTGCTAAGTGTGGGTTTTTAAGGGAAATTCGCTCTATTAAGTCAGACTTATTAAGTGCTTCCGTAGTCATTTTTGACCTCTTTAATTATCAAGCTACTTTGTAGATAATCCGATAATAACCTGTTTAAATACAAAACGGTAGCGTAATAAGTTAATACTACGCTACCGTTTACAGTATTTGTGTAAAAAGTATTGGTTAATTTACATTAACAATACATTTCAACATCTACTTATTAGTGATTCATTTGAGCTTTGATCAAATCACCAATAGTCTTAGGACCATTGTCTTGACCAGTTGTTGCAGTTTTTAAGTTTGCAACAGCTTCTTTCTCTTCAGCTTCGTCTTTCGCTTTGATAGACAAGTTGATAGAGCGAGATTTACGGTCTACATTGATGATTTTAGCTTCAACTTCTTGACCAACTTCCAAGAACTTAGTTGCATCTTCAACGCGATCACGGTTGATTTCAGAAGCTTTAAGAGAAGCTTCAACTTCGTCAGCTAACTTAACAGTTGCGCCTTTAGCGTCAACAGCAGTTACAGTACCTTTAACAAGCGCACCGCGTTCGTTAGTTGCCAAGAAATCATTGAACGGATCGTTGTTCATTTGTTTGATGCCAAGGCTGATACGGTTGCCTTCAGCGTCTACAGACAAGATAACCGCTTCAACAGTGTCACCTTTCTTGTAACGACGGATAGCTTCTTCGCCTTGTTCATTCCAAGAAATATCAGACAAGTGAACTAGACCATCGATACCACCTGGTAAACCGATGAAGATACCGAAATCAGTGATTGATTTGATCGTACCTGATACTTTTTCGCCTTTGTCATGGTCTTTAGCAAACTCTTCCCATGGGTTAGCACGAGTTTGTTTGATACCAAGAGAAATACGACGACGTTCTTCATCAACTTCAAGAACCATAACATCAACTTCATCACCAATCTGAACAACTTTAGATGGGTGGATGTTTTTGTTTGTGTGATCCATTTCTGAAACGTGTACTAAACCTTCAACGCCTTCAGCGATTTCAGCAAAACAACCATAATCAGTAAGGTTAGTTACGCGCGCTTTAACGATTGAACCTTTAGGGTAACGGTTCATGATCGCTAACCATGGATCTTCGCCTAATTGCTTAAGGCCTAAAGATACGCGGTTACGTTCGCGGTCAAATTTAAGTACTTTAACAGTAACTTCTTGACCAACTTCAACAACTTCTGAAGGATGCTTGATACGTTTCCAAGCCATGTCAGTGATGTGAAGAAGACCATCGATACCGCCAAGGTCAACGAATGCGCCGTAATCAGTAAGGTTCTTGATCGTACCTGTAACTGTTTGACCTTCTTCAAGCTGAGCAAGAAGAGCTTCACGGTCAGCTGAAGATTCAGCTTCCATAACAGCACGACGAGATACAACAACGTTGTTACGTTTAGCATCAAGTTTGATTACTTTGAATTCTAACTCTTTACCTTCAAGGTGAGTCGTGTCACGGATAGGACGAGTGTCTACCAAAGAACCTGGTAAGAACGCACGTACTGGACCGATGTCAACAGTGAAACCGCCTTTAACTTTACCAGAGATAACACCAGTAACGATTTCGCCGTCTTCAAAGATTTTTTCAAGTTTAGTCCAAGTTTCAGCACGTTTTGCTTTTTCACGTGATAAAACTGTTTGACCCATACCGTTGTCAAGAGCTTCAACAACAACGTCAACAGTATCACCAACTTGAACTTCAAGTTCACGTTGGTCGTTTAAGAATTCAGCGCGGTCAACAATACCTTCTGATTTAAGGCCAGTGTCAACTGTTACCCAATCAGAGTCGATGCTTACTACAACGCCTTGGATGACTGCACCCTTTTCAACGTTGAGGTTTAATTCGCTTTCTTCAAAGAGGGCTGCAAAAGATTCGGTCATGATATACCTGATAAAGTCAGCGGTCTTGGATCAGACAAGGCCGGTTTAATAAAGCCTCCACATAGTCCGTAATAAACTGATCTAGCTATGCTTTGGCTGAAAATTCTTTAATTGGCTAATAATTGCTTATCGACAAAACTGGTCATCAGCTGGAATACTTCATCGATGCCCAATTCTGAACTATCAATGATATAAGCATCTGCTGCTGGCTTGAGTGGTGCGACTGTGCGCTCCATATCTCTTTTGTCTCGAGCTTCAATATTAGCTAAAATGTCGTTTATTTTAACATCTAGCCCCATACCCTGCAACTGCTTTACACGTCGTGCCGCTCGAGATTCAGCCGATGCAGTGAGGTAAATCTTGGCTTGAGCCTCTGGAAAAATGGCTGTTGCCATATCGCGCCCATCCGCAACCAACCCAGGTTCTTGTGCAAAAGCATGTTGACGCTCTAAAAGCGCTGCTCTAAGTTCAGGAATTGCGGCAACTTTTGATGCAAATTCACCCACTCGTTCAGTACGAATAATTTGAGTGACATCTTCACCTTCAAGCTGAACCTGCGTATTATTCGTTTCAGTTGTAACAAACTTTATGTCTAAATTTGTTGCAATTTTAATGCATTGTTCAAGTGCTGAATCCAAAGTATCCAATAAATTGTGTTGATATAATGACAGCCCCAACAGACGATATAAAGCACCAGAATCCAACAAATGAAATTGATAGTGCGCTGCGAGTTTAGCCGCAAGTGTGCCTTTTCCAGAACCACTCGGACCATCGATAGTAATAATTTGAACTGTCATTAATTTTCCACTTTACGCTATACAGTTTTAGCTAATTTCGAAAAACCTAGTTTAATCGCAGATTTAAGCTGCGCAAGGATTAATTTACTCACAAAGGGTGCACGTGCTTGCAACTCAATGGTATAGGTCACTAACGTTTTATCTGCATCAACTGCTTGAAACTCAATAATCCCCAAGTGATGTTTAACCAAAGGATTTTTAATAATTTGATATTCAATTCGTTGATTCGGTTCAAGCAAAGTAATTTGCTCTTGTAAAGGTTTGATTGGACCAAAACCCATACGACGTACCGAACCTACGCCATCAGGACGTTCTGGATCAGCAGAATCTTTAACACGCACCACTTGAATTGGCGCAAAGGCAACATTATAAGTCGCATGTTTTGATAACAAATTAAAAACCTGATCGATTGGTGCATTAAATTCTTTTTTAATTTGAATAGAATTCATAAATTATCCTAACCTTTAATTGACAATAATTATTGTCATTCTATTTTACATACTTATAGATGAATTATTCTGATCATTTAAGGACTTTTCTTGTAACTTTTGCAGTCTTTTTTGCTCACGACGCATTTTAAAAAAATCACTCAGTTGTTTGGAGCATTGTTCATTCAAACAGCCTGCCTCAACATTAAACTGATGATTGTAATAACCTGTTTCAAATAACTTTCTTGCACTAACCAAAGAACCTGCTTTGGGTTCAGTTGCACCAAACACGACTTTCGAAACCCGAGCGTGAATTAAAGCACCGACACACATTGTACAAGGCTCTAAAGTCACATAAAGAATGGAGTCTTCTGGAAGACGGTAATTATTCAGATTTAAACAGGCTTGACGTAATGCTTGAACCTCGGCATGTGCCGTCGGATCACTCAGTGAAATGGGTGCATTATATCCTGCGCCAATAATTTGATTTTGACTGACAATGACTGCGCCAACAGGAATTTCTTGCTTCGATGCTGCGATGGCAGCTTGCTCGTAAGCAAACTGCATCCAATATTCGTCTGTCAGCTGTATTTCATCTGCCATTCTTAACCGATCACAGCATAATGTTTCAACAGGTTATTCCAACTCTCATTTTTGGTCACAGGCGGACAATCTGACAAAATTGCTTTAAGTGAGAAATCAACACCCTTTTTCCATTCTGGGGAAAGATCTTTATCCACTAAACGTGCACGAACACCCTCGACAAAATCTGGATGACGAATTTTCCAATCCGAAATTTGGGTTTCTAGTTCAAAAACTTCATTCCAAGAATGAACTTGTTTACCCCATTGCCATAACAACCATGTTAAAGCAGCAGTGGTCGGTGAACCTTTTTGCAAGTTTTCACTGGCTTGACGCAACCAATCACTTCTTGCATCACTCAAACCAATAATAGATTCGTAATCATGCTCAAAACTAACACCGCGACAAACACTTTGAATCACATCCAATGAGTTTTGTAGTGGCCCAGGCCCGACTGGACGATGCATACTATTTAAAGTGTCATCGATGGCACGAAAATCACCAGCAGGATAATGTCCCCAATCAATATTGATTAGTTTTTCCAGCACATTATCACGCTGTGCATCACAAATATGGGTTGCCCAACCAATGCCATAAGCACCCGCTGCGGTCATAATTGAACCGGTTAAGCCCGTAAACAAACCGATTGCACCACGATCTGCCAAGAAACGTGTAGCCCCCACATCTGGATATAAGCCAATATTAATTTCAGGCATCGCTAAACGTGAATATGGAGTCACAAGGCGAAATGGTGCGGCCATAAACAACCCTAGCCCACCACCCATGACATAACCTTCACCCCAAACCAGTACAGGCTTAGCATAATTATGTAACAACAAATCTAATGCATATTCTTGTTCAAAGAATTTATTCGCTGTATCCACTTCATCGTTAATGACCAACTGACGAAGTTTACGAACATCGCCACCTGCACAGAATGCTTTAGGAGTTGTGGAATCTAACCAAATTGCTTTTACGGCATCATCATGGTGAAAATCTTGGAACACTTTTAATAGTGCAGTGACGATTGATTCATCTAAAGCATGTAGAGATTTCGGGCGATTCAGGCGAACAATGCGCCAGCCATTCTTTGCTTCCTCTACAATTAGATCGGAATGATAACTTCTTAGTTCAGGAGATAGTGTCATGCGTCCAGCTGCCAATTTATAGGCTCAATGCCATTTTGTTTCAGATAATTATTCGATTTCGAAAATACTTTACAACCAAAAAAACCACCACGATTTGCCGCCAATGGTGAAGGATGAGCAGCCTTTAATACCAAATGCTTATTTTGATCAATGCGTTGTCCTTTACGCTGCGCATACGCACCCCAAAGAATAAACACCACATGGTCACGTTGCTCATTTAAAACATCAATTACATGATCAGTAAAGTCTTCCCAACCCCGTTTTTGATGCGAAGTCGGCTGACCAGCTTCAACAGTCAATACTGCATTGAGCAACAATACACCTTGTTCAGCCCAGCGAGTTAAATCACCATGGATCGGTTTAACAATAGCCAAATCTGTATTTAGCTCATGAAAAATATTACGTAAAGATGGGGGGATTGCAACCCCTTTCTGAACTGAAAAACTTAATCCATGTGCCTGATTCGGTCCATGATATGGATCCTGCCCCAAAATCACCACTTTAACATTGGCTAAAGACGTAGTATTTAATGCATTAAAAATCAGTGAGCTTGGTGGATAAATCACTTTATCTGCTTTTTTTTCCTGAACAAGAAAGTCTTTTAACTCATCCATTTTTGGACTGAGTAAAAATTCACTCAAACCACTTTTCCAACCCGCATCCAATTGAATTTTATCCAATTTAATCTGCTGTTGTTCAGTTAAAGACATGACTTCTTCCTAATCCTTGTTGAAAACTGACCCAAATGTAGTTCCGTCTTTAAATTTTGACTTGAAGATCGACACTTGGGTTTTGGAATTTAATTCCTTGTTGTAGTTTTTTATACATCGTTGAGTCTGCCCATTCAGCTTGAACTTGTTCAGAGAACACGATTTGTTCAAGACTAAGCACACCCATTTGCTCATTTTCAATATCTTCTACAAAGCTTTGTGCATAACCTGTATCTGTTTCATGCACAATAACCGAGTAAACCTCTACATCACCTTCCCCATTTTGGGTAATTGTAGATGCCAATACTTGTTGAGCTAAATAGAAAAAAATACGTGAAAATTGTTCTGCTGATGGCGAAACAGGTAAAGATACCCAACGCGCACTAAATTTTTTGCAAGCATCAATATATTCAGCATCATCATGCTGCCAAAAACAAATGGCATGATCGAAACTATCGAAAATATCTTTAATGACACCCTTCAACAACCCAAAGTCATACACCATTTGACCATGATCTAGCTTCGAAGCTTTAAGCAATAATTCAACTTTATAACTATGGCCATGAATTGAACGCTTACAGCGATCCGATGTGCAATTTCGCACGATATGAGCATTTTCAAACTTAAATAACTTACGAATTAACATGTGCCGTGATGCAATCCAAAATTTGTGAATTAAATTGGATTATAAAGCAAAAGTGAAAGTCTGCGCATTAATTTTACTGTTCAATGTAATTGGGAAATTGCATGGCGATAAAACAGCATAGCCAACTGAGTGATCCATCTAATTAAAATGGTGCCATACTTCGATATACAACATACACTGTTTTATCTTTACGGACTAAATCACTACTAAACTGACGTTTACGCTCACTCAGCAACACTTCAATTTTAGCTTTGAAATAATTGGATTGCACACCCAACAAAGCATTGACTTGACTTTGCACATCAGGATTTACTTGTTTAAAAGGCTCCGTTGCCCAAAGATCATTAATATTAGAAAAATGCTCCAAATTGGCTTGGCGTTTTTGTAAAGCTTGTTCAACAGCTTTAATATCCAATTTAGGGTCTAGACTCGCAAGCAGCATCGCTGGTGCTGTATTTACATTCACCTTGCTGTCCGATGTAGGTAAGGCACTAACATAATCCACGATTTGCAAATACTTCTGATCTTCAAAACCACGAACCAGTTTAAGCTCTTCTACACTATGAAACTTCGCATTTGCAGCTAAATAACTCTGTGACAATCCTTGATAATAGCCATTTTCTGCTCCCATCGTACCACTGGTTTCGTCATTAGTATCCTGCCAATCAATAACCGCTTCACTTAATTTTTCTGACAAACCGACACGTAGCAAGAGCTTTTCAAACCACAATTTTGCCTGAGGATTTGGTACACCTTCAGCATTCACTAAACTATTTAAATTAAATTTACCTGATTCGTCTTGCAAAGTTCCAGAGACAAAGCCGTCTTCAACTGGAAAAGCAGGCATCGGTTTTGCCCAATTTTCTTGTAAATGATCCACAGCACCAGCATTATTTGCATCATCAACCAAAAGCTCTGAAAAGAAAGCTTCCGCACTTTTAGCATACAACAAGGATTGATTTTGACGCATTAAATAGGCTGTATTCTCCGCAGTATTCGCCTGACGTTTTACAATGGTCGCAGCAAGAATAGTCGCTAATGCCACCATTACCAATATCGTGATTAAGGCAATACCTTGTTGCTGCTTGATGCTCAATTGTTTAGACCTTATGACGTTGAATTATTTGCATGGTGGTTTTAATTATTGTCCTGCGGATTTTAAATAATCTGTATTTAACAGGCTAAAAATCCATTCATAAGCAACATCTTTGACTGTTAATTTAATTTTAATCCCTTTCGGTAAGCGTTGTTTTTGCGTGATATCCATTAAATCAGCTTGCGCATCTGGCCATGAAGTTGCTTCATTTGGATTTAACACAATTACTTCAAACTGATCTACTTCACTTAACAAAACACTCGACTCGGGTTGTTCACGTCCAGTACTATTTAAATGGCGGTATTTTAGGCGATACAGTTTTTTTTCATCCGCACGGTATTGATATTCCACACGCTCATCTGGTGAAATACCCTGCTGTAAAGGATCGGTTACACCTGTTTTACTAAAACTAAAACGCCCATTTTGCAAAACCAAGGCAGGTTGAATCTCATTCTTTATATTTGCAGTCAGCGGCACGGCTTGAACGGTATCACGCAAAAATTGCTGGTAAGCTTCCTGTAGCTGCCCTAAATTAACCTCATGTTCAGTATTACGTTCTTTGACTTTAATCAAGTAATCAAAAACTTTCCAACCCAATGCCGAAAGCACGGTAAAAATAGCAATCGCAACCAACAACTCAACCAAAGTAAAACCTTTTTTATTCTTCTTTTGCTGGTTTTTCATGATTCAACCTTATGGTTAAAGAAAACCAAGTGCGTGATTCCTGATTCTACTTTGCCTGCTTCAGCATCAAATAAGCTGACTTGAACTTCAATGCGTTGCACATTTGGACTCATGGTTGATTGTGCAGATTTATCAATTTGCCAAGTTTCACTCTGCTGCGTGATCTGTTTTGACTGCGTTCCTTGCAACCACTCTTGATTAATTTCCATCACAGCAACTTCATTTAACGCCACAAATTGTGCTTTCGTGCGTAAAATGGCATTAGACGTGGCTTGGGTATATTGCATTGCAACCTTAGTCAATGCGATTGCTGCTGTAGCAAAAATAGCCAAAGCAACCATCACTTCAAGCAATGTAAATCCTGAGTGGCGATAAGTGAGATAGCTCTGCTTTGAATATCTAGCTTTCATTGATTTTACCTAAATGATCAATCTCAATTTCTTCACCAATTGGGCGTTGTTCAAAATAAAATTGGATACGGACTGGTTTTGCTTCACCATTGCCTAACCACAGTAATTTTGGCGCATTGGTATTAAGCAAATCATCATTATTGGCATTTTCATATTGCTGATCGAGTAACTGCACATTGAAAGAAACCTGCTCAGGTAAATCACGCGGTTTAAATTCGGCATAGTTTTGCCATTTTTGATTTTTAGAAAATTGAGATGTTTGTGCAGCTTGAATGGATGGAACTAAATATTCAATCACAGCATAACGAAATGGTGATACATCGGTTGCAGTTTGAACATCAAGTGCAAAAATGCGTGCTTGATCATTGGCTTCTCGGTTAATCCTGCGCAAATCCATAATAAACACTTCTCGTGCTTGCATCGCTTTACGCTGATCCACTCCATTAATATTGGTTAAAATTAAAGAGGTCATAATTGCCATAATCACAATAACCACCATCAATTCTATTAGAGTGAAACCACGAATTGATGCTGATTTTGTGTGCTTCATAACTGACCTTTAAGCGAACTGTTCCGTTGAACTCATTTGCTTCTTGGGCATCGCCAAAGCCTGATCGATATAGGCAACACGAAGTGTATCGCGTGAACCTAAATAACGCTGATAGAAGCTAGAATTTAATATTGCTGCCGCACCATGCGTTAAAGCCCAAATTGAAGCCAAATAGTCACGCACAGACATCGCACTTTGAATATTTTCTAAATAACTTTCAGTCATTCGGAAGATAATTCGCAAACGCTGTTTTCGTACCTGATAAAGCTCACTAAACAAAAGATGAATACCAACACCTGTCGTAGAAAGACGTTCTTCAATTTGATGGAACAATACTGTACGTTCAGGATGGTGCAAATGATGTAACATAAAAAATGCTAAATGCTCTGGAAAAGCCTTTTCGGCATCCTTTATCATTTCTAATAACATGTTCTCATTACGAATAATAAGAAGCATATAGAGTTCATCTTTACTTTGAAAATGTTTATACAGAGTCCCTTTGGCAAGATCCAGTTCTGCTGCCAACGCATCAAGTGTCATTCCTGATTCGCCATTTTCTAACAATAGTTGCTCTGCAACTTGAAAAATTAACGCTTCTCTTGCCCGAAACTGAGCCTGACGATCCATCTTCACTCTGTAACTCTCTTATGCGCTTATATCAATTCGAATTATTTACTTTAAATTGAGGAGGTTTTCAAAGTTTTGCATAGTAATGAAAGCGATTTCCTCAATGGACTTATCATATACGTCACTTAAGGCTTTGGCTACATAGGGAACGTATTTTGGCTCATTAGATTTTCCTCGATAAGGCATCGGCGCAAGATAAGGACTATCCGTTTCAATCAGAACACGATCAAGTGGTACTTGCTTCGCTACATCTCTTAAATCTTGGGCATTTTTAAACGAAACGATACCTGAAAATGACACATAATAACCACAATCAAGCACGGCTTTGGCAGTTTCCCAATCTTCAGTAAAACAATGCAAAATACCATGGGTCGACTTTTCAGCACGAATAACATCAACCGTGTCATGCTTTGCAGAACGAGTATGCACAACTACAGGTTTTTTCACCACCTGAGAAGCATGAATATGCCGTGCAAAGCATTCTTTTTGCTCTGCAATAAAGTCTGTACTGTGAAAATAATCTAGACCTGTTTCACCAATCGCCCAAACTTTTTCTGCTTGCGCAAGCTCAATTAAATAATCTGTGGTTGCACGTGCCATCGTCGCAGGGTCTTCACAAGGATGAACACCAACACTGTATCCAACATCGTCATGACGTGCTGCAATTTTAGCAAGCTCGATATGATCATCTAGATCAACCGAAATACTCATGAATTTGGATACACCTGCTTCACGCGCCTGTGCTAATGCTAAATCTAAATTGCCATCATAAGGCGTTAAATCAAGCAAGGTTAAATGGCAGTGAGTATCTACAAACACGGTAAAATCCTAAAAGAGTTTAAACAACTACATAGTGTAACTACTTCGTCCTTCAGACTTAATACCTGCAAGCAATTTTTCGACTTCTGATTTGTAATAAATGCCTTTCTCTCCTGAAAGCTGCATACCAAACCCTTGTAATTTAATTCCATTTTGTTTTTGTGAAATCCAAATTACTTTACCTGTTAAAGGGATTTTCTGTGATTGTTCAGGTAAAGTTGCCAGTACAAAAACTTCTTCACCCAATTTAATTGGTTGCTTGGTGGGAACAAATAAACCACCACCTACAACATAAGGCATATAACTGGCGTACAAAGTGTCTTTATCTGGAATATTCACTTGAATAATACCGCCCATACGTGGTTGCATCACATTCCCCTTTAAATTTAAATATTCATTAGTTTTATACACAATTGATCAAGCACCAAATTGCTTTGTACATTTTGCTCAATCAATTGTTTAGATTGTTGCAAGTCAGCGTAAATACTAAATAAGAACTCCAATGAATATTGTTCTGATAGTACAGTGAAATCCAAATCATGATTTTTGACTTGTTGATTTAGCTTGACACAAATTAAATCGGACAACAAGTATTCAAACATTTGCACAAAATCACTAAAATTAAGTGCTTTATTCCACTTGGTCGCAATTGCCATCGGCATATTCTTTTGTGTCACGAGTTTTTGCCAATCATTTAAAAACTCTTGTCGTTTATTTGGCCATTCAGCTTCTGCCAGTTGCATTGCTTGCAGTGGCATTTGATTGGACAAATTAAGCAACAATTGTTTTTGTGTCTGATCTAGATCTGGCAAATACTCAGTCAAATATGCGTCTGCTTGCGCTTCAGACATACGATCCAAAGCAAAATGCTGTAAGCGGCTACGAATGGTCGCAGGAAGTTTCAAATAGTGATCTGCCAATAAAATAATGACAATTCGATCACCCGGTTCCTCAAGTGTTTTTAACAATGCATTTGCAGAAGCTATATTAAGCGCTTCCGCTGGCTCAATCACAATGACACGCCAACCATCTACGGTTTGTTGCACAAAAGGCAATAAATCCCGAATTTTTTCAATTTTAATTTTAGCATTTTGCTTTTTATTTTCTTCATCTGTGCTGATGTATACATAGTTCGGATGAGTATCCGACTTTAACCAGAGACAACTACTACATTCACCACAGGGAGCATTGCTCTCATGTCGATTTGCACACAAAACCCATGCCAAAAAATATTGTGCAAAAGCTTCTTTACCACAGCCTTTTTTGCCATAAAAAAGCAAGCCATGTCCAAGTTTTGGGAAGCGCCCAGTGAGCGTATCCCAAACCGTTTTTTGCCATGGGTAAACTTGTGCAACCACATTATTCTGCATTAAATTTAAATCCAACCTGCGCCAAAATTCTACTCAAAGCAAGATACATCCATTTCGTTCAGACGGTCTAAATCGGCTTGTGTATCAACACCTGGTGGCAAGTTTGCTTCTGCAACTGCAATCGCAATACGATGACCATTTTCAAGTACACGCAATTGTTCCAAGCTTTCAAGCTGTTCCAATACCCCCATGTCCCAAGACACATATTCTTGTAGCAAATTGACGCGATAAGCATATAAACCTAAGTGGCGATATGCTTGTGGATGCAGTGATTGAACCTCTTTCTGAGCACCATCACGATCATAAGGAATGGTCGCACGACTAAAATACAAAGCTTGGTTGTATTTAGACATCACCACTTTCACAATACTGTCACGCTTAAATTCTTCTAGGCTATGAATTGGTTCACACAACGTTGACATGGAAGATTCAGGCTGTGATTGCAATAATTGTGCAACTTGCTGCACCAATTGTGCTGGAAGCAAAGGCTCATCGCCCTGCACATTAACCACAATATCTTCACTTGCCCAACCTTTAATACGCGCAACCTCACTTAAGCGATCTGTACCCGATGGATGATCTGCATGGGTCAGCACAACATCGATCCCTTCAGCACGACAAACTTCAGCAATACGCTCATCATCCGTAGCCACACATAAATCATCAAAACCCGCGACTTTTTTTGCTTGATCAACCACACGCAAAATCATTGGACGACCATGAATTTCCAACAATGGCTTACCTGGTAAACGTGAACTTGCAAAACGTGCAGGAATAACAATATGCTTCATAAATGATGAACCTTAAGAAATTTGAATACCGACTTGCTGTAATTGCTGATGTAAAATCTCATAGCACTGAGGTGAAAGTACTGCTTCAACAGGAACGACCCAAATTTCCCGTCTAAAATCTGGGTTTTGCTTTAATAAAGGCAAAATTTTCACTGCATCTTTTTCAGTGGTAATGATTGGATTGGCATCTTCAAATTGAAGATCGGTGATTTCATAATCATAATGATCTGGAAATTCATGACATTGAAATTGATGAATACCGATAGAATCTAAAGTTTTATAAAAGCGTTGCGGAAAACCAATCCCGACGACAGCATAGAAATTATTGGCTGGATTAAAAATTTTAGCTTCCATTGCATTGAGTAAATAGGGTGTATCCACTTCTAAATGCATGTTTAAAGCAGATGTAGGGCTTGCTGCATGCTCAATCACAGTTCCTGTATTTAATCGACTTACGGGTTCTCTTAAATAGCCTTCAGGTAATAATTTTTGATTGCCTAAACCACGATTTTGATCCAGTACAATCCACTCAATTTGACGCTGTAAAGCCAAATGTTGCAAACCATCATCGCTAATAATTAAGTCCAAGTCATGCTTGGATAATAGATACTCAATACTCTGTTGTCGATTTGAACCCACCACCATAGGAACACAAGTTGATTGCACAATCAAACAAGGTTCATCACCCACGACATCTGGCACAGATTCCAAATCAACATAGGCTGGGAAAGGCCCTTTTCCACCATAACCACGACTAATCACACCAACACGAATATTTTTATTTTGTAGATAACTGACCAGTTGGATCAGTAACGGTGTTTTACCACTCCCCCCCACGGTGATATTTCCAATCACCATTACGGGTACAGCTGCTTGATAACTTGATTTAATGCCCATTTGGTACAGTTTTTTATTTAATAAAAAACCACCACGATAAAGCCATGCCAAAGGTCTAAGCACAATTAACCACTTCGCTTGTTTATTCCAAGCATCTTGAATCAATTGTGCAATTGACATAAATCAATTTTCCTCGAAATTACGCTGATGCAATTGGTGATAAGCACCACGCTTGGCAATTAATTCCACATGCGTACCTTGCTCGACAATCCTACCTTTATCCATCACCACAATAAGATCAGCATTTTCAATCGTCGATAGACGATGCGCGATCACGATGGTCGTGCGATCCTGCATGGCAGCATCAAAAGCCTGTTGAATATAGTATTCCGATTCATTATCTAACGCACTGGTGGCTTCATCCAGAATCAAAATTGGTGCATTTTTCAAAATGGCACGTGCAATAGCAATACGCTGACGTTGTCCACCGGACAAGTTCAAACCTTGTGCACCCAGTTGTGTATCGTAGCCTTGCGGTAAAGCCATAATAAAGTCATGTGCATAAGCGGCTTTTGCTGCGGCAATAACATCTGCATCGGTTGCACCTTCGAGCTGTCCATAGGCAATATTGTCACGAACAGTACGATTAAACAGCACCACTTGTTGATTCACCATCGCAATTTGGGTTCGCAAACTAGTCAGATCTATATCTTGAATATCGTGCTGATCTAAATAAATATGACCGGTGCTGGCCTCTTGAAAACGCATCAATAGATTCACTAAGGAGGTTTTACCCGCACCTGAACGCCCAACCAGAGCAACCGTTTCACCCGCTTTAACATTTAAATTAAAATCATGAATCGCTTGATGACCATCTGCATAAGTTAAATTCACATCTTGTAATTCAATATTACCTTTAAGCACAGGTGTTAAAGTCCCCGTATTTTGCTCTTCAGACAAATCGAGTAATTCAAAAACTGAATGCGCTGCCGCCATACCACGTTGTAATTTTTCATTTACATCTGTTAATGCTTTGATTGGTTTGCTTAGCATACCCGCCGCTGTAATGTAAGCAACGAACTCACCAGCACTGGTATCACGTAAAATTTCTGGTCGTAATGCAATCCAAATAATGATACCCATGGCAATGGACATAATAAATTGTACAACAGGGCTATTGAGCTGCTGTACCACCACCATTTTCAAACCACGTTTTAAGTTTTCAAGCGAGTGATCTTTAAAACGAGTTTGTTCATACTCTTGCCCACCAAAACCTTTTACAACCAAATTGCCATTAACTGTTTCTTGCACCACATGATTGACATCACCCATGGTGTCTTGAACTTGTATGGACAATATCCGCATACGTTTCGATGCTTTACGAACCAGAAAACCCATCAACGGAGCAAAAATCAGAATAATAAGGGTCAATCGCCAATTGCTATACAGCAAATACCCCAACAACCCAATGGTAATCAAACCTTGTTGTACAATCGTTTTTAGTGATTCTGATGAAGCAGCCGTTAATTGCTCCACGTTGTACATAATTTTAGCGGTGATATGACCACTGGTATTATCTAAATAATACTGAGATGGAAGTCTAAGTAATTTACCAAAAACTTCCTGACGGATATTAAAGACTAAATTCCGAGAGATCACTGCCGTGAAATAGCCCCCGATAAAGGAACCTACACCACGGAAAAACATCAACAAAACCACTAAAAAAGGAAATATAGAAGTAAAGCCTTGATCTCTATGTTGGATTGCGGTAATGATTTTTTCTAATAATTTTGCAATAGATACTTCTGTTGCTGCGCTAATTGCAAAACCGATAAAAACTAATATCGCTATACCCCAAAAAGGCTTTAAATAGCCCAAAAGACGTAGATAGACTTTAAAATCTTGCTTCACTAATAACCTCTAGACGGAACTTTAGTACTGATATTGATATTAACAAACCCAAGCTGACCCGCAACATCCATCACACGAATCACATCTTGATGTGTGGCTTTAGCATCGGCAGCAATCACAAACATTAAATCACGACGTTCATTAGAAATCTGTTTAATTGCAGTATTTAAATCAACAACATCTTTACTCGCAATCGATTGTCCATTAATTGAATAATGCCCTGAAGCATCAACAACCACTTCAATTTTATGTTCATATTGTTTAGGCGGAACACCTTGCGCATCGGGCAAAGTTAAATTCATACGACTAAATTGGTTAAATGTGGTTGATAACAATAAAAAAACCAAGATAAACAATAAGCAGTCAATCATGGGTGTCAGATTAATGTGAATATCTTCAACTTGTGTGCGTTTGAATTTCATTTTTCACCCTAACCTGCTTTTCTAAGATCTTGTTCTTCAACTGTAGAATTTTGATAGAAAAGTGCCGCATGAAATAATGTCGATTGTTGCTCAAGTTCTGCAACATATTCTTGCACTAAGCGCTGAAAATAACGATAAGCAAACAACGCTGGAATTGCAATAAACATTCCTGCCGCAGTGGTAATCAAGGCTTTTGAGATACCCGGAATCATCAGCGTCGGATTACTATTGGTGCCTAAATCGATCACTAAAAATGATTCAATAATACCTAAAACTGTACCCAACAAACCTAAAAGTGGCGCTACAGCACTTAATGTACCTAAGAAATTAATATTTTTTTCCAAATAGCCAATTTCTTGAGAAGCCGTGACTTCCATTTGCGCACGAGCATATTGTTCATTTTGATTTTTACTTTGATAGCCAGCAGTAAAAATACGCCCCAAGGTACTGCCCTTTAATGCTTCATCTTGTTGTAATTGCTGCATGACCGCATCTGCATTTTGAGTCTGACTCAATAACAATGCTTTTGGTAAAATCATTGATTTTTTTAACCGAATCATGCGTTCAATTGTAATTGCAACAGTAAAAATCGAGCATAAAACAAGGGGCAGCATTAACCACCCACCTGCTTTGACTAATTCCCACATGTATTTCCCCAATAAAATAAAAAATTATTCTGCAAAACAGATATTTAAAATGCCATCCAACTCATCCAAAGAATGGTATTGAATGACCAATTTTCCTTTACCTTGCTTATTATGATCAATTTTTACATCTGCACTAAAACGCTCGGCTAAACGTTGTGTTAATTGTTGAATATCTGGTGCAACGTCTGTTTTGGCTTTTTCTTGTTTAGGTGCATTCAAATCACGCACCAATTGCTCTGTTTGACGTACAGATAAACTTTTTTCAATTACATGTTCTGCAACTTTAAGCTGATCTTTGGCTTTTAACGTTAAGATTGCACGAGCATGCCCCATATCAAGTAAGCCTTGCTGCATAAAGTCTTTGACTGAGTCCGCCAAAGACAGTAAACGCAATAAATTACTGATGGTCGTCCGTGCTTTGCCGACTGTATCGGCAATTTCTTGATGACTTAAGCCAAATTCTTCATGAAAGCGCTGTAATGCCATCGCTTGATCAATTGGATTCAAATCTTGACGTTGAATATTTTCAATCAATGCCAAAGCAATGGCAACTTGATCGGTTAAATCACGCACAATCGCAGGAATTTCGGTTAAACCCGCAAGCTGTGCCGCTCGCCAACGGCGTTCACCAGCAATAATTTCATAAGGAAATTTTTCATCATCGATGGGACGGATGACAATCGGCTGCATCACACCATGTTTTTCAATTGAAGCAGCAAGCTCTTGAAGATCGTGCTCATGAATAAAACGTCGTGGTTGATATTCACCACGGGTCAACAAATGAACATTGATTTGTTTTAACTGACCATGATCTAAAGCCTGAGCTTCCATTTGTAGTTTTTCTTTTTGGATTGAACCAAGCAAGGCATCCAAACCACGACCTTTAGCCAAACCCCGTTTTTTTATGGTCATGCTGTCATTCCTTTTTGTACTTTACTTTTTTTTACCATTTCAGCTGCTAAATTTAAGTAAGCAACTGCACCTTTTGAACTTTTTTCAAAGAAAATAATCGGTAAACCATGTGCAGGGGCTTCAGCTAAGCGTACATTACGTGGAATGACAGTGTCATACAGTTTCTTGCCAAAGTATTGTTCAAGCTCTTCAGAAACATCACGCGTCAATGCATTTCGCGCATCATACATGGTGCGCAGCACACCTATAATTTTCAAATCTGGATTAAGCGCTTGTTGAATACGATCAATGGTTTGAGTCAAATCAGCTAAACCTTCTAGTGCATAATATTCACATTGCATTGGAATAAGCACACCGTGTACCGCAGCTAAAGCATTGACCGTAATTAAGCTCAGACTAGGTGCACAGTCCACAATAATATAATCAAAAGAATGATCTATTTCTTTTAATGCTTCACGCAGAATAAACTCACGACCATCTTGTTCTGCAATCGCAAGTTCCACACCAGCCAAATCACGATTTGCACCTAAAACTTTATAACCCACTTCAGCTTTGGTAATGGCTGTTTCAATCGGAACTTCGCCCAATAAAACATCCGTAACTGAATATAAAATATCATTTTTTTGGATACCAGATCCCATCGTGGCATTTCCCTGTGAATCCATGTCCACAAGTAAAACGCGCTTCTTTAACACAGCTAACGATGCTGCCAAATTTACTGCGGTTGTGGTTTTGCCTACACCACCTTTTTGGTTCGCAATCGCAATAATTTGTGCCATGGTAACCCCAACCCTTCAAAAATAATTAAATACGTTTTAATAAAAGTAGATGACGTTGTTCATCTAAGCGTGGAACCGTTAATGCAACAATGTCACAGCTGAATTCTTGCTTAATGACTGCAACTTCCTCTTCAGGAATTAAGCCTTTCATTGAAGCAATAACACTGTGCTCATGCATATAAGGTTTCGATGCAGCAACAAAGTCGATTAGAGATGCAAAAGCACGACTGGTGATGACATCAAATTGTCCCAAGTCATTGATACTGTCTGCATTTTCAACACGTGTTTGCACTGCAATTACATTTTTTAGTTTTAAATCAGCAATAAATTGCTTCAAGAAACGAATTTTTTTGCCATTTGAATCGAGTAAAACACATTCGCGTTCTGGCTGACATAAAGCAATGATCATGCCTGGCATACCACCGCCCGTACCAATGTCAAGCAACCGACCTTTTGGTAAGTCTTTTAAAATACTCAAACTATCAAGTAAATGTTTCACCAACATTTCTTTAGGATCACGAATGGCGGTTAAATTATAAGCTTTGTTCCACAGCACAAGGGCATCTTGATACTTCAGCAATAGATTTAATGCTTCTTCACTCAAATCTAAGCCAAGCTTTTGACTACCTTGCTTTAAGTCTTGAAAAAAAGGATGCATAAAGAAGACATCTCAATAAAATTAAACTGAAGTATACCGATTTCTAAGCCGTGGAACAGTAGTTAACGCTTAGTGATTATGCACTTAAGCGTACATCCCTTGACGAATCTGTAGATCTAGGTCACTTAATCGTTCTGGTGTGCCAACATCAACCCAAGCTGCTTGCATTTTTTCTGCTGAAATTTTTCCATCCAACATGGCATTTTTTAATAAAGGTGCAAGTGGTCGTTTGCCATTTTCCAGACCATCAAACATTTTAGGGTGAATAACAGAAACCCCACTAAAGGTTAAATTTTCACCCTGTTGATTTTGATCAAAAGTATAAGCTCGCCCTTCTGCAAGGGTGAAATCACCATTCGGATGCTGTTCAGGGTTACTCACAAAGACCAAATGGGCAAGATCATTTTCAAGTTTTACCTTAAGTAAAGAAGTAAAATCAAAGGTTGTCCAGACATCACCATTCACGAGTATAAAAGGTTCTGTCCCAAGCAAGGGCAAGGCATTAATAATACCACCAGCTGTTTCCAACCCTTCATCCTCACGTGTCCAGCGAATCTGCACGCCAAACTGCGAACCATCACCCAAAGCGCCAATCAGAACATCTGCTAACCATGCAGAATTAATCACTATTTCAGTCACACCAATTTCTTTTAGTTTTTTGATATGCCATACAATCAATGGCTTACCACCGACTTCAAGTAATGGTTTTGGCTTATATAAAGTCAGTGGACGCATGCGGTTGCCTAGACCCGCAGCTAAAATCATGGCTTTCATTATGCAGCAACCTCGTAAATACCGTATTTGGCTTCAAATTTCGGCATTACTTTAGCGTGAATAAACTGCATAAACGGTTGTAATTCTGCATACGGCTTGCTTTCTTCAAGCAAATACCACATTACACGCGGTAAATCTTTGAGGTAACCCGTTTTTCCATCACGTTCAAATAAACGCACAAAAATACCTAAAATTTTAATGTGTCGTTGAATTGCCATTAAATCAGCATCACGTTTAAATTGTTCAAAATCACGGTCTTGTTTTGCAACTTCAGGCAACAAATCATAGAAAACTTTAAACCATGCATAAACTTGATCTGCATTCCACTGCACATAAGCGTCACGGGTAATGGAAATTAAATCGTAAGTATCCGCACCAATCACCGCATCTTGAAAATCAATCACCCCAAGTTCCGTTTCACCTTCAATTTTCATCAAATTACGACTATGAAAATCGCGATGAACGATCACTTGAGGTTGCGCTAATGCAGCATTGGCCAAAATTGCAAACGTTCGTTTAATTAACGCCTGCTCTTCTTTGCTTGGCTCAATGTGCAGTGATGGCAACATCCAATCCGTCAATAATTGCATTTCACTGAGCAATTTTTCATACGAATATTCAGGAAACTGTTTCACCCCATCAATTGCTTGCAATTCGATCAATTGCTTAAAACTTTGCGCATAATAGGCATCAACAGTGTCATCGTTAAGCAAAGTTGAGAGTAAAACATCACCAAAATCTTCAAGTAATAAAAAACCTTGCTGTAAATCTTTTGCAACAATATGCGGTACACGAACACCATGCGTATCGAAAAACTGGTCAATCGTCACAAAAGGTACACAATCTTCTTTTTCTGGTGGTGCATCCATAAGCATAAATGTTTTATTATTCAACTTGATTCGTGCATAACGACGGAAGCTTGCATCGCCTGGCAAAAAATTAATTTCAAATTGATCTGAATCAAGTACAGATGTAATCCATGTATGTATGATTTGTTCACGTTGTGTTTTCATTTGCGATAAATTCTAAAACAGGCTGAGTTTTTAAAGTACTAAGTGTAGCCACTTATCAACTTTTTCTCTATGATGCGAGAATAATTAATTGCGATTAAGCATACTTGGTTAATGAGACAAATGAAGCATCAGTTCAAATTTAATCCTTTAGCGACTGCTATCTTGACCCTTTTATGTGGCAGCTCGATTTCAAGCTATGCTGAGTCCACACTTCCAGCTTCGACTGTCAACAATCAAAAAATGAAGGACAGCATTCAAGAAGCTTATCCTGGACAACAGTTTTTTGAACAATACTACGTTGACAAGTCGACTCCTGAGGCTCAACAACGGCAAGGACAGCACTTAAGCTCGGCATATTGTCAAGGCGCTTGGATCACCCCGATTAGCCCTGAAACGAAAGCGCCAGGTGCTGCTGAAGCCACTTCAGTGGTTACTGCCGATTATGGTCATTACGATCCAAATGGTGACTCAGTACTTGAAGGCAATGTACTCATTGACCAAGATGGTCGTCAAATTCGTGCCGATAAAATTACCATTGATAAAACACAAACATTTGCCAATGCTGAAGGCCGTGTTCAAATGGCTCAGGCTGGTTTGCTCGCCCAAAGCGATCAAATCAATTACAACCTAAAAACACAGCAAGGCGACTTAAATAACAGCTTCTATATTTCAGAAGAACAACATGCGCATGGTCGCGCGGAAAAGATTTCCCGCACCTCTGAAAACATTGTGGTGATGAACAATGCGACATACAGCACATGCCCACCAGATGAAACACCGACTTGGAAAATCCAAGCCAACAAAATCACATTGAATCAAGAAACAGGGCGCGGAGAAACTCGCGGAACCAAGCTTTATGTTAAAGATGTTCCCGTTTTAGCTGTTCCCTATTTTAACTTCCCGATTGATGACCGCCGCACTACGGGTATCTTAAGCCCAAGCTTTGGCTTCACCAATGATGGTGGTGTAGAACTTGCTGTACCTGTTTATTTAAATTTAGCACCTAATTACGATGCGACAGTAACACCACGGTATATTGCTGATCGTGGTGCAATGCTTGAAGGTGAATTCCGTTACTTAACCGAAAATTTCGGCTCAGGTATGATTTGGGGTGGTTATTTAGCTTCTGATGAGAAGTATGACGACCAAGACCGTAAAGATTTACATTTACTGCACAACTGGCAAATCAATGAGCAGTTCTCTACCAACCTAGATTATAACTACGCATCAGATAAAGATTATTTCACTGATTTAAATAATAATCCAAACTCTAAAACTGACTTAAATTTACGTCGTGCATGGGAACTTAACTATAAAAATGGTATTCCTGGCTTAAAAGCCCAGTTAAAGGTTGAAAACTTTCAAACCTTGGACAAAACCGTTTCTGATGAAGACCGTCCTTACGCACGTTTACCACAGTTCCTATTAAATTATAAAACGGGAAATCCACTGGGTTTACAATACGAGTTTAATCACGATACCGCTTACTTCAAAAAAGAGATCAGCAACTTCACCAATGGAACGGGTACAACCTTCGAACCAAGTGGTACTCGTATCTATAATGATTTTGCTGTTCGCTATAATTACCGCAATCCTTGGTCATTTATTATTCCTGAAGTATCCCTTCGTAATGTAAATACTTTTTACGATCAAAATACCATTGATGCACTTAATCAAGACACCAACTCATCCAATGAAAGTCAATCTGTGACGGTGCCACAATTTACTTTAGATGCTGGTTTAACCTTTGAAAAAGATGGTAAGTACTTACAAACCCTTACTCCACGCGCATTTTATGCTTATGCACCGTACAGAAACCAAGAAGGTCATCCGAACTTTGACTCAGCAACCGCTTCTATTAATTATGATCAATTATTTAGTGCACGCCGTTTCTATGGACATGACCGCTTAGAAGACAATAACTTCTTAACGCTTGGTCTAAGCTACAGCCTATTCGATGAAATTGGCTTAGAGCGATTAAAAACCAGCATCGGTCAAAGTTATTATTTTGAAGATCGTCGAGTTAGTTTAGATAATGTTGCAGATGAGTTTGATACTGAACACCATACAGGCCCTGTTTTAAGTATATCTAGCCAACTTTCACAAAAACTTAGCATTGGTGCAAACTCGGCTTGGATGTCGAATGGTGACAATGCCCAACGTGATTTACAGCTCTATTACACTGGCGATAAAGGCAATCTTTATAATGTGGGTTACTTCTATCGTAAAGATATTCCAAACCGACAAGATCAATATGATCAAGTGGTGGCATCTTTCATTCAGCCAATATCAAATAACTGGCGCATTATGGGCCATGCCCAATACGATATCGAAAATAACGTAGCACGTGAATATTTACTCGGTGTCAATTATGAGTCGTGTTGTTGGGGAGTTTCAGTGTATGGACGTTCTTACTACAACGACCTAGACAATGTAAATGAAGATGGTGTGAATGCTAAACGTGCCATCATGGCTGAAATTAGCCTCAAAGGCTTAGGTGGTTTCAATAACAAGCTTTCATCATTACTAGAGAATCGTATTCTAGGTTTCAATAATATTAATCAATCTTGGACACAACGTTAATGAAGACAATCCAGTTAAAACATTTTTTTAAAGCGACTGCGCTTGCTTTAGCCTTATCTTCATCAATGACTACTTTCGCACAATCAAAAAATGAGGTTGTTGCTGTAGTAGATAACAGTGTCATTCTAAAAAGTGATTTAGAACAAAATATTGCAGAAATCAAGCATCAACTTGAAGCGCAAAAAAAACCAGTTCCACCAGAGCAGTATTTGCAACAACAAGCACTTGATCAACTGATTATTCGCCAAGCGCAACTTGAACAAGTTAAACGTTACAACATCAAACCAGATGAAAAAAGCTTAAATGAAGCTGTCATGAAAGTTGCAAACCAATCTGGAAGCCAAAGTCTAGAAGCTTTTCAACAAAAATTAGATGCCATTGCACCTTCTACTTATGAGTCTCTGCGCAATCGCATTGCAGAAGATTTAGCCATTAATCGTTTACGCCAGCAAATGGTGATGTCACGAATTAAAATTAGTGACCAAGACGTTGAAAACTTCTTAAAAACCCCACAAGGTCAAGCAGCATTAGGCAATCAAGTCCATGTATTACATGTACGTATTTCGGGTGAAAAAAATATCGAAAAGGTTGCAGAACAAGTTAAAGCTGCATTAAAAGATAGCAATGATGTTGCCGCAATTGATAAAAAATTTACAGCCAATGGCGTGAAAGTTGAAAGTGCTGATATGGGCTTTCGTAATCTGTCTGAAATCCCGAGCGAACTTGCAGCACGTGTCACCCCCCTAGAAGTGGGTCAAACAACTGATTTAATTCCTGTACGTGACGGTATACATGTTTTAAAACTGGTAGATCGCAAAGGTGCAGAGCAAAAAGCAATTGTATCTCAATATAAAACACGCCATATTTTGATTCAACCATCAGAAGTGGTCAGCCCAGACAATGCAAAACAGCAAATCAACAGTATTTACAACCGTTTAAAAGCGGGTGAAGATTTTGCAGTATTGGCATCGACCTTCTCCAATGACCCTGGTTCTGCACGTGATAGTGGTAGCTTAGGCTGGGTAAGTCCTGGCGTTATGGTTCCTGAATTTGAAGCACGTATGAAAAGTACACCAGTCGGTCAAACCAGTGAACCATTCCAAACGCAATTTGGTTGGCACGTTCTTCAAGTAACAGATACTCGTCAACAAGACATGACCCACGAATACCAAGAACGTATGGCTCGTCAAATTTTAGGTGAACGTCAATTCGATTCAGAATTAGATAGTTGGTTACGTGAAATTCGCAGCAATGCCTTTGTAGAGATAAAAGATCCAAATCTTGATCGTAAAAAAAATAAATAATCTCAACTTATTTATCATGAATAAAAAAAACCAGTTGCTATTAGCAGCTGGTTTTTTTATTCATGATAAATCTATTTTATGATTGGCTATTTCAACTGAGCTTGATAGCTAGTTTAAATCTTGTTTAAAAACCATTACATCTATTTACTAATATAAAAAATATAAATTTTTCATAAAAAAACCTCTCACGAGGAGAGGTTTTTAAGAATCAACAATTAACGATTATTTTCGTCTTCTTGAGAGTCTTCAAATTTAGTTTCACCGTCAAAACCAGTATTTGACTGACCACCAAAACCACCTTGCTGACCGCCGAAGCCGCCTTGACCACCGAAGCCACCTTGTTGACCGCCGAAGCCGCCTTGTTGACCACCGAAGCCACCTTGACCACCGAAGCCACCTTGACCGCCAAAGCCACCTTGACCGCCAAAGCCGCCAGTTTGACCACCGAAGCCACCAGCTTGACCGCCGAAGCCGCCTTGACCAGGTTGAGCACCACCGAAGCCACCAGCGCCTTGAGCACCAGCAGGAGCACCAGCAGGACGTGGATTACGTGCAGGAACAACAGTAGAAATTGCATGTTTGTAAACCATTTGGCTTACAGTATTTTTTAATAAAACTACATATTGGTCAAAAGATTCAATATGACCTTGTAATTTAATACCGTTCACAAGGAAGATAGAAACAGGGATACGTTCCTTACGGAGAGAATTCAAGAACGGATCTTGTAAAGTTTGACCTTTAGACATGTTATAACTCCAAAAAATTTAAAAATCAGCGCAAAAACTATCTCTATTTTTCAATTAAAAATTATAAAAAAGATAGTTACTAAATTTTGCTTTATCCGTAACAGTTTCGCAAGTCTTCTTGAGCCTGCTTTATCGTCAAATATGTTTTAAAATTATGCGACTCTTGCAAAGATCTTAACCAAGTATATTGACGTTTGGCAAGTTGTCGTGTTGCAAATAAAGATTTATCCTCCATTTCTTGTCGTTTTTCATTACTTTGGTCACTTTTTTGTATAAATTCTATAGCTTGACGATAACCGACGGAACGCATTGAGGGCAAATCACCATTCAAATCGTATTTTCCAATCAGTATTTCCACCTCATGTAAAAATCCGATATCCCACATAGTTTTAAGACGTTTTTCAATACGTTTATGCAATTCTACACGATCCGGCAGTAAAGCATGATTATGAAAAGTGTAGCGATATGGTACATTTTTTGGTTGTTCAGCTTGTAGTTTTGTAATCGGCTGCCCAGTGAGTTTAAAAACCTCTAAAGCACGGATAATTCGCTGTTTATCACTGATCTTAAATCGCTCACCTGCCAATGCATCTACGCTACATAATTCAGCATAAACCGCCTCCCAGCCCTGTTGCTCCGCTTGAGCTTCAATTTCAGCGCGGACAGCATAATCTGCACTCGGTAAATTACTCGACAATCCCTCTAACAACGCCTTGAAATACAGCATCGTTCCTCCGACTAAAATCGGGGTTTTTCCACGTGCATGCATGTCGTCAATCAACACACAAGCATCTTCTACAAACTGTGCTGCTGAATAAACTTCCAACGGGCTAATAATATCGATCAAATGATGTGGATAGCGCGCCTGTTCTTCTTTCGTCGGCTTTGCTGTACCAATGTCCATATCTTGATAAACAAGCGCTGAATCAACGGATATAAGCTCAAAATGACCTTGCTCATACAGTTCACATGCCAAAGCGGTTTTACCACTTGCAGTTGGCCCCATTAAATTGATGACCGGCAATTGATTTGACATGTACAACTACTCTCCTCGAGCAAAAAGTTTATCTAACTGTGAAAGTGGAAATGCACGCCAAGTTGGACGACCATGATTACATTGGCTGGCAAATTCAGTTTGTTCCATTTGACGTAGCAAAGCATTCATTTCTGAAAGGCTGAGTATTCGATGGGCACGGACTGCGCCATGACATGCCATACCCGCTAAAATTTGATCACGTTTTTGTAATAAGCCTTGAGCTTCATCATTCGGATCTAAATCATTAAGTAATTCAGGCACTAAAGATTCAAAATTGGCTTTATGTAAAATAGCGGGTACACCGCGCACAATCACCTGTTCATCGCCATATTGATCAATTTCAAGACCTAAGCGCGCAAGCTGATCTTTTAAATCATCAACCCGCATGGCTTGCATACGGCTAATGCTAATCACTTTAGGAATGAGCAATTGCTGTGATGTCCAAAATTCAGGTTTATCCCATGCAGCTTTCATCTGTTGCAATACAATGCGCTCATGTGCAGCATGCATATCCACAATAATTAAGCCTTCAATATTCTGCGCAAGAATATAAATGCCATGCAATTGTGCAATTGCAATCCCCAAAGGATGCTCATCCACCTTTACGACTGGACTTTGCTCAAACTGGTTCAGTTCTATATCTGCTGAATTTGCTGTTATGCCATCTCGCAAGGGGGATAAATAGCTTTTCAGAGCATTATTGACCTGCTGTGAGCCTACATAACTGCTTTGTGAAGATGCTGCTGAATATTGCACCGTTTGTGGACTACTGGCATGAAAATCCGTTAATAACTCAGTCGATGACTCAACTGACATCACAGGCTGTTGAGCCTCCGCAGTTCGATGCAATTGAAACTGTTCCTGATAACGCGGATGTTGCGCCTGAGCATGAACAACATTATCTTGTACTTTCATAGCTTGCGCTAAATCAATACTTGCCGTTTGAAATTGAGCCAGTGTCTCTTTGGCATAATGACGGACAAATTCATGTACTTCACGTTGATTTAAAAAGCGGATTTCATGTTTTGTCGGGTGTACATTAACATCAATATTTTCAGGATCGACTTCTAAAAAAAGTAAATATGCAGCATGTTGATGTCCATGCAAAATACCATCGTAAGCCATGCGTAGCGCATGGGAAATGGTTTTATCTTTCACAATCCGCCCATTGACATAGACATACTGTAAATCCGCTTGCCCACGTGCATCGGATGGATGACCTAACCATCCAGATAAACGCATACTGATGCTATCGGCATCAATCCAATAGGCATTTTCGGTAAATGCTCGACCTAATAGTTGCTGAACACGTTGGAAACGTAATTCACCACTATCTGCAATGGGTAAATTCAAACGAATATTATTGTTATGTTCGAGCACAAAGCGCATATTAAAATGTGTCAGTGCTAAACGACGCACGATTTCTTCAATATGTCCAAACTCAGTGCCCTGCTTTTTTAAAAATTTACGCCGAGCAGGGACATTAAAAAAAAGGTCTTGCACACGAATGTGCGTTCCCTGCCTAGTCGCTACAGCTTGAATGTCTTGATGATCAAAAGCCGTACCATTCACTTCAACTTGATAACCAATACCGTCATTATTTTGACTGCTGGTTAAAGTTAAACGTGAAACAGCAGCAATGGAAGCCAATGCCTCACCACGAAAACCCAAGCTCATAATGGCTTGTAAATCATCCGCAGTTTGAATTTTACTGGTGGCATGCCGCATAACCGCTAAGGCTAAATCCTCAGGATGTACACCCCGACCATTGTCAATAATTTCAATTAAGGTACTACCACCTTGCTCAACACGAATAATTAGTTCTGTCGCACCCGCATCAATCGAGTTTTCTAATAACTCTTTCACCACTGATGCAGGACGCTCAATCACCTCACCTGCGGCAATTTGATTGGCCAATGCAGGGTTAAGGGTATGAATACGACGTTCGCTTAAATCATCACGCATTGTTCAATTGACTCTCTAATGCTTGTTTGAGGACTGCTGATGAAAAACTTAAATGGGCTGTACGCGTCAACTCATCTTCAGATTTTTCAATATTAATAATTAAATCAGGTTGTGGAATTTCATCACCACCTTTGGATGGCCACTCAAATAAAAATAGGGCATCAGGTGTTTCTAAATAATCACGAATTCCCATCAGTTCAAGTTCATAAGGATCATTTAAGCGATATAAATCAAAATGAAAAATATCTTTCGCTTGAATTGTATAAGGTTCAACCAAGGTATAAGTCGGGCTTTTAACCGCACCTTTATGCCCTAAACTTTGCAAAAAATAACGGGTCAGCGTGGTCTTCCCTGCACCCAAATCACCAATTAAATAAACTACACCCGTGGTAAAATGCTGCGCCAAAACCTGTGCCAAATTTTGGGTATCGTCTTCATTGTTTAGGTTAAAATTAAATGAATACTGCATATTACTCACGACAAAACTCAAAAGAACAATTATGATAGCATCGCACTACTTTATTGCCCATGCTCGCACTTCTAAATGTGTAACTTTTCCTACATTCATTGTAGTTTTTATTGATTGATACGCACGATACACCACATGACTCAGACTGAATTTACCCCCCCCATGCTTGATGGCGTAAGTGCAAGCAAAGTATTTTTGCCGAAAATTTTACCTACACCTCAAAGTCTCTATCAATATCTCTGCCAGCAATTTCCACACATTGCAGCAACCGAATGGCAACAACGCTTTAACGATGATTTAATTTATGATGCTATAGGTAATATCTTAGGCTGCGATTCGCCCTATATTGAAAATAATCATGTGTTTTACTATCGTTTTTTAGCACATGAAATACATGTTCCCTTTGAGCATGAAATTTTATTTGAAAATGAACATTTATTAGTGATCGATAAACCACATTTTTTAACCATTAGCCCAACAGGTCAATACGTCCAAGAAACACTTTTGGTTCGTTTAAAAAAACAAACGGGTAATGAATTTTTAACGCCCATTCACCGTCTAGATCGTGAAACGGCGGGCGTGGTTTTATTCTCTAAACAAGCAGCCACACGAGCAATTTATCAACAAATGTTTGCGCTACGTGAAGTTCAAAAAACCTATCATGCCATTGCACCTTTTCATGCAGATCTAACATTTCCGTGTTGTACTCGCTTAAGAATGCAAAAAGGTGAACCGTTCTATACCATGCAAGTGGTTGCTGGAACTGTAAACAGTGAAACGGAAATTGATTTACTCGAACACAATACCGCTTGGGGTAAATATCAACTGCAACCCATTACAGGAAAGCAGCATCAATTACGCGTTCATTTAAACAGTTTAGGTATTGCAATAAAAAATGATCCGTTCTATCCAGTGGTGCAACACAAAAGGGAAGATGACTTTTCAGCCCCGCTTCAGCTGCTTGCAAAGCATATTCGTTTCAATGATCCGATTACTTTACAAGAAATGGCATTTTCATCACATTTCGAATTGACATTGTAATATGCTTGTCATTACAAATTATTTTGGTAAATATCGTGTATGAATATTGAAATTACATTAGATTTGATTAAAATAAATGCTGAAAAGTTAAGTAATTAGATGTAATCAAAAAATTATGAGAAAAACAGAAGTTTATCAGATAAGACTTGACTCCCAAGAAAAAAAGCATGCTTTTGCTGTATTTAAGCAACTGGGGATTACGCCTGCACAAGCCGTGCGACTTTTTTTTAAACAAGTCGTCTTAACCAAATCCATCCCATTTTCAATTGAAAATCAGAGCATAAATCTAGATCAGCTCAATAAAGTTCGCAAATTAAAGCAACAGCAAAATACTTTAAATAATGATATAGAACAATCTATTATGACCGATCAAGAATTTATTTTAGATGATGATCATTTCGATTTATTTGAGGAATTGAATGCAATTTTGGGTGAAAGTGACAAAACTTAACAGTGTTGCATTTACAAACAAAATTTAAAAAAATCTCATAAAAACTTAGGTATGCTTCATGCAAAGAAGATAAAAAAGCATGGAGTGTCAGATGATCGTAAGACGTGCAACTTTGGAGGATTTACATCCACTTGCTGTTTTATTCGATGAATATCGACAATTTTACGGCGCATCTTCAAATTCAAACCTGTCCTATCAGTTTTTAAAACAGCGCTTTCAAAATGAAGAAAGTGTTATTTTTATTCATGTAAAAGATGATGTTTTGACTGGTTTTATTTTACTGTATATGGGCTTTTCTTCTGTGGCTTGCTCGACCTATTATATTTTGGATGATGTTTATGTCACCCCAACGTATCGTCGTCAGGGTTCAGCAAAACAATTGATTGATACTGCAATTTTATTTGCAAGACATGCAAATGCACAGCACATTAGCCTACAAACAGCAAAAAATAATTATCAATCACATCAACTTTATGAACAAATGGGCTTTATCAAAGATGATGAGTTTCAAACCTATCATTGTTTCCTTTAAATAGACATACGTGTTTTGGCAAGCTCTACTTGTTCTGACCTAAGATAAATCCACTTCCCTTGCTCTAAATCTGGAAGCTCCAAAGCGCCAATTTGCTGACGATGCAATTGTTCAACTTTATTTCCCACCGCCGCTAACATCCGCTTCACTTGATGATAAACCCCCTGATGGATGGTCATCTGTAATTCGTGTTCTGCAATTTTCATCACATCTGTTGCGGCAAAACTCCCCGATTCATTGCGTAATTCGACACCCTGTCTCAATTGCTGCATTTGTTGTTCGGTCACAGGATCGGCCGTTTGCATTCGATATACTTTCGCGACGTGTTTTTTTGGGTGTGTTAAAGCCTGTAGAAATTGACCATCATCGGTCAACAATAAAAGTCCGCTCGTGTCCTGATCCAAACGACCAACACATTGCAAACCACGGTTCATTAACACATCATCGAATAAATCAAACACACTAAAATGATGCGTTGCTTGATGTGAACATTCATAATCTTGTGGCTTGTTTAAGGCAATATAAACATTTTCACGATAATCAAAACGTTCACCATAAACCGAAAAGGTTAAATCATTCAAATCAAGTTTATGTTTTGCATTGGTCATGACCTCACCTTGGATAGCAATCGCTCCATTTTTTATGAGCTGCTGGCAATGTTTGCGTGAACCAAAACCTTGCGACTGCAACATCTTTTCCAAGAACATAAACAACCCTTTTAACTCGCATGAAAAGCGCATTCTATACTGAAATGAAGACTAATTTTATTGTTCGTGCGCTTTAAAGCAAATCTAGGTTTAAAACCCTATACAATAGACATGATCTTTCCTAATCTCCTGCAAAAGTAATGTCTAATTTAGATTTAAATCTCATCGTACTCTTGGTTTTATTGGCTTGTGGCATCTTCAGCCATAATAATGCTGTCACTATTGCAGCTGGAGTACTGATTGTTTTCCGAATTACACCACTGAGTGAGTTTTTTCCTTATTTACAACAACATGGTTTAAATATTGGCATTATTATTCTGACCATTGGCGTACTCACCCCTATCGCTAGTGGAAAAATTCCAGGTGACGCTATTTTAAAATCATTTATGAGCTGGAAGTCTTTACTTGCAATCGCAATTGGTCTTTTAGTGGCGTGGCTGGGTGGCCGTGGGGTTAAACTCATGACCAATCAACCTGATGTGGTTGCAGGCTTGCTTATTGGTACGGTTGCTGGTGTTGCTGTCTTGCGCGGTGTCCCTGTGGGGCCTTTAATTGCCGCAGGTATACTGACACTCTTTATTGGATCTTCATAAAAAAGCGAGCTGCTCTGTCGGCTCGTTAAAATTTAATCAGAATTAAATATAATCAGCTCACTGTATCTTAAAGTTAAAATCACAGTACCCCCGAAAAAAATATCCGCTCTCTTTATCATTTTTATATCAAATAATTCATTTTATTTGTTTGGGCTTAAAATATAAAAAACAGATGAATTAATCATTCAACTCATCTGTGTATTAACTTTCTCAATATTCTAAATAAAGATGGATCCGATTATGCAGAATAGTATTGATTACGCTTTTGAGAGAACTTGGTCAGTTGCTTTAAAAAACCTTCAAAGTAACTTTTTTCTTTCTCTTCTATTCGATAACCTGCATATAAGGTACGACGTAATCCTGTAGATGAAACGCAATCTAAACGACGGGAAGTTACCCAGCCTTTTTGCTCATACTCATTCACTACCCAATCTGGTAATGCTGCAATTCCACGACCACTTGCGACCAGTTGAATCAACATTTGGGTTAAATCGGTTGTCCGAATATGCTTTGGCAAAATATTGGCAGGAATAAATAATTTAGCCATAATATCTAAACGGTGCTTATCCACAGGATAAGTAATTAAAGTTTCTTCTGCCAACTCTTGTACCGTAACACGTTCTGCTCTAACCAAAGGATGCGTATTGGATAAAACCAAACGGGATTCATATTCAAAAATCGGAAAATACTCAATACCTTTTAAAGCAATAGGATCAGCGGTAATCAACATATCAAATTCTGCATTTTGCAGCAGTTCATGTGGATTTGATTCAAAACCTGAAGCAAAGTCTAGATCCACATCAGGATACATATGACGATATTGATTCAATAAAGGCATGAGCCAATCAAAACAACTATGGCATTCAGATGAAAAAATAATTCGCCCCGTCTGACCATGCACAATCCGAGTAATATCTGTCTGAGTAATTTGAATTTGCGGCAAGACATCATCAGCAAGCTTAAGTATACGTTGCCCTACATTGGAAAATGTGACAGGTCGACTACGACGATTGACCACTTCCACCCCATACCAATGATCTAATTCTTTCAATTGATGTGAAATAGCCGAAGGTGTTAAACACAAATCATTGGCAGCAGCGACCAATGAACCGTGCTCACGTAAAGCAGTTAAAGTTTTCAAATGGCGAATTTCTAGCATGAACAAAGAACCAATAAATTTATACTAATGAATATATCTCATCTTAGCATAAGATTAATTAGTTTATTTCATGTTTAATTTTATTCAATGATATTTTCAAAGAAAAACAGCTCCTTTAGAAAAACATCATAACGATTACTTCTCATATTCTTGGCTACCCACGTGTGGGTGCAAAATGCGAACTTAAATTTGCGGAAGAATCATATTGAAAGGTGAAACAACCCAAGCTGAATTTTTAGCAAAGGCTCAAGCAGTAGAAGCAACAAATTGGCAATTGCAAGTTAATGCTGAGCTTTCATACATTACTGTAGGTGACTTTTTTATGACAATATTTTAACGTCTGTTGTACGTTTAGGTTTCATTCCTACACGTTTCAATGAAGCATCTAAACGTAACAGTGGCGCAAATTGATAGTGCTTTACAAACCATTCCTGCTGAACATCTTTGGGTCAACACAGGGACTCTCCATCTCTCATGCTTAAGTTTCAAATGAATTTAAAACTTTGGTCTTAGCAGTATCAAAATACTCAATTACTTCGAGTTAAACTTTATTACAACCCACAACTTCAAATGATCCAAAAATAAAATATATAAATATTTTCAATATCTTAAAAAAATAAAACATCGACAAATAAATCCAATACCAATATTTTTACTATGGTTTGATCTAAGATAAATATTGTATTTCCACAAGCATTTAAACTTAAGCTGCAATGATTAACAAATGTAGATGTGAGAGAAAATAGTGCCCATAAAACTCATTTGTGTATCCCACACCCCATTACTTGATTTTGCATCTCCCCCTGCAGAAATTGAGGCTTCAGCACGAGCCACTTTTCAAAAGTTAGCCAATCAAGTCAAAGCATATAATCCAACTTTAATTATTTCTTTTGGCCCAGATCATTTTAATGGCTTCTTTTATGACCTTATGCCTGCATTTTGCGTAGGTGTTCGAGCACAGGCCGCTGGGGACTGGAACTATGGACCAGCGCCATTAAATGTGCCAGAAGGTCAAGCGCTTAGCTTAATTGAACACTGTCTATATCATGGAATTGATCTTTCTTATTCATACCGTATGCAAGCCGATCATGGTTTTACTCAGCCACTAGACTTACTTTGTGAAGGTCAACTGGATCGTTATCCCGTGATTCCTGTGTTTATTAATGCGGCTGCTGCGCCTATGCCACGAATCAAACGAGTCATTGAACTGGGCAAAGTAATAGGTGAATACCTTAAGACCTTGGATGAACGAATTTTAATTATTGGATCGGGTGGCTTATCCCATGATCCTCCAACACCACAAATTCAAACGGCACCCACTGAAGTGCAGGAATTTCTTATCGCTGGGCGTAATCCCACTCCAGAGGCACGTGAGCATCGCCAATCCAAAGTCATTGCAGTTGGTCAACGTTTGGCAGAAGGTGATTTATCAGCAGCCTTACCGCTCAATCCTGAGTGGGATAAAGATTTGCTACAGCGCTTTAAAAATGCAGATTTTGATTATTTAGCCCAAATGACCAATGATGAAATTCGTCGTGATGGTGGGCGTGGTGGTCAAGAAATCAGAGCATGGATTGCAGCTTTTGCAGCACTTTCAGCCTACGGTGAATATAATTCTGAAATCCATTATTATGAACCGATTCAAGAATGGATCGCTGGCATGGGCATGATGACAGCAGAACCTAAATGATCAAGAAGAGGGAGCAAATACTTCCTCTTTTTTAGCTTTTCGACTTTATCTATTTATCATTAAATAAAGCTTTCTCCTGCTTTGCTTTGGACTCACTATTTCCATCTAAAGTTAATAACTGGGCTGTTAATAAACGATCATTTTCATCAAAAATCATTTCATAAGACGTTTTTTGACCGTTCATTACAGTTTCCGTTGGTGTTCCTATAAGTTCCCACAATCCCATAGTCGCAACATCGGCTGCGCCATGAAAAAATGCTCTACCTACTTTAGCTGCTTTAGAATAACCTTGAGTAAATGTATAAATTTCATAGCGTTGACCATTCTTGTATTCAGATGTAATCGGTGCCCCTAACTCAGCAACCACCAAACTTCTTGATATACCAACAGATAACATGTCTATATTCTTCTTTGTGGGTTGCTTACTTGCCATCACAACCGCGCAACTTGTATTTAAAATTGCGGCAAAAGTGATCCCTAAAATTACAAATATTTTATTCATTATGACTTACTCTTATTATTTAATAATGTGCTTTCCTTATACATAGCTAATATATTCATTTATCACATTAATTTCGAACATTATTTTTAGTTAAGCGTAATTAAATCCAGTCATTATACTAATTTTTTTATAAAGACTAGACCTCTTTCACAAGTTGTTTTTTAATCAATACAAGTCGTTCGTAAAGCCAAAATTAACAATAAACTTGAAGAAGTGCTGGATTGATGTTTGCTATGAAGTTCAAACTTTAGTCAGGCAACTTATGTCCACAATGCGGGCAAAAACAATATTTATTCCTTTCTTGCTCTAATTCTTCTTCCTTACGCTCACGAATGAGCTGTAATAAAATATCCTGCGTTTGCTCAACAGTCAGACCCACTTCTTTACGCAAGTTTTCAATTTTTTCTTCATCAGCAAAAAAATCAATTTCAGCGACCTGTAAAAGTTCACGAAATTTTAATTCCAACTTTTGCTTACGCAGCTCAAGTTCACTCGCTAAACCATTCGCCAAAATACCAGCGGGAAGTGCCGCCAAACCAACACCTAAAATCGTAATCAGCGCCCCAAGGAACCTACCCAATGGCGTGATTGGCGTAACATCACCATAACCCACTGTCGTCAGTGTGACCACAGCCCACCACATAGAAGCAGGAATTGAACTAAATACTTCGGGCTGTGCTTTATTTTCAACGACATACACCCCAGCTGCTGCCATCACAATCATAATCAGTAAAATAAAAATAACCGCTTGAAAGGAGCCCTTTTCACGTTCAATCACACGCAATAAAATTTGCAACGATACAAAATAACGGGTCAGCTTAAGCAGTCTAAATAATCTGAGGATGCGTAGGAAACGTAAATCAATATGTACAAAGAAGTTAATGTATGCAGGTAAAATTGAAAGTAAGTCGATGATGGCACCACCACTTCGCACCCACAACCATCTATTTTGCCATGCATTATTAAACGGATTTTTTTCAGCAACCGCCCAAAATCGTAATAAATATTCGGCTGTAAAAACAAAGATGGAAAATAATTCAAAAGCATCAAAAAACACTTGGTACGACAGATAAATATCGTTAATTGATTCCAGTAAAACAGCAACCGTATTAGCAATAATCAATAAAATAAGAAAGACATTTACGTAACGACTAAAAGTACTTTCATAGTCATCGTTATGCAAATTATCATAAACAAATCTGCGAAGCTTGTACCACGCGTTGAATTCCATATTCGTGGGTTGCTGTTGAATAAGATTTTTCCAGTGTAGCGCAACTTGAGTCTTGGAATATGAAATTTTCCAAAAATTAATCATAGATTGCAGTGCTTTAAACTGATAATCCTCAATACTATTCGACAAAAAGAAGGGCTAAACGTACCTGATCATAACCCATACGCGGGTTAGTCGCTTCTACAATAGGACGTAGTTTAATTGCCCCTTCTTCACTAAAGTTTTCAGCACTTTGACGTTTCATTAAGCGTTTATAAATTTTACGCACTTGCTCAACCACTTCATCCCCCGGATGAGCCACAGAAATATCTAAGCCTTGCTCTTTGTGCAATTTAGCCAAATGATTGATAATTGTCGCGGGTGTTAAGCCACGTTCAACCGCAATATCTTGAATTTCATAACCTCCTTCAAAAAGTGCACGCGTTTCATCAAGTGTTGCAGTGGCGTAATTGGTTTTACCACTACTTTTAGCAATTTTCTTTTCATTACGCTGAATTTCTGTTTCATTCAATGTCCCGCCACAATGACGAATAAATGCTTTATGTTGCGGGATTAAATCAATCAACTCGAAATGAGTTTCTGCTTCAGCTGACAATTCCTGAAAGCGTCGATCTGCTTTAATGGCTAAACTATCTAACTCAAGTGCCTGTTGATTAATCCCAAGCAGTTTTAGGCCATTTAAGGCTTTCAGGCGTGATATGGCAACATAACCTTGCCCTTTCTCAAAAGTATGGCTCAGGTTAATTTCCGCAGCTTCCAAGGTCATACCTTGTGATTTATGAATGGTAATGGCCCATGCTAAACGCAGTGGAATTTGCTGAAAACTGGCAATGGTTTTACCTGCATCATTATCCACAGACCATGTTTCAGGCTCGACCACAAGCACAGTGCCATCGGTGAGTTTTACTTTAGGTAAAATGCCATGATCATCGTCTTCTTCAAAACCAATCACTTCACCTAAACTACCGTTGATATACCCCATATCAAAGTTGTTTTTTACAAACATCACTTTGGCATTTTTCTTTAAGGTTAAATTTTCAGGCGCACGAACTGAAGATTTCAATGTTTCAATTAACTTGTCATTACCATCACATACCGCATCAAATTGGCGACCATCCGCCTCAATCGCATTCAGATGTTTAAAGTTAATCGCATCGACATCCATATTATGGGTGTATAAACGGGTAAAGGTTTCACCAATATTTTGTTGATTGGTTTGCTCTAAAGCTTGCAGATGTTCCGTGGTAATACTTTGACTACGAATCGCATTTAAGATGTCATTTAAATAATCGTTGCCTTGACGATGTTGTTCGGTCAAATAACAAACCCGAAATTTCGCTTCCACCCAAGCTTCTGACATAAAGCAGAACTTATCACGATTGTTCTCATCTTTTTTACCGACTGGTGGTAACTGAAAAAAGTCACCCGCAACAATGACTTGAACACCACCAAAAGCATCATCACTTTCTTTAAAATATTTTAAAACTTGATTAACCAAATTTAGTTGTTTGGCATGCAACATTGAAATTTCGTCAATAATCAGCACTTGGGCATTTTCTAAATGCTCTTTTAAATATTTACGTTCTTTCATATTTTTTAAATCGGCATCAGATAAAAAATCTTTGATACCAATGCCTGCCCATGTATGAATGGTCATTCCATTCATGTGGGTTGCAGCAATACCTGTTGAAGCGGTAATCGCAACAGGTACTTTACGCGCTTTCAAATAATTGATGTACTGATTGAGTGTATAGGTTTTCCCTGCACCAGCCGAACCTGTTAAAAAGACATTTTCGCCCGCTTTTAAAAGCTTGAGTGCAGTTTCTTGTTTCATAAGACCTATAACCATAAATTAACGGCTATAGCCTACCGATTTTTTCCTCAAAAGTTAAGCCCAGAAAAAAGTTAAACGACACGAGATGTCACTTAAGCAACAATAACTGTGAATTTAACCAAGCAATAAATTGCACTGCAACATCCACAACAAGCGCTTCCGCTTTACGATTATTGGAATATTCCAACTGATCATAGACCAGCTTCCCCTCTCGAAGATAACAACCCAATGTCATATGTTGTTGAACCGTTTGAGATGACATATGAAAAGCCACATATTCCCCATCAACAATTTGCTGTGCATAACTTGCCGCTAAACAATGATGACACCGCTTCGATTCTTCAATAATTCGCTCTAAATCTGCCAGCTCTTCAAAACACCAATCTAAAAATTGGATCTTTTTTCTTAATGTAATGGGCTGCCATACCGCTAAGGCGAAATTTTTCTTTAACTTGCTCATGATTTCTTGTGTTTGAATCTGATCATGCCAATGCACCGCTTGATGAAAAAGCCCCATCCACGTAATACTTTTAGGCACAATTTTATTATCTGTAAAATAATCAACCAAATAATCGCGTACATAAGCATCAAAGACCGACACTCGGGTATAGCGATGACGTAAATAAAAAATTTGTCTAAACTGATCCAACTGCATTTTATAGCGCTGCAACACCGTATAAAAATCACGATTTTGATGGGTTTCGGGACGAAGATAGCCCATAAAATCTTCAGGCAATGCTTGCGTTATTTTGTATAAATGCAACATATACGCTTGCATGACCCGACTTAAACGTACATAGATATGTTTCACCATTTGATCATCTGTTTTCGCAACATTACGCATCAATGCCATCCATTCATCTAAATACAAAATAGATGGACTAATGGCAATGCGCTGATCCTCAATAGACTGTCTTTGTCCTTTTAGAATGACGGTATAATTATTTTCATGTTTAAACCACGCTTCTTGCATGGCAAAATAATGACAACTCTGGATAAACATGCGTGCAGATGAATGCTGAAAATACTGTAAGGTGGCTAAAATAATCTGTGGATGAACCTGACTGGTATCGACAAAACTAAGTGCAGTCACAGCAACCCTTACACTGCTTTGTTGAATATTTGCGCTGATCCAATCCAACACTTCGGCTGACTGCTTAAACAACCAGTTCACCGTACGCGGATAATCAAATAATGGTAGTTTTGCCACCTTCTTTTGCCAAACAATCGCGCTCAGATCAAGAAAATTATACTTTGACAATAAATCATCGCGTTGCCAAAGTTCGCGCCGCATTAAGCGAACAAAACCCAATAAATGGCTTTTCTCTTCTGCATGACGATAGAGCAAATTGATATCATCTTGATGTTCTATTAACTCATTTAAATTAAAGCGCTCTTCAAATGACAATGCCAAAATACGGTACATGGGACGAGGTAAAAATTGAGCAGCACTAAAACAAAAATCATCCAAACATTCCATTAAAGGCTGTATTGGTAGAATTTCATCCACACAAATGCCTTGAATGGAGCAAATCTCTTGCAACATTTGAATAATTAATTCAGGTACTTGGGTTTCATTTATCACACAATCCGTCAAGACAGCAGACTGGTAAAAATCAGCCTTTATCATCAGATGATCAATCATTTCAGCCTGAAGCAAAGAAAGCTGTGTTAAAAAAATACTGACCCGCTCAGCACCATTGATCCATAAATAAACTTGATCCAATAAAACTTGCCGAAACTGCTGTGCCTTTTGACGCAGAAAAAGAGAATGTTGTGGCTTTAAATCGCCAGTCAAAAAATACAGATCATGCAATACAAACTCTTCAACCAATTCTGCTTTTTGCCCCCAATAATTAAAATCACAACATAAAATACTACCCTGAACTGACGCTGGTGTAGATGTAGGTGCAGAAAATTGCAGTTGAAATAAACCATTTGCGATGTATACACAATGCTGCTCTTGATCAATCCGAAACATATTTTGTGCATTTAGATCAGTAACAATATTAAGCTGATCCTGAAAAATTTCATTGAGTGTTTTAGAAATTCTGAATAATTGTTTTGCAACCCATTGATACTGCGGTACTAAACGATCCTGTCCCATACTCGCCTCACATTGAACTCACATCCTACGGTGAATTTAATAATATATAGTGAAGACAATGTATGCTGACTAGAAAATTTAAGCAAATCTCTCTCGACCAGTATTTATCGTTAATTATTTGATATTCAATTATAAAAAATATGGCTATAACATAGGTAAAACCATACCAATTTCAAAATTAAAAGATGTTCACATTTTCAGATGTTCAATATGTATTGAATTTTGGCATGGCATAAATTGAAAATAAAATTACGTTAGATCGGTAAATAAAAATGGCTATGGTCAGCCATACTAACCATAACCATTTTATCTTTACTGTATAAGTACAATAATCTTCAGTGAATCAATCACAGCGTAAATGTATGATGACCCACCTATTATTTCTTTATAACTTAGCCAACCACATGTTTTTGCACAAGAATCGATCCAACAGAATAACCAGCACCGAATGAGCAAAGTACACCATATTCACCATCATTAACTTCGTGTGCAGTACGATGCAATGCAATAATTACACCTGCTGAAGACGTATTGGCAAATTCATCTAAAATAATCGGTACAAGTGAACGGTCAGCATCTTTGCCCACGACATATTTCAAGATTAGATCATTCATGCTGGCATTGGCTTGGTGTAACCAAAAACGCTTCACATTGGTTGGTGCAATATTATTTTTCTCAAGTTGCGCAGTAATGATTTTAGCCACCAACGGACAAACTTCTTTAAAAACTTTACGACCATCTTGATTGAACAATTTATCATCGACCACCGCATCTTCACTACGGTTTAAATAGCCGAAGTTGTTGCGAATGTTATTTGAAAATTGAGTAAATAAATGCGTATCTAAAATTTCAAAACCAGTTTTGCTGGTCGTATCTTCAATAATAGATGCTGTTGCAACATCACCAAAAATGAAGTGACAGTCACGTGAACGGAAATCGGTATGACCCGAGGTGATTTCGACATTGACTAACAATACACGGCGTGCGCCACATTTGATGGCATCTGCGGCTTGTTTTAAACCAAAAGTTGCAGCAGAACATGCCACATTCATGTCATAAGCATAACCTTGAATACCCAAAGCAGATTGAATTTCAATGGCTACAGCAGGATAAGCACGCTGGATGTTTGAACATGACAAAATAACCACATCGATATCTTCTGCCGTTACCCCTGCATTTTCCATCGCTTGTTTAGCCGCAGTCACACCCCATTCTGCTTGAATAGAAAGCTCATCATTACTGCGTTCACGTAACCGTGGATACATGCGTTTTGGATCTAACACACCTGATTTTTCAGCAACATAACGGCTTTTAACACCAGATGCTTTTTCAATAAATTCAGCATTTGAACCGCGACGTTCTTCTACTTCACCGGCTGCAATTTTGTCAGCATTGTCGTGGTTAAACAGTTCCACATAAGCATTTAAACTGGTTACTAACTCTTCATTGGTAATGGCTTCTTCTGGATGATACAAGCCTGTACCTGTAATACGAATGCCCATGTAAAACTCCTACTAAACTAATCTCGCGCTATGTTAACCGATGCCTAATTGATTCCATACTTTTTGCAATCTGGTTGGAGAAATCGGCATCTTGGTTTTCATTGGCTGTGAGAACAAAGAAATACGAAATTCTTCAATCATGAAGTACAGTTCTTTTAGGCGCGCATCATTTTTAAACTTAAATAATTTTTCCATCCACGGATCAACTTGATCAATGGCAGAATTGTCTCTTTGTAGGTTATTTGGCAAGCGCTCTAAACGCAAGACCAACGCCTTCAAATAACGAGGGAATTCCTGCCATATGTCTGAAGATTTGACATATACAAAGTTGGAAAGAGCCATTAAATCAAGCTGATCTTCAATGTCATCAATATTTTTCCCAAACAGAGATTCGTCTAAAACCAACAATTTCCGACGAATATCCTGCCATTGAATATAAATATCGCTCAGTATTAATAATGCCTCTTGTCCGTGCGTAAGGAAAGATTTTTTTACATTTAAAATTAAATTTTGAAACTCTTCAGTATTGACAGGAAGATCTTTTATTGCCATCTGTAGGGTGGCGTAAACCAACATTTGCTCTAATTTGGCTTTATCACCTAATGGCGAATATGCCAAAGCCAGCGGTTTTGAAATCTGTTTTTTCAGTTGACGAATTAAATCCCCCAACTGCATATATACCAGACGAATCACCCCTTCACGGTGCTGACGAATGGCTTCAGCCTGATCATTAAAGGTTTGAATCACCACACCCGATTCATCTTTTGCATCCAGTTCTGCAAATGCTTTCACTGGAACTAAAGCTTGATATTGCTTAACAATCACGCCTGTGACTTTCTGTGAGGCTTCAAAAGTAAAACTCTCAGGGAAAGTGTTAAATTCACCTTGAAGCTGTTTGACTGGACTATGTGTTTCTGTGCGGCAACGGGCTTTCAACTCAACTAAATCACGCCCTTTTTCAATCACATGCCCTTTTTCATCAATCACTTTAATAAACGGCAACAAATACTGATCAATGCGTTCAAAACTAAAGTCTTTCGCTGTAATTTGCTCCGCGCGCAATTGAAATGCCAAGTAGCTAAAAATGTGTTCACGTAAATGTACTGCATCAATGCCTTTCATCAACTTACGTGCTGTATCTGGAATAGGCACCAAATTTCGACGTTTATCCTTTGGTAAAGACTTTAATAAGGCTTCAATCAAATCCTGTCGCCAACCAGGAATCCCCCATGACCAAATATTTTCATCAACCTGCGGCAAAGCCTGTACAGGAATTTTAACCGTGGCACCATCTTCATCATGACTTGGGTCAAAGCGATAACTTGCCGCGAAACGCAATGAACCATTATGCAGATAGTCAGGAAACTGCTGCGTGGTTGGACGATCATTCATCCACAACGCATCATCATCAACAAATAAATAACGTGGATTTTGCGGTTCTATGGTCGCTCGCCAATCTTCAAAGGCACGTCGGCTGGCGACCTCCTCAGGTACTTTTGACGCATAGAATTGATAAATGGTTTCTTCATCCACCACCAAATCACGACGACGTAATTTATCCTCAACACGCTCTACTTCTTCTAGTTTCTGTAAATTGTGTTTTAAGAATGGCGGTGTAACACCCAAATGACCTGTGGTTAAAGCATCCCGCAAAAAGATTTCATGTGCGGCAGCTTGATCAACTTTTTCATAATTCATCAAACGCTTCGGTTCAATAATTAAACCAAACAATGAAATTTGATCATAGGCATTCACAATGCCCGCTTTTTTCGACCAATGTGGCTCAAAATAATGATGCTTCAACAAATCAGGGGCAGCCAGTAGAATCCATTCAGGTTCAATTTTCGCCAAAGTCCGTAAATACACTTGTGAGGTTTCTACCATCTCAAATGCCATTACCCAAGATGCACCACCTTTATGTAAAGTCGATGCAGGGAAAATTCGGGCTTTTTGCTGACGCACTGCCATATAGACATTTTTTTCATCGGTTTTATTGGCAATAAACGAAAGCAACCCAGTCAATAAAGCACGATGCAAGTTTTCATAACTGGCTTTTTTATCATTAAATGAAAGCTTTAAACCTTGAGCCAATTCAGAAAGTTGTTCATGGGTTTTTTTCCATTCACGTAAACGCAACCAACTGAGAAAATGCTGACGCGCAAAATTACGACGCTTATTTTCATTCATCGATTCACGGTTATTCTGTAAAGTTTCCCATAACTTAATGTAAAACAAAAAGTCAGAATCGCCTTCTTTAAATAACGCATGTTTTTGGTCGGCTTGGGTTTGTTTATCATTTGGGCGTTCACGTGGGTCTTGCACAGCAAGTGCCGCAACAATAATCAATACTTCATTGAGCACACCAAAATGGGCACCGCCTAATATCATTCGTGCCAAACGTGGGTCAATGGGCATCTTCGCCATTTGCTGACCAATTTTAGTTAAGCCACTGCTTTGAAGTCCTCCTTTAACAAAGGATGAGGAGTTTTTCTCCGCAAGAGGAGGATTTGCGTTTGGATTTTCACCTTTAGAGGGATTATTGTCAGATAAATCTCCCCCTTGCGTAGGGGATTTAGAGGGATTATGAGATAGTGCTTTCTTCTCCACCATTGCCCCAAGTTCAATCAATAGCTTACGGCCATCATTGACCAAACGATGATCTGGCGGTTCAATAAAATCAAAACTTTCTAAATCGCCTAAATTGAGACTTTGCATCTGCAAAATCACCGATGCGAGATTGGTACGCTTAATTTCAGGTTCAGTAAATTCAGGACGACTTTGAAAGTCATCTTCTGAATACAAGCGAATACACACACCCGGTGCAATACGACCACAACGCCCTTTACGCTGATTGGCTGCGGCTTGAGATACAGCCTCAATCGGTAACCGCTGAACCCGTGAACGATAGCTATAACGTGAAATACGGGCAAAACCACTATCAATCACATAACGGATATTCGGTACGGTTAGAGCCGTTTCAGCAACGTTGGTGGCAATAATAATGCGTCGTCCACCACCACCTGGGCTAAAAATCTTTTGTTGTTCAGCTAAAGCTAAACGTGCATATAACGGTAAAATTTCCGTATGCCTTGGGCCATGCTTTTGCAAGGTTTCTTGTAGTTCGCGAATTTCTTGTTCTGTACTGGCAAAAATTAGAATATCGGCATGTTCAGGATGCCCCTTTTGTTGCGCATCAGCAAAACATTCTTCTACCGCTTGCACCACTGCGCGTGGCAAATTTTCTTCAAAGTCATCAAACTCATCATCATCACTACCACCAATGCTCATTTCTGAAATGGGGCGATAACGAAGTTCTACGGGAAAGCTTCGCCCTTCCACTTCAAAAACGGGGGCATCAAAAAAGTAACTGCTAAAGCGATTTACATCTAAGGTTGCTGAGGTAATGATGACTTTTAAATCACGACGTTTATGCAGGAGCTGTTTTAAATAGCCCATGATAAAGTCGATATTGAGCGAACGCTCATGCGCTTCATCAATAATAATGGTGTCGTATTTGGTTAAATAGCGATCATTCGTCAGTTCGGCCAACAAAATACCATCTGTCATTAAACGAACAATCGAATCTTGCGATCCCTGTTCATTAAAACGGATTTTAAAACCAATCGACTCACCCAGTTTTTCACCGACTTCTTCGGCAATACGCTGCGATACACTACGTGCCGCCAGACGACGCGGTTGGGTATGACCAATCATCCCAGTTAGACCACGTCCAGCCAGCATGGCAATTTGTGGTAACTGCGTGGTTTTCCCCGATCCTGTTTCCCCTGCCACAATAATCACTTGATGTTGTTGAATGGCTTCTATCAGTTGATCAGCAGATTGGGTAACGGGTAAATCTTGATTTAACCGAATATTTGGGAGCCGCGATAGACGTTCACGTACTTTATGATTAGATTTTTCAAAAAGTTCTTGATATTGCGCCTCACTGGCATCTTTACCTTTGCGTAGTCGATTTAAACGATGACGGTCACGTGCCATGACCCATTGATCTACATTTAAATGACTGAACACAGATAACTTATCCCAAAACAAAAAATTGAACTACATATTTTACGCTGTAACGCTCTTGAGAGAAAGACAACATAATATTTATTCATTATGTTTAATGAAAAGAATATTCAAAAGCATAAAAATAGCGCATGACCCAAGCTAAAATCGAATGTTTTCATACTTTGACCATGTTCAAAACTGTTTTTTATAAGAATAATTTACCCCTAATAACATTGTCTTAATCAGAAAAAGAATTTAATTTTAAAAATTTACCCTTGAATTTTAGTTCATGAACCTTCATGTTCTTAAGCAAGCTGAAGAACTGATATTTTGTCATTAGTCCATCATCTTTGTATGACTAAAATAGGCAGAAACATCAGATTTGCTGGAATTGTAAGCTTCATAACACTTAATTCGGTTTTTCCGATTTGAATGATGTAAAAATACTGTTTCAGCAATAACAAAAAATTCGCTATTCTTTTAGAAATTAAATACAAACCTCGATCATGGAGACAATGATGAGCTTAATTAATACAGAAGTTAAACCATTCAAAGCACAAGCATTCCTTAACGGTCAATTTATTGAAGTAACTGAAGCTGACCTTAAAGGAAAATGGTCTGTATTCTTCTTCTATCCAGCTGATTTCACTTTTGTTTGCCCAACTGAACTTGGCGACCTTGCAGATAATTATGCTGAATTCAAAAAATTAGGCGTTGAAATCTACTCAGTTTCTACTGACACTCACTTTACTCATAAAGCTTGGCACGATTCTTCAGCAGAAATCAAAAAAATTGAATACCCAATGGTAGGCGATCCAACTTGGACACTTGCTAAAAACTTTGAAGTATTAATCGAATCTGCTGGTCTTGCTGATCGTGGTACTTTTGTTATCGATCCTGAAGGTAAAATCCAAATCGTTGAAATCAACGCTGGTGGTATTGGCCGTGATGCTTCAGAACTTCTTCGTAAAGTTAAAGCAGCTCAATACGTTCATGCTCACCCAGGTGAAGTTTGCCCAGCTAAATGGCAAGAAGGCGATGCGACTTTAGCGCCTTCAATCGACTTAGTGGGTAAAATCTAATTTAGATTAGATTGAACTGATTCAAAAAACCACGCTTTTAGCGTGGTTTTTTATTGCTTAAATTTTTATTAACTTAATCACATTAGACTCTAATCTAAAGTCTGAACACCGCCACCATTTACAAAAATGGTTTGTCCACTCACCCACGATGAAATTGGTGCAGCCAAATACAATATCGCTCCAGCAATATCATCTGCCGTTCCCAGTCTTTTAATGGGTGTATGTTGCAACATTCTTGCTTCAATCTCTGGGGTAAGTACACTTGCCAAAGCAGCCGTTCGCGTTGCCCCAGGTCCTACAGCATTAATTCGAACGTCTGGGCCAAAATCAAAGGCTAAGTTCGCTACCATATGGTTGACAGCAGCTTTAGAGCTTCCATAGCCACTCATATCTGGAGATGTATTTTTACTAGACATTGAAGACGTCATTACAATAGAGCCATAACCTGATTTTTTCATATGCGGTACACATAACTGACTTAAACGCCAACCGCTAAATACATTAAGCTCATAATCACGTTTAATGTCATCAATGGTAATTTGAAAAGGATTTTCACGCCCTCCACCTCCACCACCTGCATTGTTAATTAAAATATTGACCGTACCAAAAGTTTTCACGGTTAAATCAACAAGATCAACCAGACTCTGATCATCTAAAATATTACATTGCACAGCTAAAGCTCGTACGCCTATTTGCTCAACCTCTTCCACCACTTTTTGAGCTTTTTCTATATTTAAATCAGCAATAACAATATGTGCACCTGCTTCTGCTAAAAGTAATGCCGTTGCCTTACCAATACCATCCGCACCCCCTGTAACAATAGCGACTTTATCTTTCAGGTTAAAAAGCTCATTCATTTTCATGCTGATACCTTTTATAAAATTTTATATGAGTGAAGAAATACCATCATCTTGATTAGTTTTATATCATTGCATAACTTTTTGATATCTAGATTTAACTGCATAGGTAACATTTTATTAACTTTCAATAAACCAGAAATTTAAAATTGATTGAGCTCTTTTCAATTATTATTTCTTTTTTGTATATTGCACTTACTTGTTTGCTTTTATTTTCCTGTTACAAATTTGCTATACATTCATCAGGTCTTTTTCATTACCTTTAAATAAAACAAAGGTCGCAAAAAAAGTCTATAAAAAAGAAGAAAAAGGAGTTGCTTATGGGAACATTACTTATCGTAACTTCTTATAAATACAATGCATCTTCACGGTATTTAAAAATTTTTTATAATAATGGCTCAGGAGAGCTGTACCACCCTGTGCCTGAATTTATCTATAATAATTTGTTGCGCTGTAGTGACAAAACAGCCTTTGTACACAAGTACTTAGAATACGATGTGCATTTCACTCGCATTTCAATTCAATAAATTAAAAAATATGCAAAAAAACCAGAGTGGTAAGAGCAACATATAACATAAAAATGTTCAAATATTAGTTTGAACATTTTTACAATCTGTATTGATTAAAAAATGCCTTATATCGGCAATCTCATTGCTGTCAGAAGCAGCATTATTTATAACAAATCATAAATAATCCTGCGCCTATAGACAAAGTCATACTGATGAAACGTTCATCACCTTCAACCAACTCAATAAATTTTTTAACTTCCGCAGCGTGAGAGATGACATTATCAACAATCAAAACACCGCCCTGCGGATGAATCATTTTTTGTAGAAAAATCCAATAATCGACATAAGCATCGCGTTCAGCATCTAATAAGATAAAATCATAGTGATTTGCACTATTTTCAAGAAAGTTTTGCGCATCACCGACCCAAAAATCAATCACATGATCCAATGCCAACTCTTGAGCATATTGCTTTGCTTGAGTTGTGCGAGATTGATCTATTTCTAATGTGGTTACATGACCTTGCGTTTCTTGCGCAGCATCTGCCAGCCATAAAGTCGAATACCCTGTTGAAGTTCCAATCTCCAGAATACTCTGCGATTGTTGAATACGAATTTGCATGGCTAGAAATAATGCAGAGTCTGGTTCAATATTTCGATAACGCTGAATACGATCAGTTTGTAAGGCATCAAATTTAATAAAATTTTGATACAACTCTTGCATCCGTTGTTGAAATACAAAACTCATGCTCATGTCAGATGTCTCTATTTTTAGTGTTTGTACTAAGTCTAACTTATCTATAATAAAAATCTATATTTAAGCCGTTTCTTGAATCAATTTAAATCGTGGTAAGACTTGACCATCAGATAAAGTAACCGTTTCTTGAAACATCTCTAATGGACGTACCCACATAGAATAATCACCATATAAACACTGATAGACCACCAGCTTTTCACCCGTTTCACTGTGTGTCGCCACATGAAAAACTTGATATAAATTCCCTTTATAATGTTGATAAATTCCAGATTTAAGATTCATTGCTTTTTGCCTAGTGAAAAACGTCCCCCTCATCATAATCAAATTTTTTATTGATCATTACATAAATCCTATTATTTCCATGAAATATCGGATAAATACTTGAATATTCACATTAACCCCTCATCTTCCAAGTTAAAAGCTTGTTTACATTAATGAAGAACAGATCAATCTACTTATTCGATCTTAATTATAAAAACAAACTGTTTTACCTATTTAATGGTTTGTTTTATGATGACTGCATTCAATAGACATTTACTCCTTTGGAGACGTTTGCCATGTTAGATCAAAATACTTCAGCACAATTAAAAACCCTACTTGAACGCTTAGAAAGTCCAATTGAAATTGTGGCATCGCTCAATGATTCCGACAAATCAGACAAAATTAAAGAATTGGTCACTGAAATTGCAGCGTTATCCGATCAAGTGACTGCTCGTTTTGATGGAAGCAATAGCCGTCGTCCAAGTTTTGGTATTGCCAAAGTTGGTGAGCAACCACGGGTTAACTTTGCTGGCTTGCCGATGGGTCATGAGTTCACCTCTTTAATTTTAGCCTTATTACAAGTTTCAGGTTATGCGCCTAAAGTGTCTGATGAAGTGTTGGCACAAATTAAAGGCTTAAACTTAACGGCTGATTTTGATGTATTTGTCTCTTTAAGCTGTCATAACTGTCCTGACGTGGTGCAAGCCTTAAACCTAATTGCCATTAATAACCCAAATGCTACGGCAACCATGATTGATGGCGCGTTCTTCCAAGACGAAGTGGAACAGCGCAAAATCATGGCCGTACCGATGTTGTTCCAAAATGGTGAGCATATTGGTCAAGGTCGTATGACTTTGGAAGAAATTGTGGCAAAGCTTGATACGCACTCATCCAGCAAAGATGCACAAAAACTCAATGCTAAAGGGGTGTTTGATGTACTGGTGATTGGTGGTGGCCCTGCGGGCAATACCGCAGCCATCTATGCAGCACGTAAAGGCATTCAAACGGGGATTGTGGCGGAACGCTTTGGTGGTCAGGTCATGGATACCATGGACATTGAAAACTACACTTCAGTACAAAAAACACAAGGCCCAAAATTTGCTGCTGAAATGGAAGCGCATGTGCGTGCTTATGATGTCGACATCATGAACTTACAAAAAGTGGCTGCCATTAAAGGTGCCGATGAAACCGTGAATGGTTTGGTTGAAGTGACTTTGGAAAATGGCGCTAAACTGGAATCAAAAACCATTATTTTATCGACTGGTGCACGTTGGAGAGAAATGAATGTACCGGGTGAGCAAGAATACAAAACCCGTGGTGTGGCGTATTGCCCACATTGTGACGGTCCCTTGTTTAAAGGCAAACGTGTTGCAGTGATTGGTGGGGGTAATTCGGGTGTGGAAGCGGCGATTGACCTTGCAGGGATTGTTGAGCATGTGACTTTGGTTGAGTTTGATACCAAACTGCGTGCTGATCAAGTGCTACAAGACAAACTCAACAGCTTGCCAAATACCACCGTGATTATGAATGCACTCTCGACTGAAGTCGTGGGCGATGGTTCACAAGTGACGGCACTTAAATACAAAGACCGTGCTACGGATGTAGAACATACAATTGAGCTTGCAGGTATCTTTGTACAAATTGGTTTATTGCCGAATACGGATTTCTTAAAAACATCGAATGTTGCGCTTTCAAACCGTGGTGAAATTGTGATTAACGACCGTAATGAAACCAATGTGAAAGGTGTGTTTGCGGCGGGTGACTGTACCACTGTGCCATACAAACAAATCATCATTGCCACAGGTGAAGGTGCCAAAGCGTCATTGTCGGCTTTTGATTACATCATCCGTTCAGGGCAGTAATCTAGGGCGTGTCATCAATTAGGTTGATAAAATCTGACGCGTCCTTATTATTCTTTTATGACTAAACGCTATGCATTAAGAGACGATCAATGGGAACAGATTAAAGATCTGTTACCTGGACGAACAGGTACGGTTGGTGTAACCGCCAAAGATAACCGATTATTTGTTGAAGCAGTACTATATCGTTACCGCTCAGGTATCCCGTGGCGAGATTTGCCTGAACGCTTTGGTGATTTTAGAGTCATGCATACTCGCTTTAGCCGCTGGGCTAAAACAGGCGTGTGGCAGAGAGTTTTTGAAGTGCTGTCACATGACAGTGACAATGAATATGCCATGCTAGACTCCACCATTGTGCGCGCTCATCAACACAGTGCTGGAAAAAAAAGATCAGGCAATCGGACGTAGTAAAGGTGGCTTAAGCACTAAAATTCATGCCCGTACTGATGCCTTAGGCAACCCAACAGGCTTTTATCTCACTGCTGACTTAAATGGTGCTGATGTGCTGCTAGACTTATCATTAAGCCAGACTTGGCTCATGGATAAAGCTTATAACTCCGAGGGTCGAGTGATTGATCCGATCCATAAGAACAATGGTCAAGTTGTGATGCCAGCCAAAAGTAATGCTATTGATCAGCGTGATTATGACCAACATCTTTATAAGGCAAGACATCTAATCGAGAACTTTTTTGCCAGACTCAAGCAGTATCGAGGTATTGCCACACGCTATGACAAATTGGCTCAAAACTTCCTGTCAGCAATCTATCTTGCTTCAACAATAATTTGGCTTAATTGATGACACGCCCTAGGTAAATTAAATCATTTATATTGAATGATAATACATAGGCTTATATCTACGAATAGATATAAGCTTTTTTTTCAATTATTTTTTTATCAAAGGTTACATTTTATTAACAATTTTTTGATCTTTATTTGAGCTATTTTCTATTATATTCGCACATATCCCATTCATGTGGATAAAACAATTAAAAGGAAATATGACAATGAACAAACTACTTGTTGCTTTAGGTCTTGCTGCTACTGTTGCACTTGTTGGCTGTAATAAAGAAAAAGCACCTGAAACAGGTGCTACAACTGGTGAACATATAGAAAATGCTGCAACTCAAGCAGGTCAGGACATTAAAAATGCTGCTGACGAAGCAGCGGCAAAAACTGAAGCTGCAACAAATAAAGCAGTAGCTCACATTGATGCCGCAGCAGATGAAGCGGCTAAAAAAACTGAAGCAGCGGCAGATGATGTAAAAACAGCAGCAAAAGATGCAACTGCTGCGACCGCTGGTGCGGTTGAAAAAGGTGCCGCAGATGTTAAAGAAAAAACTCAACAATAATTTTATTTTGTAAATAAAAAAGCTCCTTATTTGGAGCTTTTTTATTTCTTAGATCAACCTTGCTTTTTACCTCCCATTCCTTATATGGTTAAAGTGCTAAAATTTCCTAAGAGCATGTTTATATGTCATATTCTCATCATAATGAAAAACATTATATTCATAGAACTGGTTGGCTTCGTGCCGCAGTACTCGGGGCTAATGATGGGATTATTTCAGTCACCAGTTTAATTATAGGGATGGCAGCAAGCGGAGCATCAACTCAAGTGCTACTGATCACTTGTGTAGCGGGTCTCATTTCAGGTGCAAGCTCCATGGCTGCTGGTGAATATATTTCCGTAAAATCACAAGTGGATATTGAAGAAGCAGATCTACATATGGAGGCTAAAGAATTAGATAAAAATCCAACACATGAACTCAAAGAATTAACCCAGATTTATATCATGCGCGGTTTAAACCCAGAGTTAGCGCATGAAGTTGCCGTGCAACTCACTGCTCATGATGCCCTTGGCGCACATGCACGTGATGAAATAGGTATTCATGAAAATACGGCTGCCAACCCATTACAAGCTGCGGGTTCATCTGCTCTTGCCTTTTCATTGGGTGCACTCTTCCCAATGTTCTCTATTTTAATTAGTCCAGATCAATATGTTGCAACAGTCGTCATGATTGTAGGCGTTTTATCCTTAGCTGGGCTAGGTGCTTTATCGAGCTACTTTGCAGGAACATCTATGCTCAAAGGCAGTTTACGTGTCGTGATTTGGGGAATTATTGCCATGAGCTTCTCTGCATGGATTGGTTCAATGTTTAACGTCCATCCCATGTAAATTAATTGATTTGTACTGATATAAAGCATCAATTACGCTCATTTAAAAAGACTATATGGCTCATCTTTTCCTTTATCGGTAACGGCATCAGGGTAAAATATCATCCAATCCGCTCCCCTAGTGAAAGCCCACAATCCAAAATAAACGGACTATTAATCACACATTTTTAGTGATGAAAAAACCCCTTAAATAGGGGCTTTTTGAGTTTTGGTTTTTTAAATCTAATTTAAGGCTTCTTTTAAATTACAGCCAAAACCCATAATTTCTTGTGCCTGACGGTACGATGTATAACGATTTAAAATAAAATCATAAAATTGATCTGCATTTGCAAAACTTTTTGCTAAATCTTCATGCTGCGCATGAGGCAATTGAAGCTGCCCTATCAAACTCAAATTTTGATGCCCCAAATGATACATTTCAGCAAAATAACCATTCATCATTTCGCAATAGGCTGTTTTAACTGGTTTTAAAGACGTTCGACTGACTGCATGTAAATTTAGAGTCTTAAGCTGACGACTATCAAATACCGACTGGTCTGAGAAAGCAATACTATTTGCTTTTTTAAAGGCTTGATAATCCTTCGATAATTTTTGATTCAATAAGTCAAAGCGCTGTTGCAAGCTGGCAACATCCTGAACTTGATACTTTTGAGGATCAATTTGTGTTTCATTTTGTTCAGAAGATGAACAGGCTGAAAGCACTAAAGTTGAAATTAAAGTCGCTAAAATTAACGGCTTCAGCATAAATTGTCCAATAATTACCGAATACAGCACAATATTATGCCTGAAAATATCCAGTCAAATTGATTTTTCATTTTATTAAACCGATGGATTGAACTTTTATACGCTCCAGTGTGAAAGGTTATTTTCAAATTTCTTTATTCAAGAAAATCAAAAAAATAATCATTTTATTTCGTAAAGAAATAACGAATATTATTTGCTTAATTTCTAGTGCTTGGGCAAAGTAATCTGTACTCGTAGGAGCTAAATATGACTTTATTAGAACAACTCGATATTAAACATCCTATTTTCCTTGCCCCAATGGCAGGTGTTTCTACCCCTCAATTGGCAGCAGAAGTCTCTAATCAAGGTGGTTTAGGTTCACTCGGCTTGGGTGCAAGTTCTGTTGAAGCAGCACGCCAACAGATTTTAGAGACTCAAGCGCTGACTCACCAAGCCTTTCAAGTGAATTTCTTTTGCCACCAAAGTTCAGCTTTAGACCATGACCTTGCAAAGCAGTGGATTCAATATTTAATTCCTCAATTTGAGAAATATAATGCAGTTCCTCCAACTGAATTAGAATGTATTTATCCAAGTTTTTTAGATCATGATGATTATTTAAATTTAGTTTTAGAAACAAAGCCTAAAGCAGTCAGTTTCCACTTCGGCATTCCACATCCACATCAAATTCAAGCATTAAAAAATGCTGGGATTATGACTATGGTTTCAGCGACGAATCTAGCTGAAGCACTTAAAATTGAAGCCGCAGGTATTGATATTATTATTGCTCAAGGCATTGAGGCTGGTGGGCATCGGGGCATTTTTAATGAAACATTTGACAGTGCGGTAAAAACTTCTGATTTGGTTCAGTTGTTAAAAAAACATTGTCATTTACCGATCATTGCTGCTGGTGGTCTGATGAATGGACATCAAGCCCAGCGACTCATACAATTAGGTGCTGAAGCCGTTCAACTGGGAACTGCATTTGTACAATGTAAAAGCTCAAATGCCAATGCTGCTTATCGAAAAGCATTATTCAATACCCCCATTACTCAAATCACGGAAAGTATTTCAGGCCGTCCTGCACGTGGTTTAATTAATCATTGGCATACTCAAATCGATCGACCTGAACGACCTAATGTCGCCACCTACCCGTATTGCTATGATTTGGGCAAACAACTCAATGCCGCAGCATCAGCCCAAGGAGATTTTGGTTTTTCTGCATTCTGGGCGGGAACAAATGTCGCTCAAATTCGTGAAATGGAAGCTGCGGATTTAGTCAATCAACTGGTGTTAGAAATGAGCCAGACGCAATAAGGTAAATGATAAAAAGCCTCTCCATTAAAATGATGCCAGTCAGTTAAGAAATTGACTGGCTTTTTTATTTTAAATTCATGATGTTATTCGATACGCGGAAACGTCATCCGCAACTGTTCGAGGCAAGACTACTTTGAAAAAGTACAGTTTCTGCAAGTTATTAATCAATAAAAGGTATTTGGCGAGTTTTGCGGAGACAATGCCTTTCTTGCGAACTCAAAATATATTTTGAGGCTTCTCATTTGGGCTTATCCAAAGTAATAGATGAGCTCCTAGTATTTGATTTAAAAATACAAGACTCCGTTGTGAAGAACTAAAAAGCTAAGGAGTTTATTACAAAACCCCTCAACTGATCCGCATTATCTCAATTGAGAGGTTTTTTACTCGCCACGCTTTATTTTGTTTCAAGTAAATTGATCTGTTCCACCTGAACATCACTCATGATTTCACCTTGCGCTAAAAGTTCATCAAAATAGGCTTCAACCACTTTGTACTGATCGGCCGTACTTTCTACTTTATACATATTTTGACGAAATTCATTACTGGAACGTAAACCTTTGGTATACCAAGCAATATGTTTACGTGAAATACGACAACCAGAGTACTCACCATAGAATTCATAGAGTTCCGATAAGTGCCCTAAAAGTACATCCTTAACCTCTTGAATATTCGGTGCAGCTAAATGTTGACCTGTTGACAAATAGTGAGAAATTTCACGAAAAATCCACGGGCGACCTTGTGCTGCACGACCAATCATAATGGCATCAGCACCCGTGTAGTCGAGCACATATTTTGCTTTTTCAGGACTGTCGATATCACCATTGGCAATCACAGGAATACTTAACATTTGTTTGACTTCTTTAATCAAACGATAACGTGCCGTATTTAAATACATGTCCTCACGCGTACGACCATGCAATGCCAATGCAGCTATGCCCGCTTGTTCTGCACGTTTTGCAACACGCATAATATTTTCATGACCATTTAAATAACCCAATCGAGTTTTTAAAGTCACAGGAACATCAACTGCGGCAACAACGGTATCTAAAATACGCGCGACCAGATCTTCATCTTTTAACAACGCTGAACCAGCTAACTTATTACATACTTTTTTAGCAGGACAGCCCATGTTGATATCAACAATTTGTGCACCATTTGCCACTTGAAAACGTGCTGCCTCAGCAAGATCTAATGGATCTGAACCTGCAATCTGTGCCGATATCGGGGCAAGCTCGCCATCAAAATTAGCACGATATAAACTTTTTTTACTCATGCGTAAGGTCTGGTCTGATGTCATCATTTCACTGACTGCATGCCCAGCACCAAAATATTTACATAACGTCCGAAATGGACGATCCGTAACACCTGCCATCGGCGCAACAAAAATAGGCGTAGTCTTTGATTTATCGAACAATTCACTTATAACATTGTTTTTTAACAACTTGGTACTTCCTATATTCTCAATCATTCTCAACTATTCTTAAGCATTTGCAAGTATTCATTGCGCCCAATTTACGCCATAGGTTAGTATGTGGCGTAAATTCATTTTATGGCGCAAATTTAATGGGAACAATTGCACAGCGTACAACTGCTGATGGTAAAACTAGATTTAGAGCGCAAATACGAATTAGCCGTAAAGGCTTACCACCATTTATTAAAACTAGAACCTTCCCAAAAGAGTCTTTGGCAAAAGAATGGATCAAACGTATTGAAGCAGAGATTCTGGTCAACCCTACTATTCTAAATCCAGATGCTGAGCAAGTGTCAAAAACTTTAGAACAATTCATAAAACAATATATTGAAGAAATTGGAGATGAGTTTTCGAATACCAAGGCTTCAGCACTAAAAAACATATGCAATTACGACATAGCCCAAAAAGATGTTTACACCCTATCTCGCCAAGATTTTTCTTCATTTGCTATCGAACGGCGTAAAGGCAACCCTTTAGAAATGATTGATGGCGTAAGTCCATCTACAACCCTAAAAGACTTATCTCACATCTCGAGTGTTCTAAATCATGCCGAACTTGTTTGGGGAGAGAGTATTGAAAAGTCGAAAGATGAACTCACACACTCTTTAAATGGCTTGAAGAAAGCACGTATCGTCACTAAATCAAAAGAACGTGATCGTCTAATTACACCAGAAGAACTACTTATTCTCACCAATCACTTTTATAAAGGTTGGAAGCGCGTACGCAACGCTATACCAATGCATCTGATCATGTGGTTTGCCATTTATTCTGGCCGTCGGGAAGGTGAAATTTGCGAAATGCGTTTGGATGATTTTGATAAAAAAAATAGTCAATGGAAAATTCGTGATGTTAAAAATCCAGATGGATCAAAAGGAAATCATAAATTCGCCCATCTTGAACCTAATGCATTACTAATTATTGAAGAACTATTAGAACCATCAACTAGGAAACGTATGCTAGAGCTTGGTTATAGTGATGAGCTTTTAGTTCCTGTAAATGTTCAAACAGTCAGTGATTATTTTCGTCGAGCATGCAAAATCAATAATATTGTAGATCTAAGATTCCACGACTTACGTCATGAAGCTGCTACACGTTATGCTGAGGACGGCTTCACAATCCCCCAACTTCAAACTATTACACTCCACTCTTCATGGAATAGTTTAAAACGCTATGTAAACTTAAAAAAACGTGGCGAACGCATCAATTACCAAGATGCCATTAAATTAGCACACCAACAATATGGTGAAAATTATTCTAAATTTGCACTTAAGCAGCGTTATGTGTCAGCTGAAGATTTAGCAATTGCAGAAGAAGCATTCGCTGAAGTTCACTCACCAGATAGTCTAAATACTGATTTCCCTTTCATTGAAGAACAATTAAAGAAATTTATAAAGTCATTTAGACCCACTAAAAGCATTATTGATACCTATAAAGAAAAATCAAATATACAAAATATTTTTGCATGGAGTGAGGTCCAACAAACATTTGTAGTCCCATACATACAAAATGCTTGGGAAAATTGGTTATCTGAATCTGGTGTAATTCAATGGGAATCACTTCCTATCGATGCAACACATTTTAGTATGAATGGTCTAGATCTACTAAAAATTGAAAATGATCGGGTATATAAATGGGAAACAGACATTGAGAAATGGATAGATATTTCAAAATACTGTAATTTTGATCAATCGAAACTCATCAATAAATAATGTCTTTCTCCCATACATATTGATTTAAAAAAATGAAAGTAACTAAGCTAAATCATGTAAGGTAATGTATATGATTTAGCTTATTCTTTCTTTATTCCACTATTAATAATTGAATGAATAATTAATTTAAGGATCATCCACCATGCATAAATAGATGCTAACGAAGTCGCAGTATCATCATCTAATAACCCATGAGCAACTTTATTACGCAAATTAAACCCTAGTGCTTCTGTGAAAAGACTTTTAATTTCAAAAGTTAAGTCTTTACCAAAAATTTGCGTTGCTTCTGGTAACTCCATCAACGTACTTAATCCATTTTCATTTTCGATACCATCTCTATCTATATTACTTGTATGTGCTCCAGCCTCTTTCAATTTCGATCGCACAATATGTTCGACCTGAGGACAAAGCAAATGGATTGCGGAACCAAATTCCTCTTCGAAACCTAACCAGAGAGCATGTCCCAGTAATGTAGTTCTATTTTTTGGTACTAAAGGTGAAGCATGGCAAATTGCTACCATTAACTCTTTCGTAAATCTATGTTCCTTACATAATTGCCTTAATGCAGGAAGTATTTGCCCCTCGACCGCAAGTTGTACTTGGATAGAAAAAATAGTTTGAATTTGCATATCTAATGCAGCTAAATTCGTTGGGTCAGTATCACCTGCGCTTAAATTCATAGCTGGTGTCCTTGCGACAACACGCCCATCATCACTCATATGACGCCCAGAAAACATGCTACTTATTAAGCCGCTTTGAATGGACTCTTTCGCACTTTTAACCAGATTTTCATAATTTGCCCCCTCAAAACCAGCAAAGTACATTAATGCTTCCTGAGAGCTATGCTTGCCTGTTACGTGGTTAATTGATAACTCAACCATATCTGAAATGTTTACTTTGGGGGTGCTGATCATAGTCATTTCGCCTATCGCAGCCTGCCCAGATTTTGTTATTTTGGTACGAATCTCTAATATTTTACTTTCAAGCCCATAAGTATCTCGGTGTTTATTAGGAATTCTACGATATGCTTGTATTGCATTCTCATAGAAAGAATTGGCGACCATATTACTGTTAATAATTCGGGAATCAGCCTCTAATTCGTAGCATTCAGCAATTGAAATTAAGGATCTTATAAAACCTTCCTCATCAGCACATTGTTGGTATTTTTTTGATGCTAATTCAAAATATGATATTGCAGAATGGAAATCCTCATTTTCCCTTAAAGTACCTGCCTTCCTAAAAAGTGATAAGGCTATCGCTTCTCTAAAATCTTTATCAATCTTTAATTTATCTAATAATTGTGCAATCCAAAGCTCCATAAACTTACTACTTGGATATTCGAGCTGAAATGCTGAAAAAAGCTTTTGCTTAATATCATCCAAACGATTCATATCTCGGATTTGTATACATAATAGTGCAGCACGTTCCCAAGAAATCTTAACGTCGTGATGCCAAAGTTCGTCATCAATTATATTGGCAATATAAGAATCTATTGCGGCTATTGCATGATTAGGGTTCCTTGGTTGTTTTAATAACCATAGCAAATCCGCTAACCTTGCCTTTAAGTATGGTTCATTAACATCATTCAAAATATCTTCAAAAAAAGTCAGCTCTTCACTTGTAAAATCTTCTAGTATGGTTGTTCTTTTTCCTTCTTGATAATTTATATAGTAAGCCACAAATGGTTCATTTAAACTATCTGCTATCAATCTCATTGATGTTGCTCGTGCTAACAATGAAAGAGCTTTAGAACAATCTTTCTTCCCTGCTAAATCCATTTTTTTTGCAGAGTTTTCAAGACTAGACATAATAGAATGGTAACCATTAACGTGCTCTTGAGGCACCTCGTAAATCCATTCACACTCTATAAATAATTGACGATTTAACTGTATTGAATCTTTCATATCACCCTTGCTGCCAGAATCTATCTAACTCTTATGTTTTTAAAAATTTGTATGTTTAAAACCTTACTTTTATTTGCGTTTAAGCTTTTTCACAACTAGACACTTATCTAATACGTATAAAATGTTATACGACCACATAATAAACTACTCAAATATCTGAAATAAAAAATAAATTTAAAGCGAATAAGGAGTCAACCGTTTATCAGAAAATATAAAATAATGCGACAGCTAATGTCGTAATTTTGATTTTGAAGGATTTTTAAAGTTTGTCTGGGAAACCCTAACTCTTTACAATCTTGATTAATGTAACATATATCAAGGTGTACAATGAGTGAGCAAATTCAGCATGGGGGCGCAAGAGCTGGCGCAGGTCGAAAAAAAGGTGTTGAAGAAACAAAAGTTATTCGAGTGCCTGAATCTCGTATCGTTGATATCAAAGAATACTTAAAGTCTCCCAAAAAAGGAAATGAAATTGATGATATTCGTCAGTTCGATCCTGTCACCAAAATGGAAATTCCACTTGTTATTGAGCGCGTACAAGCTGGCTTTCCCTCTCCTGCTCAAGATTACACCGATAAAAAACTTGATTTGAATGAGTTCTTAATCAATAACGCAAATGCAACTTTTATCGTTCGAGCCAATTCACTTTCAATGCTGAATGCTGGTATTGATATCAATGATGCTTTGATTGTCGATCGTAGTATTGAAGCGCAGCATAGAGATATCGTTATTGCTTGTATTGATAATGAATTTACTGTTAAGCGACTTATTGTTGATGCGAAAGGCTGCTGGCTTAAAGCTGAAAATGAAGGCTACTCAGACATTCACCCCGAAGAAGGTCAGCAATTCGAAATCTGGGGCGTTGTAACAAACGTGATTAAGAAATTCAGATGAAATCTCAAGAAGAAATATACGCGCTCATTGATGTAAATAACTGCTATGTGAGTTGTGAGCGTCTATTTAATCCCAAGCTTCGAGATGTACCAGTCATTGTCTTATCCAATAACGACGGCTGTGCTGTTGCACGTTCTCAAGAGGCTAAGGATTTAGGAATCAAAATGGGCGTTCCCCTATTTCAGATCCGCGATATTGTCGAAAAGCATAACGTCCAAGTCCTCTCAAGCAATTACGGCTTATATGCTGAAATGTCTCATCGTTTTCACTCGATTCTGTCTGATTATGTTGCACCAGGAGAACAAGAGATCTATTCCATTGATGAAAGTTTTTTGAGGCTCACTGCTTACACTGAAAACTATGATTTAACTGAATATGCCCAAGAAATACGTCAGCGGATCATGAAGTGGATTGGCCTTCCTGTATGTGTTGGTATTGGTCGTTCCAAGACTGAAGCTAAGCTTGCAAATCACATGGCCAAAAAAGGAAAACGCTTTAATAGTGTCTGCAACCTTGTGACAATGGACCCAAAGCATAGAGATTACTTTTCAGGTTTGATTGATGTGTCTGAAGTTTGGGGTGTTGGTCGTCAGCATAGTAAAAAACTACACAAAATGGGCATTAATACAGTTTTAGATTTAGCGCAAGCAGATCCTCACCAAATGGGTAAACAGTTCTCTGTCATGATGCAACGTACAGTTATGGAGCTGCAAGGCACTTCATGCATTGAACTTGAACAAGCACCACCTACCAAGAAACAAATTATCTCATCACGTTCATTTGGATCTAGGGTTACAGATATTGAATCTCTATCTGAAGCTATGAGTGATTATCTACAAAATGCAGTAAAACGCTTGAGAGAAGATAATTCCCTGTGCGGCTGTGTAATTGCTTTCGCTCAGTCCAATCCTTTTGATAAAAATAAGCCCTTTTACAATGAATCTATAAGCATTGGCTTTCCAGAACCTACAGACTCCGCTGCTGTAATGAATAAAGCTGTGATGCATCATATGAAAAAGCTGTTTCAAGAAGGAATTGAGTTTAAAAAATGCGGTGTAATTTTGACTGCTATCGAACCGAAATCGACATACATATATGACCTGCTTTCTGATAGTACACAGATAAAGAAAAATGAAAAACTTCAGGAAGCTTTAGAGAAAGTTAAAGTAAGATTTGGAGATAAGAAGATTGCTATTGGCCCATGTAAAATGCATGGCAGAGCGTGGGCTATGTCACGGCAGAGTTTGACTCAGAATTATTTTAGTTGGGATGGAATGTTGACGATAAATAATTAATAACTCATTATTTATTAAATTCTAAGTAAAGATAATTATGGATAAGAAAGTTAATTTAATTGGCAAGTTGTTTATAACATATGCATTTCTTCTTGTTTTGTGTTTTCTATTTTATTCATTAGTTATACTTCCTGAAACAGGCGCTGAAATTGTTAATGCAAAAGTTGGGATTTTAGGCTGGTCTGCAACAATCTTTGCTCCGATAGCCGCATATTTTTTATTGGATAGTTGGAAAGACCAGAGAAAATATGAATTGGAATATGAGTATTTATCCAACATCATAAAAAATTTAAAACCAATTTATGAAGAGCTGATAATAATCAGAGGCAACTCATTAATAATAAAAAACACAAGTGTGAAATTAATTTTATATAATGAGTTTATAATTAGAAGTAACCTTAATTTTCAAAATTCACTTCTAGCTTTATATCCGGACATTAATATTTATTCCAAAATAAAAAAAGATGATTTTTTAGAAAATACCTACCATAAATTCGATAAAAAATGTTTTCAAATTGAAATGCACTATAGATTCTTAATCGGTTTTTATAGTGATTATTATAATAAATCAATTAAAATCAATCAAATATATGAAAATAAAGGTAATGCCAATGATATTAAAGAAAAAATTTATGGATATTCCGATCAATTGGGTTTGAAGGATCAAATCATTCAAATAGAAAGCTTTTTTAAAGAAGATCGAACAGGAACTCTAGAAAATAAAATATTTTATTTTAAATTTTTAAATTACCTTGAAGAAACAATTCAGATGCATGAATTAATCCTAAATCACTGCATTGACAAATTAAAGCTAGATAAATCTAGCTAATTTTAACTGATTCTACCAAGGTAAAGCCCTCAATTTGAGGGCTTTTCTACAGGCCTAATAGTCTTAACTGAGGAATAGAGTTTTTTCTTTAGCTCGTCGATTAACAAGCCCCTTTATTTCTTTGCCGTTGTCATAGATCCAACGATCAAATTGAGATGCAGCACTGGAAAAATTGCTGTTATTAATTAGCGTTAACATCGTACTTTTAATAAAAGCAGTTTCGCCAATGTTATAAACAAAGGATGCCAGTGCATCAAATTGATTCTGACTTACAGCGACCTTTACGTGTTTATCAAGACAAGCATCAACCCATAGGCAATCGTTTTTAAGCCAAATTTCTGCTTGTCCACGGGTACATACATCACCTTTCTTAACGCGTACACCATTAGGATATTTAATTGTTCCATACCCAATGCTCCATACGCCACCAGTATCCAAGTAGGCTTGCAATTCAAGGCTTTCTGCTTCACGAATGAGGGATAAACCTTTTTCCGAAATATCACGCAGACCAGAAACTAAGGCATTCAGTTTAAATCCGATAATATCTGCGAATACTGGCAGTCCATGCATTGCAATAACTTTATCGCCAGCAATCACTTGTGCATTTGATAATTTCCCACCAGATAAAGCACGAAGCCAAGAATATGCTTGAGCAACTTGTTGCGATTGATCAATACTCACTTGTCACCCCCATTTCCAATAATCGAAATGAAAGCTGATTTAATCTCAGTAATAACTTCAGAGAGTGGTTTACCTTTCAGTAGTGCAATTGACTGATAAAGAATGCCGATCGCCATTAAGCCAAATACAGCGAACATCAGCATGATGAAGCCCTGATACATGGTTGAAGTCTTCAGCATTTCAAAATGCTCAATGAATGCTGAACCACCGTAAAGACTAACCGTAACACTGGCTGCAAATTTACAAATAACGCTGACAGTTACTTGTATTTTTCCGTTCTTATCAATATCCCCACTTAAGACAAGGGCAAGAATAGCCCCAACAATGGCTGGAATTATTTTAATAATCCACGGAATAGTATTTTCCTGCATGGCTTAATTACCTATGATTTTCTATATAGGTATTTTGGCGTGACAAATGAATGTGAAAAAAAGCCTGTTCCAAATAAAAAAGCCCGCTATATAGCGGGCTTTAAGATAAAACTTTTTTAATTTAGACAGAACTTAACACCGTCATATAAATTTGTTTCAAAAACTACGGTTTCATTTCTGCCATACACGGGATCAACAATATATTCATCTATAGCATTGGCATCAACGGTAGCGATTTTAACATCGACATGGTTATTTGCAGGATGAAAGAATGAAGCATACTCAACCTCATTATAGTATCCACCATTAGAGATAACCTCTTCAAAAGCCGAATTCAGTGGTTTTACTTCAATACCATACAGTGCAAATATAGATTTTAAATCTTCTCGTCCATCTCTAAACCCAATAATACGATATGAATGAATTTTATTGATTACAACATCATAATATCCACCTTCATTAATTGAACCTAGTGTAATTTTTTTGGTTGCACCCACACATGCATCATCTTCCGCCTCTTTTAATCGCAACACCTGCACACTGGGCACACCTGTATCCAAACAGTCCTGCACGGCGATGTAGTCCGGGTTCTTTGGATCATACCCAAGTTGACCACGAATATTACCCTGATGAATTTCCATCGGTGCATCAAACCGTCCACGCTTGAAACGGCCTAAGATTACAGCACCTGTCAGACCGTCCGCAGTTTGCTCTTCCGTGCGGTCAATAATATCCTGCCGCTGGATGCCAACAGCTTCACCTAAAATCTTTGTTGTATTCATCTATTTTTTCCTTCCCGAATTACTGATTACTTTAATTATTTCATTCCCCATTTTGATAAGGGCATTATGCTTTTGTGCTTCAGCTTCAATTTCTAACTTTCTCTTTTCCCATGCATCAGATGAATAAAAAAAGGCCTCAAAACTTATAGGCAAATTTAGAGCTTCATATAAAGACATCTTGCAATGCTGGGCCAGATCCTGAGCCGTGCTAAGCAAATGATTGGTCCAATTCTTTGATGATTCCGAAAAAGGCGGCAGCGGGGCGAAATCGAAGCGGCGCGTCATCTGCACCTCTTGAAATGACTAAACCTTGATTGCTGACATTTAAATGAATCATGGTAAATAATTGGTTATTGAGCGCAATGAAATCTTGATAGATCAAATCAAAATCGCTCTGAGTCTGCTTCTTTAAGAATTCTAGTCGCTCAGCAAACTGTTTAATAAATTCACTATCATTGACGTTGCGGTCAGGGAGTTCCGATAGAATTTCATGCCCGGCATAACTGATTTGAAATGCCAGCATGCATGCAATCCATTCCGCAGCATTGGCACAATGCTCTTCAAGGTACTCTGCTTCCCGACCAATTAATTGCCGCACAGTAATGCCATTTTGTGAGATTTCAGGCTGCCAGTTTTCTTCAGAATGCAAATAGCATTTAGAAAAATCTGCATCAGTGGAAAAAAGTGTGGCTGACTGCTTTTCTACATACTTCAGCATCAAGCAATAACGCTCTTGAACTGTCATATTCAGCGGCTGCTCTTTATTAGACAGTGCATGTGATAAAAATGCACTGATACGCTTCTCATTCAGTTGTTGATTAATGGCTGCGACTTTCAAAGCATCATTGAATACAATTTCTTTCATTTGATATGTGTTATTGCCAATAGGCACAGGATCAAAACTAAGCATCTTTATTACTTCCCATAAAGTTTACGGACATCATCAGCATCCCATGCGGTACGGCTCACCATGCTTAGATTTACGGCGAGGTTTAAGCGGTTTCCATGTTCATCAATCGGTGTAACAATTGGAGCAGAGACACTTTCTATAATAAAAGGCCAATAGGTTTTACCGTGTGTCGTCAGCGAGATATACGGCGGAATAACCCCTGAAAAAAGTCCTTTTGGGGCATCTTTCCAACCTCCTTGCTTAACAGCTTCAGATACATCTGTTAAAACAGATTGATCAGATAAAAACTGTGGGACCATCCACGATTCCAGCTGCATGATTTTCTCTTCAACTTCAATTTTGGCATCCCCTAATGCAATAAAAAAAAGACTGAGGTTGAGACGTATAGAAGCGGTTGAAAGGAATACCTGCGTTGTATTGACCTTATTCAGATTAGTTTTACCTTTTACGGATTCGGCAAATTGTGAAAAAGGGCTTAGTAGTTCACCAGCAGCTTTAACAGCGCCACCAAGTATTGTATTTTGAGTATTTTCAGCCATTCTCCCCATAGCTTCTAAGGTTTGACCAGTCTGCAAACCCGCCACCAGCATCGGCATTTTCAGCTCTGGATTACTGTTTTCAAAAGGCGTTTGCCATTGGCTTTCCATAGTTTTATCGCCATCTACCAAGAAAGCGCGGATCGTGGGTTGGTTGGTGTCTATGGCAATAACCTCATTGTTATTTTCATCCAGTGAAGTCGTACAGACATTGAATTCCGCAAACTTATGCTTTGAAACTGTTCCCCAAAATGGATCAGCATTCATCCGTTCCGGTTGAACCGCTACAGGAGTATTAGCGGCTGGCACTTTTGCAAGATTATTACCCATAAAAAAAGCCCTGTGATATACAGGGCTATTTTCTCAAACTAGAATTGAATTTGACTCACACAGTTCCAATCACGCTATCAGCTCACTTGCCAAAGCAGCCAACTCTTTCACTCTCTCCAATTCAGCCTGCGTCTTAGCAGTGAAACGATTGGCTAAACCTATCTTGCCGTTAAATGTTGCCAATGCCACCTTATCCAAACCGTTAACAAAGAAATACTGCGGATTACGTTTCCATTGCTTGACCAGTCCCTGTTTTTCCAATTCAAATAATCCTAAATGAATTGGATTCTTTTCGATAAACTTTGCACTTTTTTTGGTTTGTGTATTACGACCAGCAATTCGCCATTCCATTTGCTGAATTTTGTCTTTTTGATGCTCAATTTCTTTTTGCTTGGCTTGTAAACGCTCCTGACGTTTCTCATGATTACGCCTCATCTGTCGGCCTTTGGAATTATCAACAAACGGCGTTCCCCCATGCCCCATAAAAGGCTGATCGGCAAATATGGTGTTAAATTCTTCTTCTAAACGTGCGAGTTTAACTGCCATCTTTTCCAATACAGTTTTAGGCTGATTTTCTTGGCCTCCCAAATGATCGACAACATCAATCAATTGATCAATCACATCCAGCACATTCTCTTTCGTCACAATACTGTCAATAGAGTCAAACTCAGACCATGTATTCTGAAATTTCGCTGGTAGATCCGCCATAGCAATGCGCTCAATACTCCCAAACCCTTGCCAACCAGTTTCAAAGTTTGAGTGGTAAATCTCTTTAGCTTCATCCTCAGTTTCAGCACCAATAATGATTTTATGCTCATCAAAACTACCATCTGAAGCCAATTGACGAATGATATAGGCATGTTCTGGATCTGAATCTAAATGATTTTTAACAAATACATCGATTTCATCGCCATCGGCACCCGTTGTATTTTTGATGTAGCCATAATGATGCTGCATTGTGATTTGCCATTCTTTACCGTTGGGATCAGTACCAGAACGAACTGAATCTGCTGGGTTCTCAATTGCAATATTCAGCTCACCAATCTGTACGTTGCCTTTTAAATACTCTCCAGTAATCAAACTATCCTGATCAGGCAGTAATGTTCTGTTATAGGGTGAAGTAGCAGCTTGATGGGCATGTTTATCAATGAGCGTAAATGAGTCATTGGCTGAATCAAACATGCTGATCGTGGCATGGTCCCCGTAATTGTCATTGATCACTGATACTGCATAGTTGATTGCATCTTTAATACTGACAGGCTCAGGTTCACCAAACAGCCCCATATTTAAGTGATCAATCGCCTGCTTTTCCGCAAAATCAGCCATGGCCTTGAACAGCATGCCCATCTTCTTGGCACTTCGGCTATTCTTAGACAGGAATACAGCCAGTTCTGGTACACCCTCTCCCAAATCGCCAAATAAACCCTGTTGCTGAACAAACTCGGCAATATCTTGGTCATTTCGCTTTGCAGCTACAATTGTATTTGCTGCATCGATAATGGCATTAGCTACCCTTTTATCTAATGCTTGCTCCATACCGTCAATAATTGAACTAGAGACATCTTGAATGTCACCACGACTCACAGCTTGAGCTTCAATAAACTTCGGTGCGGCTGCACCTAAGGCATTTAGCATATTCTGTAAATCTGGTTTTGTTTGGTCCGCCATCATTTCTAGCAACCGATCATCGTTGTAAGCCTTGCTGAAAATAGCTGCTTTAATCCGTGTCACTAGCGCCTGAGTCGGCTTGCCCTCTGTGGTCATGTACTGCGCTGCTTCTGTATCCCCAATGGATTTCAGAAAGCCAAGAATGAATTTCTGATTACTGGCAGTCAGCAAATCCCCGTCATCACCAGGAGTAAATAAAGCCAATAGATTTTCATCTAGTCGTTTAGCGTCAGATCTAGCACGCTCAGTTGCACTGAATGAGAGCTTATCGTCTTGATTGGCTTCTACTGTAAATTGAACCCGATCCACCTCAGACGTTCGGATACGCACTAAAATAGGTGCTGTAAAATTCTCAACCTGATCAGCTGAAAATCCAAAATATTCAGCTTCTTCAATTAGCCACTGCCGATATTCATTCGCTTGCCCGCGCTCATAAGCCAGCTGTATGGCCATAGTGCGTCCATTGCCGGATTCAACCACTAAATCATCCCCCACAATTGGTGCACCAGTATCAGCACGACCAGAACGGCCAAGACTTTCCGGATCTAATCCATTTGAGGTTTTTTGAACCCAAGCCTGTGATGATTCGCGGCTGCGGTCACGGGGTTGCAGCTCTTGAGGATAATTAGGATTTTCAGCACCTGTAGAGGTATGTGAAGCAATGATTTGATTAGACTCGAGTAATGCAAATACCGTTGAAACCTGAGTGCCTTTGGCTGTTTTAACCTTGTTGCTGCGACCTTTAATTACACCAGAGCTAAAAGCCTTAAATAGTGTCTTGAATACTTCTTCTTCAGATAATTCATGACCTTCCTTATCAGTGATGCTTAGAATTTCAATGTTGATTTCTTGATCAGCTTGTGCTTCAATTGAGTCAAAGCCTACTTCTGCACTTTGGGGTCTCGAGCCTGTGATAAAGTCCGTAAGTAGGTTTTTTTGTTTTGAAGCTCCTAAATAATAGAGCAGATTTCCATGCTCATCTAAAGACACCTTTAGCTGAATTTTTAGCGTAAATTCTTTTAGTACAATATCTTTTGTAAAATGATAAAAACCTTCTGAACTATCTTCCCTATCCTTATGTAGCGGTACTAAATCACTGATTTCACCTGTCATAAGTACTTCTGGTATATAAGGTATCGCAAGATATTTCACATCCCGCATCCGGTCATGAATTTTTCCCCGTGATTTAGAACTGATTCGGACTAATCCAATAGCTGTTTTCACCGACTTACCTAATAGGTGCTCATTAAAATAAGCTTTTGAGGCCAAGATTAGTTTTCCGTCATGGTTTTCGAGATTGGATAAATATTCACGGTACTGTTTTTCAGCCTGTTCACTGTTCCATTCAACAATCTCATTATTCTCAATTTTAGCAATTAGCTCATCGATGGTTTTTAACACTTCAGATTCATTCTGAATACTGTCAATTTTTGCAAAATCACTCATCACACACTCAAAAAAATAGCCCTGTTAAGGGCTATTTTGAAAGATGTAGTACGGCTAATTATTCCGCTGTTCCAACCATATCGTTCACTTGGGCAATCAGTACGTTTACAGCATTAATCAGTAATGGATCTTGCAGATTTTTTTCCGCTTCAGCCCGTACTTTCTGCAACAGCTCGACAGATGCTTCTGCCTTGCCATCAATAATAGACTGATACAGTGCGTTTACAGCTTCTGCAACTTTTCCACCTAAAAGCTCAATCAGCTCGCGCAAGCGCTTAGCGCTGCTCAGTTTTTCCATGCCTTTCTGAGCTGGAATTGCATCTACCAGCTGGCGCAGCTCTCTAGTCAACTTTAGTTTTTCCATAGCATTCATCATCATATTTTCCTATCAGTGAATTTGGGATGCTTGACCAACTTGGTAGACTGAATAAGACGAAACAGCTTGTTCAAACAAATCACTTAAATCAGCTGGCAGACGGTTTCCTATTTCTTCAAGCTGCGTTTCAATTTCGTTTGCTTTGGTGAAATCCACCTCGCCTTTAATAATTTTATTTAAATAATCAGCGTCATCTGAATTTCCTGCACCGCCGTCACCCGCATTCGATGTATCCAATATTTCAGGAAGCTCTGCAAAAGCAGGATATTTTGCAATCATTTCCTCAATCGTATTAAAGAATCTCGGTGCACCAAATCCGCGGTTCCATGCCCGAGACTGAGCATTATTGGCTGAGACTTCCCACTCACCACTTGTATTCACATGCGCAGTCCAAGAATCAATTTTTTTGTCATTCTTGAAGGCTTGATAATAGCCTTCGCCTAAATCCTCAATAGGCGGATATGTTTTTGGAGGAAGTGGCTGTGGCTTGCCCTTTTCCCAAAGTTTTATCGTTTCTTCCACAAACGCAACCAAACTCACCAGTGCTGCTTTATCTTCATCTTTTTCAGCAGCAGGACTAAAGGGCCGATCTAGCAGATCTTTTGATTTTTGCAAATTATCCTGAATACGCTCTGGATAATTCACTGAATAAAACTCTTCAGGATCAGCAGTGGTATATGACATATGATGCTCAAAGCTCAATAGCTTATATTGCTTCTCAAGTTCTGATTTTGAAACAGCTTTTCCATCTGGATCTTTAGCAACATTCTCATTCTGAGCCGGTTGTTCATCTAGCTGATTCAGTAGCCCCTGAATTTCCGCTTCAAGCACTGCTTTAGTATCCTGTTTATCAAGCAAACGCTGTTCTGCATCTGCTAGTGCCTGAACATTCTCAGCTTTTTTTGCCTGAGTTCGTTTAAAGCGGGCGCTGTTCTGATTGACCAATTTCATGATACGGCCAGCCAGTACCGGCATTGCAATGCCTTCACCCTGATTCGGCTGTATCGCGCCAGTAATATCACGGTTATTCATAAGGATCTTCCATGAAATCAGCGTATCCTGCGGCGCAATCTTTTTAGCTTCACGGTCAGGATGGTGGAATAAAATCGTGATGCTTTGACCGTCTTCAAAATTATAGGAAACGGCGATGTTCAGCACTTTTTTATGCTTAAACGGCTTTTCACTCTGTTCAACATTCAGAATTTTTACCCCGCCTTTTGAAGTGCTCTGCATGACTTTATGCAGCATACCCATCAGCTTTTCTAAATACTGGTATTCAACAATAATTGAATCAAAGTCCGCATACACTGCACCAATAGACTCCAACAGCGGTACTAATCCGTCAAACTCCTGAAGCAGTCCGCCATGGTCGTCATGACGTTGCATATCTAGCATTAAATGGGCCGTTTGACCTTCATGGGAAGTGAGGTTAATTCCGTCCCAACCCGGTACTGTTCCGCAAGTCACATCTTGAAGTTGGTCCAGCTGCCATTCAGGAATGATGTTTTTATTTTTATGATAGTGCGGTACTGCTAAATGGCGCATAAGACCCTGTGTATTGGTTTCAATCACACTATCTACAGCTGAATCAAAATCGAATATGCGGCCGAACTGCAATACCGCCAGTGATGAAGCCTGCATATCATCTACGGCGCCCAATACCGCAACAGAATCAAATGCTGCGATATCATCTTTATGGCCTTTTAAATTCACGATACGCCATTGATCATCCTCTGTGGCTGTTTCAGTCACAATTGCATTCAAAGTCCGATATGTGCCCTGAATGATGCCGATGGAGCACGTTCCGCTGTTTACAACTGAGTCAAAGCCTGCAACGGTACGGGATTGATGCGGTGCCCAATGCTGTTTGAAAATATTAATATTACGCATTAAAAATGCCTCAACTTTTTATACTTGAGGCAATTTTGTCACTTCAGGAACTGAGTCAACTTAAACTGTTCCAATCACTTCAGCATTGGAAACATTTTTATAAAATTAAGCGTCACAATTCCAACACCGCCACGGTTAGTTGCATCCAGCGGGATACTGCCAGTCTGTAGGGCGACTAAATGCTGAACTTCAAACACTCTTGTTGAATAGCTATGTTTATCATAAATATAAATCGTCATCCGCATTAGATAGTCTTTTGGTAAAGCCTGAGTGCCACCCTCTGCTCCATCTGGAAACATAATGGCCTTTATGGCTCGAGCACTATTTAATATTGCTGCATTTCGAGTCTCAATAAATGGAATCGAAATTTCACCAGAACTATTCCCCGTCAGATAATTCAGCTGAAAACTACCGACATTCGCGCTATCAGTTTGAGCATCCAGTACTGATAAATCGATGCTTTGACATAACCAAGGTAATTTTGAAGTATCAATTAAAGGAATTTTATCTATAAATGTACTCGCCAAAAATCCCTTTTCTCCTTGTTCAAAAGCGTTAAATTCCCCAACGAGTTGATGTGTTAAATCATATGTATCAAACAATTCAATTGTTTCTGTCGCAAGTTTTCCATTTTCATCAAATGGCTCTAACCAAACTCCAAAATGAATAGTTGATATTGTTCCCAATGCGTAAAGTTTTTTGTAGTAAATTAATGCTTCATCGATTGGCATCCCAGACCACATACCATAAGCATTGCGACTTTTTGAAATATTAAGATGTAAGGTCATACAAATTACTCACTTCCATTGCTTTGCCTAGAAGCTGCTATATCAGCTGCAACGCGCTTAGCATCGTCATAATTGAACCCAGCATCTTTTTCTAGAATATATTGCATGGTTTCTTCACTCAGATCCGATTCTTTCAGTGAATTAATCACCTGAATCTTTAACAATGAAGTATTCATTTGTGTCTGCTTATTGCTATTTTCTTCAGTAACTGCCGCCGATTGACTGCTTGAAAACTCAACCTGCCAAGGATAATCTAGCGGGTCAAACTGCTCGTTATATGCATAGCCCCAATCCAGATGCATGATGTGATTGACGAACTCTGTTGCTGACTGCCTGATCCACATAGAACGGCGCATGACTTGGCTCGAATAGGTCAAGGTCGCAGCTCCATCGCCAAGACCACCTGAAAGCATATCTGCCCAACCCACTAAGGATGGATCAAGACCAAAGCCCCCCATCAGCAGGCGCACATTAATCATGAAGGTTTCTATATTGATCGGTGAATTTCGCTGGCCTTTAATGTCACCAACGGGGTTTAGAATCTGCTTTTCATCCCAAGTCGGCAGTACATGATATTTGGTATTCCAAATGCCTTCGCCACCTTCCAACGCATTTTTCACAAACTTCTCATGATCTTGCAGCATCCCCTCTAAACCGCGCTTATATGCTTCGCGCTGCGCCTCAGGCATACCTGCCATATTCAAGGATAAAAACATCTGATTGACAGCATCTGCGACTTGCTGACTATTCATAGTGGTTAAGGACAGCATCACATCATCATAGGCTTTCTCAATTGCAAACAAGAATGAACCACCCACCATGGCAGGTAGAATCGGCAATTCATCGGGTTCATCTCCCTCCAGCATTTGCACAATCAGACCCGTTTCCACTAAATCAAATTGAGGCACATTGACAATACGGGGCATCTTTAGCCGAACCATTTGCATTGAACTCAGTTTGGTAATGGTTTTGGTCCAGTTTTTAGGATTCAAGGCAAAGAAAGCGACCGTTTTACTTCCCTGCTCAAATGCCTGCAGTAGAGGCGGATGGGTAAATTCATTACAAAGCATATCTGTAACGCCTTTACTTTTTTTACCATAGATCCGTGCATAAGCATCACCAAAAGAAATGCCATCAGAACACATCTTAGTGATGTATCTATTGATCAATGTTTCCATGGGTTTGATACGCTTTTGTAGCTTCTCCAACTGATCTTTGGCCGATGCACCTTTTTCACCACGCAGGCGTTCAGCAGGTGTAATAAAAATTTGCTGGCCATTATGGGTATCACCACCTAAAGCCGATGTGACATGAATGCCGATGCCTTCCGCTACTGGCGAAAAACGAAGCATTTGCTCCCATTTCGTATAAATTTCTTTGCGGGTTCGTTTACGGTTCTGTGGAGTAGAATTGGTGCCAAGTGAAAATGGCGCAAATGAATCGTACATCTGCACCATGGTTTCTTGGTTGTCATTTGCCAGCTGTTGAGGAATGCTGTTGGCACTCGGTCCAAGCAATAACGAAAGGATATCTGATGCAGCCATACCACCGAAGCCATGATTCTAAAATTAATATCAATTCTGGCTGAACGAAGTTTGCCAAAATGTATTAAGTTCCATTCGGGTTGTTTGGAATGGCTGGGGTGTCTGGTATATCAATGCAGACGCTGGGGAACTGAATATTTAAAATACTTAAAACAACTTTTACAAAGCTGACAATTTTCTCCATAACAGCCATCATCATTGCCTGCATATACATTTGCATTGCTTCACGCAGCTCGAATGCTAAGCAGCTGAAATCAGGGAAAAAGGGTGATGGAAATTTGATGACAGGCAATGATGGGAATTGAATCATTGCAAATATGGCGTTTATATCCATTTTCAAAATCTGCATTGCATGCTTAATAGCTTCAAACTCATTTGTAAAAGCATCGATGACCTGCCCTGCAATTGCTTCAGCCTTTGCCTTGACCATCTCAACAATCATGTTTTGTAGTTCTTTTAAAGTCGGCAACTTAGGTAAGGTTAAGACGGCATTAATCTTAAGCTTACTCAGCACCTGATCAATCAGACCTTTCACCAACTCAATTAAGCCAGTACAGCTGAAATTATAAATCGCTTTTATAATTGCATTGATTTCAAATGACGGGATGCTCAAGCCAAAATAAATCGGCAGTGGCAAAAAGGAGGACAATGCATCTAAAAATGCTTGGCCATGCTGCTTCAATGTATCTTTAACCCGCTGCCTGAGAACATTTGCATCCATGGCCATCAAATCAATAATACTAATATTCAAGAATGGAATTTTAGGCAGCAAATCCGCCAAGCTTTGCCCTAACAGGCTGGCCATTGGCCGAATCATCGCCATCAGCGTTTTGATTGAAATCCTGCTCTGCCAATACTGGATCATTTGCGAGATTTCATTCGAGTATTGGCTGATATCCAGATAAATAGGGATCGGTATGCCGATTGAAGAAATCAGGCCCTGCCATTTTGAAAAGTCAGGCTTAATTCCCTTCAGCTGCTCAAACAGTTCTTTATAGCTTGGCGGCGGAAATGAAATGCAGAACTGCGCCACAATTTTATACTCCGTTCATGCTGATCTGAGGCGCCGAAATGCTAACTTTCGCCTCTGAGGTCAGATTGATCTGCACCGCGCCATGGATATTGACCGTTTCACTCCCTTCAACTTCAATAACTTTGGCCTGTGCTTTAAAGTTACTCCGCGCCAGCAACTCAATATTTTCTTGACGTATACGGCGCGTATCTACGACAGCGTCTTCGCCGTGGCTGCTGAAGAAAGCAATTACTGGACGGGACTCTTCGCCATTTTCAAAGAAAACATACACATCTTCCCCGGCTAAAATTTCCCGCTCAGTATCCTTGTCACTGTCACCAACAGGATATGCAAAAGTCGCTGTCAAACCTTCACTTGCCCCATCCGTCATTCCGTGGATATGTACTTTTGCCGTCCGGTTCTTTGCGCTGTAGCTTAGAATTTTGGCCCGCTTGAATCCGAATAGCATCACTCTTCTTCCTCTCGCAGAGAAATGCGCAACACCTGCACACTAGGAACATTTGTATCCAGACAGTCCTGCACCGCGATGTAGTCAGGGTTCTTTGGATCATACCCAAGTTGACCACGGATATTACCCTGATGAATTTCCATCGGCGCATCCACGCGACCACGCTTGAAACGGCCTATGATCACTGCGCCCGTCAAGCCCTCTGAGGTTTGCTCTTCGGTGCGGTCAATAATATCCTGACGCTGGATGCCAACCGCTTCACCTAAAATTTTTGTCGTATTCATAAATTTGCTAGCCTTAGTTTTACTATTATTCTGGCTTTAGCAGGAATAAATATAAAATGCCTGTTCCAATAAAAAAACCCGAAAAATTCGGGCTTTTTTATGAATTAACTTATCCTTCAGTCCAGTAATATCTAGCACAACTAAACAACGTCTGTGGCTCATTACCCCATAGCTGCTGAACTAAATCGCTGTATCCGTCTGGTAGATCATTGTCAACTTTAAAGCGTAATTCGATAGATGTTTTTCCCCATGTTCGATCTGAGTCAAAATTACCATTATCTGCATTGCTAGACGGATAACCTTCTAAATAAAAATTACGATCAGAAAGTGGTAGATAATTCCCTGATTGTATTTCAAGACCATCACCCAAAATATTGCTTGTTCCACTTGCACCCATTGCGAAATTTTGAACGCCGAACATACTTTGTCTATATAGATCATGCCCTGAATAAAAAAACATTGCATTAAGTAACATTTGATCTGCTGTAAATTGACCTTTTGAAGTGAAATAAGTAGTACATTCTCCAGATGATAGTTTAATCCGACCTGTTCTATCTAACACATCGTCAATCCATAACTCACATAACATACTCAAACCATTGTTTTGATCCCATTGCCAAGTGCTTGCGGGAATAATCAGTTTATTTGGTGTACATGAAATTCCACCACTCAACCGTAATACCTGCACACTGGGTACACCTGTATCTAAGCAATCTTGAATTGCAATGTAGTCTGGGTTCTTGGGATCATATCCAAGTTGACCACGAATATTACCCTGATGAATAAACATTGGCGCATCAACCCGACCGCGCTTGAAGCGACCTAAGATTACAGCACCTGTCAGACCATCCGCAGTTTGCTCTTCTGTACGGTCAATAATGTCTTGTCGTTGGATGCCAACGGCTTCACCTAAAATCTTTGTCGTATTCATAAATTTGCCAACCATAGTTTTGTTGTAGATCCGACATTGCCTCCAACCGCACCTGTTTCAACATGATGGGCAGCAGTCAAAATCACATATTTAGTTTGACTAATTTCTACAACTGAACCCGCCATGAGTTCCATATTCAGCGGACGTTGTATTGTTCCGCGTGGAATGAGTACTTTTTCCATATTTTTCAGCTGACGGGCATCAAGACCGGCCCTTTGAACAACAGCTTGCCCCGCTGTTGTGGTGTCATCACCAATTACCGTTGAACCATCCTGCTCAACCGATACATAAGATGATTTCTGATGTTTGGTTTTCTGTTCACTGTTCAGCCAATGCACTTCGCTGGGATCAAGCTTTAAAACTGCATCCTGTTTAAACAGTGCATCCAGTTTTATTGCACTGATTTTGCTGTTCCTAAAACAAATAACAGCGGCTTCTTGCTGTAAATACAGTGCTAGACGCGCAGTCGGCAAACGCCCCTTTAGGCAGATAAATTCTGGCAACGGCAGATCATCACCTAAGCGGATATTTCTGGCACCGCAGGCACGAATTGCAGAATTAAAAGAAGTCTCACTCTGTATCACCGCTTTATCGGTATTGATGATGAGTTTCTGACAGCCGGATAAAACTGCAATACATGATATGGCACCAATCCTGCGGTCATCTTTCACTGTTTGCGATTTGACTGGCTGTACTAGAACAATCACAAATGGCTGGCTGATATTCCCCACAAGAATCTCAGCACCTTCTTTTAGCTGTTCCTCCAGCTCTCGATTCGCTTTCACCGAAAATTCAAAACTCAGCGGCACTGGCACAAGATCATTGCGCAGTGTGGCCAACATTAATTCTGAAGCTGAAATTAACTTATTGGATGCAGCAATGACGATTTGCATTAATTGCCCCCAGCTGTTTTGAAGCTGAACGGCGGCTGGACAAAAGCATTCTTCGGCATTTTCTCTTTCTCAGCTTCATAGGCCTGCTCAGCTTCACTGACTGACATGCCGAAGCCATCCCCGCCCATGCTGCGCGATGCTTCCACCAGTGAGGCTTGAATCAGGTCACAATTGGCCTTTACGCACGGTTCAATGATGACCCATTCAAAAGCTTCAAGGATTAAATGTTCATCCACAGCGATCGGTACAGCTGAAGACTTTTGGCAGGTCAGACTTTGCCAACCTGCATAGCGCTTCACTTCTTCAATAAAAGCGGCTTGAATTTCTTCTTGCAGCAGTGAATAGCCTTTCAGTGTCAGCTTCTGATGATAGAGTGCAGCAAGCTCAGAAATTGCGCCTGCCACTGCCCTAAAATTACCGGTTCCGTCATTTGGCAATAACTGCATGGTGTTTACCCGAAAAGTGAGCCAATCTGACGCGCTACGCTGCCAATATTACGGCCAATATTTGTCGCGGCTTGAGCGGTATTGATGACTTTCTGCACACGATTGACAAGGCCCTCAACTCCAGCAATCTGAAGATGCCCGGGCATAACAGTGCCGTTCGTTCCAATGTCTGCAAAATTGCCAAAATAGTTAAAATCAATCGGGCAAGAGACCGTCATGACTTGAGAACGACTGTCTGAATCAAATTCCGCCATTTCAAAGCGGATAGCACAGTTTTCCAATGAAAATGCACGAGTGTAGCTGTCTACACGGCCATCGTAATAATCGCAGTCAATCATTCCAGCATTGGCAACGATATAGTCTGCAAATATCTGATCATGCCCTGCTTCAGTTACTAGCATTTGTAGATTGCCTGTGTAGTGTGTTTTCGGTACACCAGCGGCAATACCTGTAAATCCACCGGCATATTGAACCTCAGCTGGATCTTCATTACTAACAATTGGGCGCGGGCAGCTCTTAATCAGGAAACGGAAATCTTCCATGCCGCGAGGTACTAGCATACCTTTGCAAGATAATAGAGGTGATCCAAGCTGCTGAATTGCGAGGTAATCAGCTCTTAATTGATTGAGTAAAACAGGATTAACTTGACGCATCATTATTCTCAAATATGCTGTGATGCCGTCATTTTGAAGCGGGTAGCAATATGCAAATATGTTGAGTTCCAAAAAAAGACCGCGAATGCATAATCTACTCCCCTAGTACTACAAACAATAAAAAAGCACCCTAGGATGCTTTTTTTAACCTTACAGACTGATTACTTATAAAGCCCAATCTTCTTACCTTTTTGCAAAGACTTCATGCGCTTGCGCAGTGAATTTGCAGATACAGCTTTCAGACGCGCTTTTTTCAATCCAGCCTTTTGACCACTTGATAAACGCACCTTTTGCCCAGCTAAACGCTTATTCACAATCGTCTTCACCCCTTTGCGAATCGCAGCAACAGCTTTATAGCGGATCTTCTTGCCGTTAAAGGATTTTGTACTCATTTTACCGCGTGATAGTTTTTTTCCTGTCGCTGCATCAAAACCGCTTTCCAGTTCATCAGGTTCACCATAGATGAATTCACGTACCAAGTCATCGAGCGGATCGCCTTCATCTGGCATATTGGCAATCACTGTACTGGCAGCTGCTTCAATTGCTGCATCGGCCGCTTCAATATTGTCACCCATCATTTCCTCAATCACTGAGTCATCCACGCCAAATGTGGCCAACGCATCAGCAATCGATTCTAAAACAGCATTTTCTAAAGTGTTTTCATCATCATCTGCGCCATCAGTGGCTTCTAAAATCAGAAAGTCCAGACGGTCTGATGGCAATTCACCTTCATCCAATGTTCCATCTGTTACGGCATCTGCAAGATCCGCAACAATATTCAGGGCTTGTTCACGGACATGCTCAATAAAAGACAGTTCTTCACGAACAGAACTGGTTAATGCTGAAACAGAGGTTTTAATTTCTGCAGCAGCTGAATCAAAATCGCGTAGAACCAGAGTCTGAGATTTTGCATTTAATGGATTCTTTGAACCAAACATGATTGTTCACCTGTTTAAAATTATTTAACTAAAACATCTTCATCAAAAATTGCAGCACGTGTAGCACCTTCAGGACGTCGTGCCATGTAGAGGCGAACACGCTCAAACGGAAAATCCTTATCAGGTGTTAAACGGAATGCATAAGGCTTTCCACCTAAATCCTCCGCTGGCTTTAGCCAACCTGCAGTCACAGCGCCTGACAGGTACTTATCAATGTCATCGCTGGCATCTTTTAAATAGTTATCGGTCGGTTTCAGCATGTGTTCCTTCAGTATTGAAACCACTTCATTGGATGTACGCATGGCAATTTCAGCAGCTGGCACCAGACGCAATGCGCTGTTTTTGCTTTGATACTGAGTCAACAAATCACTGAGCACATAGCGAATACCCTGCTTAAACTTAATTGGACGCACGACATTTACTTTAGCTTTGGCCAGCATTTCTAAAGTCGGTTCATCAAGGACAACATCTGGACGTATTTTTAAAACTTTCTTGCGGAATGGAAAATCTTTCCATGCCACACCAACATGAAGCGGTGCATAGCCTTTAGCATCGGTACGTGCATTACGCAGCAGCTTGTCACCGATATATTGCCCGATGTACGGCGCTGAAATTTTACGACCGCTTAAAGAAACTGCATCACGGGAACGGCAGAGATTCGGCGACCAGATAAACTGAACACGATATGATTGCGCATCCATGGATAAAGCAAATTCCGCAGCTTGTTCTGCCGTAATGGTTGGATCAATCTCGGCATCCAGCGGGATATTCAACTTTTCCGCTGCACGCAGCGCTGCAACATACAGCGGTAGATCATTGGTCTGCGGTAGCGCAATATAGGCGGGTACATCAACAAGATTGGTTAGAATGCTGTAAACCTCATCGCCGTCAAATGGCGGTGTCTGTTCGTCTGGCAATTCAATAACCGTTTTGCTTCGCCCTAAGCTATTGGAAGCATTAAAGGCTTGTGAAAGCTTAATAACATCTAAAACATCACCAGCAAGTTCATGCAAAGTTAATTCAAATACTTCAAATGCATTCGTAGCATCCGCGACTGCAACAATTGAAGCTAAGTTATCTGGATCTTCATCCAGCGTTCCCTGAATCTTCAGAACCTCATCACCATTGATGGAATCCACAATACGCAGGCGCATGACGATATCAGACAGTTGAGGATTGGCAACTTTACTGATAAATGCTGCTTCCAACTGTGTATCCGCTAGATAGCTGTGTGTTTCAAATTCAAGGTCAAAAACCGCATTTTCTTCATTTGATGAAGATGAAACGGCTAACATGCCTTGCTGATCTAAACTTAAAATCATTGTGGCTGCCTATGGCAAAATTCTTATGTTTATTTTTGCAGGACGGGCCAGATAGACTTCTTATCAGTTCCAATAAAAAAAACCCTGCTATTGCAGGGCTTTTTCATGATGCTGTATCGTTCAAACGACGATTAATCAGGACGGGCTTGGGCAAGTTCCCCACACTGGTAAATGTTCTAAAACCAACAATGAGTTACTATCAAACATGACTGGTTTCTGTGTTTGTAAGCTCACACACCATCCAGACAGATCTTGATTAAACATATATGCGTTAGCGAACATCATGCTCATATACTCAATACGCGCTACATTCCAGTTGTTTAAAGGTTGATTAAATGCACTCGCATTAGCAAACATATTAGAGGCATCTACAACATTCGACATATTCCAGGTATTAATTGACTGGTTAAATGCCCAAGCATTTTTAAACATACCCGACGTATTGGTAATATTAGAAATATCCCAATCAGCAATAGATTGATTGAATTTTCGAGCATTGGCGAACAGATTACTTAAATCAGTTACCAGAGGCATAAACCAAGAGTTTAAAGACTGATTGAACTCTAAACACATTTCAAAACACCCTGCAACGTCAGTCACGTGACTAACATCCCAACTCGCTATATCTTGATTGAATGCGCTTTGACCTGAGAATTTCAATTTAGTTATATGTGGTGGTAGTAATTCAGGCACTTTAATTAGTGAACCCGTTTGTACACTATTACCATTTTGATTGAAATACGGGTTGTTGCTCCCCCAACTCACCAATTCCTCAACAGCACCTTGTACAGCAAACACTGATCCACCCACCGATGTAGCGGTGATCGTGTATTTATTAGTGTCCTGATATCTGTGCTGTGCTGATGGTCTATAGTTGTTTACACGCTCGATTACTGTAGGCTCACTTCCATCACCCCAATCGATTGTTACTGCAGGGCCACTATCATGAGTGATGTAAACTGAATCATTAGCCACCCCGTTGGTTTTAAATATTGATGGCTCTGGTTCAGGTTCAGGTTCAGGTTCAGGTTCAGGTTCAGGTTCAGGTTCAGGTTCAGGTTCAGGTTCAGGTTCAGGTTCAGGTTCAGAAGTTTCAATAGAAATCACATCAGATTTCAATGCATTCAACTGATTAATATTCGCCATAATATGCTCATATGCAGCATTTCCTGTCACCTGAATTACTGTCTTTTCAAAAGGCTGCAAACGCACTTGGGTTAAGGGTTCAACAATGATGAATGCCGATGAGTTCGTTAAAGTGATTTCTTTAATTTCTGGTTCATCCCCCAGTGCTTCAAGTAGCGGATTTGTACCATCAAAATTATGCATTTTGGATCTCCAAATTTTTACCCAAGCCAATAAACTGCTTCAGGTTATTCAGGACATCGTGCTTAAACTGGCCATTACTACAGCGGATTTCTACCGTTTCACCAGACTTGATTGAAGTCTTGGACAGCGGTTCAAATACGGTTTGTACACCTGTATTTTTAACAACCACGAATAAGCTACTTTTTACTGCTGTACTCTGCTTTACAGGTGACGGGCTTTGAACCTCAGGAAGTACTGCATTAATCAGCTCTACACCACTGGCTTCACCGTTCCATACCCCATCATTTTTTTTATCAGGTTGGACGGCGACAGCTGCAGACGGTACTGATTGATCCAAAAAGGCCACCTGCTCAGTTTCAACTGACCCATTTACTGGGTTTTCCTGATTGCTATTTTCAGGTTCAGAATCAGATTGAATAGCATCAGCTTCTTTATCAGTGGCCTGTTCTGGTTCAACATCTGCTACTGGGCTCTGATCTGCGGTATCGCTCTGCATTTCCTGTAATTCAGCGTGTGATGAAGTCTTTTCTTGATTGACTGCTGCATCAAGTGATGGAGTTTGTTCCGTTTCAACTGGGGTAAGTACTTTAGTATCTGCCGCAGCTTTAGCGGTAGTTGTTTTTGCTTTTGTTGTGCGTTTGCTGGTTGTAGCAGTCGCAGGAGTATTTTGATCTGTTTGAGTCATCGTGTGTCACCCTTTATTAAATTAGAAATGAATTAAGGCGCATTTTCCATGCGCCTTAATTTGCAGAATTTTAGTTTTTAAGTTTTGGCATGTTGACTGCGGTGATCAATGCAAACTGATCTGCATAACGATCGAGCGGATTAAGCTCTGCTGCCTGTGATCCAATTAATGCAATCAACTGTTCACGCGGATCTGGAGTCGCTTCACTTACAGTCAATGGCATTTCAGTGAAACCAATAAATGGATTACGCACTGGCTCATTGCCACGGCCAATCACCAACATTTCAAAGGCTTGACCTGCTTCAGCCAATACACCCGCAGAGCTAGGGACATGATAAACATTAGTGCCATCTGCTAGTGTGCCGATACGCACAATCTGCCCATGACCTGCGGTTGCACCAGTTTTAACTGGCATTTTGTCTGATGAAAGCTGAGCAAAGAAGATTTTAGCCGTATCACCGACATACAAATCAAAACCAACGGTCGCAGCGCCAGAGTCCTGAATAATGCCTAACTTGGCTGCTTCAAGATACTTCATGAATTCGCCAAACAAATCGCCTGAAGTGTTGTAAGCAGCGGCCAAATTTCCAGTTACACCGCGAGAAGCATCAAAGGTAAACTCGCGTACATTATAGATGGCGCGGTCTTTACCTTCACCCAACAGGCGGATGGTTTGTTCAAGATAGATTTTACCTTGCATCAACCCTAAAGCAGTCCCAACAAAGCCCACATTCAGTTCACTTGAAATCTGATTGACTAACAGTTTAGAGGCACGGATTTGCGTCATAATCGGCGCACTGACCAGTGTTTCGTACTCAGGTTCCATACTGACGCCGACAGGTTCCATCTTGAATTTATTCGATGTGTCTCGGGCATCAAAATCAGCAATTAAACAGACTTCAAGTTTTACACCTGCTGGTAATTCCTGATTCAACGTAACTGAAATATTACTGGTATCCAGATTAATGCTGCTTCCTGTCACCGTATATTCTTCACCCGCAATTTTTGCTGATTTTTCAGCAATTGCAGAAATTGTGCCTGAAAGCTTAGATTTACTGCGGTTGCGGGTGTGCGCCACTTCTTTTCCACCAATACGGATAGAAATATTCCCGCTGATGAATGGCAGCAAAGGTGCATTGGTATCCGGTATTTTGGCAGCATAGTCAGCATAATGCGTATGAGCTACCACCGCATAAACTGCACCTGCACCATTATTGTTGAGCGCAAAGCGGAAACGACCTTCGGCATAAGGTTTCGCAGCCTGAACACCATCCAGATAATCATTTTTATTCATCGCACCAAATGCACGATCAGTCACAAAACGCGCTGCAACGATCGGCACTTCATTTGAACCGTTGCTGTTCGGGATATAAGCCACAATCGGCGATGCATAGGCAATGGTTGTTGCAATCGTGGTCACTGACAGCGCTGGGACAATACTCACCGATTCCTGATGCGTATTGCTGATGTCATCAAAGCCTTTTTCTAAATCAGAGTAACCTTGAGAAATTGAAGCACTGTAGCCATGTACTTTCTTTGCAATGGCCACACCATTGTTTAAGGCAGATGCGATTACAGAAGGATGAGGCAAATCACCGCCATGGCAGTATTGATATTGACTGATACCCAGCTTGATTGCACCATCGATATCAACCGCGCTGTCAAAGCCTATGATATCAAGCAAATCATTCAGCGCCTGTGGACGAGTTTCCGGCATACCCATAGCGCTATCAAAGCCAGTTTCTTCACCGTCTTTATAGAAATAGTTCTGACATTGCTGTGTGGCAAGCTGCTGCGCTTGGAATTGTTGCTTTAGTACATCAGATAGAGACATATTTTTACCTGTCGTGGGTCTAAAATCTTGGATAGAAATAGATTCGCACGAAGGGAAAAACCTAGAGGTGGGGAGTTCCAAAGGCATTTTTGAAATAAAAAAACCTGCTATTAAGCAGGTTCATTTTAAAGCTGAAGACATCACTATCCGCTAACACCGCTAGATACATAAATTTCCACATCCGCGCCCGCAATGACCTTATAGCGGATCTTATCCCATGCATGTTGTCGAAATGGCTCTGAATCAGGTGTACCCGCTTCAATTGTGACAATCGGTTCCCAATGTTGCTCTATTAATACATCACAATCAGGTTTGTTACTTCCTGAAAATTCAACGACAGCGCCAGATCCAATCACTTGATAATTAAAAATAGCTGAAGTGCATTGCCCTACCATTCCTATATCGCCGACTTGTTGATCTTTTTTATTGAAAACTAAAAATGACATGACTTTTACTCACTTAAAAAATTACTGTGTACGTGATTCAACTTCACTTTTCACTGGATCAAGCCCAATCTCATCACGGCGGTTCAACACATACTTTTTGCCGAAATCAGACATCAATGTTTGCCCACTGATTCCAACAATTTCAAACCATAAAATAAAACCTTCATAGATCATCAAGCCCAGCAAATCCCCCTCATTTAATTGGATATCAGGAATCTGCAAAAGCTGTTCTGCTAAGGTTGGTAGATCCGCGTCATAAACTTCGATCTGCGCCAATATCGCCAAATCGGACGGGTTATTCATTGAGTTGTTCTTATGGATATATCCGCCGTTAAACTTGTCCGCCAGCACAAAAGCATGCCCGATAGGATCATATTCATAGTTCGGCTCATCCTGCATAGACAACGCATTAGCTTCAAATGACAACGGATCTGCTGGCTTACCAGCGTCCACTGGATTGCTGTACACAATACGCTTGCGCCACACCTGCGCTGGAATGCTGGACACTGTATTCATTACAATACGGCGCGCGGCCATATGACGACCATTGGCCACACGGTTGACTACTCTATTTAGCACTATTTAAATCTCCGCATGAGTTCCTGATAAACCTCATCTGTCACAATTCCACTATTACGCCATTCTGTATATTTCGATCTATCTTGTGCATCCTGAACCTGTTTTGTCTGTTTTCCTTGTGCAGCAAAATACTCCTTTGCTACTTTTGCAGCACGGCGGATCATTTCCTTTTCGGCTTTCTGAATATTTGGCTGAATCCTACCTTTGGTTTCTTTATTTAAACCGCTTATTTGCTGATTCAGTTCTGCCAAGATTTGCTTATCAGTTTGTTTCTTCCGCACGCTGAGTTGTTTGCTTCGGTCTTTTTTAACTTCTTTTTTAAGATACTCGACACCTGAAGGTGATTGAACCCAGTGAACCGCTCTAAGCACATGCTTGCACGCAACACCTGACAGCAAAGGGTTTCTGAGTTTGGGATAGCCATTTTCCTTACGGCCTAAACCATAGCCGCCGATTGTGGCCATATAGCGATACCAATATGTATGACGTTCACAATCACACTCAAACTTTATCTTGCCGCCTGATAACCAGCGCTTAACTTGATTAACGGCATTTTGACTGGTACTTGAAACTAGGGAGCTGAAGCTGCTGAACCCAATTTCAACATGATGGTTGGTTACTTTGCTTTTAGGACCTGCATTCGTCATTAAATGCACAAGACTATCTTTTCTACTCAGCGGCACGACAAGATGTATTTGCTCATTGGCGCGGTCTATATCATCGGCATGACTGAGATTGATAATGTTTTGAATGGTGATGCCCGTAGAATATTGTTCCCGCAATAGGTCAATATTGTCCTTAAAGGCCATAATATCTTCACGGGTGATCTTACGAGGTGGCTCACCTTTCTGCTGGCCAAGCGTGGTATAGAGCACCCGCTCGACATCATAGTTCTCACCTTTTGCGATATTCTCAGGGCGCAAAAATGTCGGCTTAGGAATTTTTCTGCCGAACTCATCAAAGTTAAATTCTTTATCAGCTTCCCCACGCTGCTTGCTGTCGGCGCTTCTACGGCCTTGAAGATCACGGCGTAGGCTGCCGTTGCGCAGTGCTTCTTGCATCTGCTTATGGGCTTGCTGTAATTGGTCTGGAGTTGGATTAGCCATCAATTATTTTCCTTACAGATATTCACGGCGTAGCTTGAGAACGTCTGCAATCAGTGGCACTGCTATTCGTTTTTCAGGCAATTTTTCCCAGATGCCACTGGTGCCACAAGCCACTTGAATGACATCTGTATATGCCCTTGAGCCATACACTCTTAAACTCAATAGTGTTGGATCTTGCGCTTCATCCTGTTGAACGTCCCAAACAATCAACTTATTGAGCTTGCCTTGCTCAATAAAGCGATTGATATGATCACGGATGGCATTGCGGTATTCGCTAATCATTGCTGCTGCTTCAAGCTGTTTTAAATATGGTAATGGCTGCTGAAATTCGTATTTCTGATGATTCCAAACTAAAAAGCCTCACAGTTATGTGAGGCTTAAAATATCTACTTTATGTACTCTGTAAACTCATTAAAAATGCGTCGATATAAATCATCATTTAATGCTTTAGCTTTATATGAACCCATAAATAGTGCAATAACACTGCCATTACCCTCTGTGCGATGTGGTCTCTTATCATCTAACAAATATAAATGCCCAACTTTTAAATCACATTTAGTATCAGCACAAATGATTCGATCAGTACCAGTTGAAATGTGAATAGGCATAATGAATACATAACCTGTTTTATCAATATGATCTGGTAACGGTGATTGCCAGCCATACACCTGAACACCAAAGTAAGGATGTGATGTCCCTACAATATTCAACCCATCAATTGAACGCGAAAGTACTTCTCTAATACGATCAATAGAATTTAAAACAAAAGTTGATGATATCTCATGATCTAACACGTAATCTTTTAGATGCTTAATCATTAAATAGCACTCGCAACACGAATAAAGCCATGTGAGCCATCTTCACCAACAACATAGTGATCAGGCGTAACTTCATTGCCTTCTTCATTTGTAGTAATTAAGGAACGTTCACCCGTACCACCTTTACCAACGTATAAGCGTACATACTGTGTTTGGGGTGAGTTGTTTGTATAAATCATGGATAGGCGTGCACCCTCACCAGCACCACCACCAAAGGCAATACCTGCATCAACAGAGCTATCTGCTCCATCGCCACCAGCACCACGACTTTCTGTATCCGATGAAGCTCCAGTATGATCTGCTGCTGTTGCATTACCAGACTGTCCAGTAAATCGACTTGCAGAAGCATATTCACCTTCTAATAACCAATTACCACCAGCACCAGCAATGCCATTGATTTTCTGTCCGTTATCACCAGAAATACCACCTGTTCCGGAAAATCCACCGCCAGCAGTAAATTTAATCGTCGTGTTATCTATCGAGATATAACTATCTTGACCATTTTGTCCTTTTAAAGTTGCAGGATTGGGATTCACATTTAAATCATCGTAACGAGAAGAGCCACCACCTCCACCAGCACCAATAATAGTGAAGGCTTTAGATTCACCAGCAAGAATCGGAAAAACTACAGGTGTACCTGTATAAACATATGAGCCATTACCTGTTGATGAGGTTAGACCTTCAACCTGAATAACTGACCAACAAATATTGCCTGAATACCCGACACGGGAATTACCTGAACGATTAAAAACATCAATTCCAATTCTTGCATCTTGGCGCGAAATACCCCAACCTTCATGTACCCCTTCAGGAGTAAGTTGAATGGCATAGCGGGTATCTAGAAAACTGATATTACTGCCTGCAGGTCTATTAATTTCCCGAGCCTGACCTTGCTTAATCACACCAGATAAAATCACCTTTGGATATAAAGAGGCTAATCCTGATGCAAGGTTTGAAAGCTGCTGCTGTAGTGCTTCAACTGTATCAGAGAGTTGGGTTTGCAGATCATTAGTTTTGCCATCCACAAGTTCTGCCCAGACAAGAAGATCATCCCGCAGGTTTTCAAAGTCTTCCAAAAATGCATACTGCGGATGTGGATTTGAATGCGCCAAATGCTGATTCATTAGCGCCACAGCAATTGGAGAATTCGAATCAATATTTACTACGATTTTACTTAACTCAACATCAGTCAGTACTAAACCAAAAGTTAAAATTGAAACAATATCCAGTGACAAATGAATCAATTCATTATTTGTTGCAGTTGCCGCAATTGCAAACAAAACTCCTCTATCTGTATACAGCCCTATTTCAAAAATATCCGCCGTAACAGTCGACTCAATATTGGCAATAAAACGCAATGTGTGAGAATACTCATCTACACTTCCGCCATTAAGTGGATAACGCGCTATTTCGTTGATCAAAGTTGTATTTGATTGAGCAGATGCTCCATTATATTTTGCGGTGCCTACAGCAATATGAGATAACTCAATTTTTAAACTTGGAATATTAGCTGCTTCTAATACTGCATTTCGGCCAATATCGGTCAGATAAAATTTAATAGCCATAATTCACCCAATTAATCACTTTAGGTATTGTTGGTGGTGCAATCCATTTAAAGACTGATTAGTTCCAATCAATATGTCGTATTCTCAAGAAATACATACGCAAATAAATCTACAATATCTGGAGCATCAAGCCCGATCTCTCGCATCTCAGATGCTGGCATGATTTTAAAGCGTGAAAGCTCACCAAAACTGTATTGAGTGCTGAAATAGCTGTATTGAATACTAGAAAATTCTTTCAGTACTTTTTCTTTATTGTGCGGATGACAAATTTTAAAGTTATGCGTATTGACTGCGTAAGATAAGCAGGCATAAGCCTGTGCACGCTTATTGACATACTCTTTACGATTGTCATTACTAAAGCAGCTTCCACCCCAATGCACTGGCATATACCAAATACCATTTTTATTTAATAACTGGCCTAGAAATTTACCCTCGCCATTATCATTAACAATGAGTGTTGCTTCAGGGTACGTAGATAAAAGCTGTAGAATATCGTCAATACTCATAGCACTATTTTCTTTAAACTCTAAAACAACTGCTTTTCTTGAAGCAGGTATATTTCCCTCAACGGCTACTTTTCTTGAATCAGGTGTATTTCCTTGTACTGCTACAACCGCAATATATTTACTATTTGCAATAATAAAGTGGCCATAATCCGACAGTTTCATTTTAGGATCCAAATACACCTTTTTTATTATTTCATCGGTGAATAAAGGCTTATATTTTGGCTGATTTTCATTATTTTTACGGCGCACATTGGCCATTTTGTTACGTTGCAAATTAGCCTTATTGTTACGACGCACATTGGCCTTAAAATTACTGACCAGCTCTTTTAAATCACTAAATAGTCGAACACCTGCCGCTATGGCATTTACAGCCTGATTAATCCGCTTCATTGTCATGTACTATTCTTCACTTAACTTAAAGCTAAATGCTAATAACTCGATGGTGCTGAAAAAGAGTCATGTTCCAAATTCTTTTTCGGCAGCCTCTTTTAACTGACTGAAACGTGATTTTTTTGCAGCCTGCTCTTGCGCTTCAGGACTTTCATCTACCACTGCAACATTTTCATATGCTTCGGTATAGAACACATTTTCCAGAAATAAGAAGGCGAAAACATCACCTAGATCGGGAGACTTAATCCCCATGCGTTTCATTTCATCTTTGCTAAAAATTTTATAGCGGCTGTGCTCATCAAAGGTGTATGGGATTTTAATAATCTGAGCCTGAATCTTGACCTTAAATTTAATCGTTTTAAGTTTAAACCGGCCCTGATCTACCGCCCGATAGAGTCCGACATAGGCCAAAGCACGTTTATTCACATATTCTTTGCGATTGCTATTACTGAAGCATGCCCCGCCCCAATGTACTGGCATATACCAAATACCATTTTTCGTTAACAACTGACCTAGGCCTTTACCTGCACCGTTGTCATCAACAACTAGCGTTGCATTCGGATACTTCAGAATGCATTCGTGGATCTTAGCGAACAGCTCTGTAATATCATCCTTGTTCTTACAAAGCGGGATATCAACTACTTCAACCCGCCGCGCTCGATCCCCCCACTGCGCTTCACCCCATACTTTAGATACGGCGATAACAGAATCATCACGACCAACACCGCCGCCAACATCGACGGTAATCACATAACCAAACAGATGATCTTTAAAAATTGAAGCACCGCAGTACATATTCTCTGCTTGGCGCTTGGTAATCAGGAACTCATCTGCTCGATCTGGGAATTGACCTAAAACACGGATTTGATATTGAGGATCATCACGGCTGCCGTATTTTTGACGCTGTTCTTTCAGGGATTGCTTGCTGACTAGCGGTGATTCTTCACCATTGAATGTAAGCGCAGTCCACACACCACCAGATCGATGGCTCAGTGTATGATGGGTTTCATAAAAGAGGCCGGCATTGCGTGTTGGCTGTGACGTTAAAACAGCTCGGTTATCTTCATGCGTTAAGGCACCCAAAACAACGTCCATAACCTCATCAGGAATACCGCTGGCTTCATCTCCCCATAAGAGATAGTTATCAGCATGGTTCCCTGCAAGGTTGGTCGGCTGGTGCTTTGGTGCTGTCTTAGCAAAGACATACCACTTTTCTTTCGATCCTTTGATATAGACCAGTTCAGATTGATAGCCGACATAATCCGCCAGCCATCCAAGTGGACCACTCTTAAGCCGTCCAAGGTTGATGCTGATTTCTTTCCAGACTTGTTTCTTCAGCTGCCCAATTTGCGGAGCAGTAAACATCGTGATGGATTCATCAAAGAACAATAGATGCCAGAGCGCAACAATGCCTGCAGAAGCGGTTTTACCCGTATTGTGGTGCACCATGCTGTCAGCGGTAAGGAAAGTTGAATCACCATCCAGTACAAAGCCGAAATACTCACCTTCACCCAGTGATATGGCGCGTTTAATGCGTATAGGGCTGTATTTCTTATGCTTCAGCTCATAGGCAGCAAATTGACGCTTGGTTTCCTCTGGCCATTCTAGCCACTTGGAGACCAATACCTCCATGTAATCACCAGCTTTCCAGCCATTTCTTGTTTCAAGAGCAATTAAACAGAGAATGTGAGACTTGTTATAGACATGGCTTTTGCCATTTTCATATTCGAAATGGTATAAATCCTGCCAGCCAGTAACTGTGCTGATCACTTCCCGCGGTTTAATGCCATCACTGCCTAATACGGCGTCATTAATTGTTATTTTTTCTACACGCTTCCACTTGCCATTCGCTAAGCGGATCTTTGTGCCTTTGCCAAAACAACCATGTCCAGAAGCAACAGATGTACGGCTGCCGTCAAATGCAATCGACTCGAATAAAAGTTCTTGTTGCCATGTGGGTGTAATGCCAAGCGCTTCGACCGCAAATGCATAAATGTCATAGCGATACCGAACGCAGAGTTCCCACCATTCAGGGATTTCTTTAAGATGTTGGAGTGCCATTAGAAAGCTGATTGAAGTTTTATTTTTATTTTAAGTTTTTCAATTTGTTGTAATTTTAAGCTGTTCCAGTGAATATATTCACTATTACAAATAATTTTTTAATTTTTGAAAATATTTAGCCATTAAAAAGCACCCTTTAACTCAGACTAAAAGTGTCTAACTTTCGAGGTGCAGTTCATTGAGCGGGGTTGTAGATGTCGTAATACTTCAACTATTTAGAAACTTCCGTCAAACAATCTCGACAAACATTGGTTTCTTTATCGATAATCGGGTATTCAACTTCAGTTGCACCATGTAAACCAAATAAACAGAACAGGAGTTGGAGCATATTGTTTCTCCATGCAAAAAAAAAGCCCACTCAAGGAAAGATGATGTGGGCGAAACTAAGGACCTTTAAAGGTCGGAAACTACAGCTAGTTTCTGCCGCATATTCTCTACACTAATGTCATATTTTGCAGTGGCAAAATATAACATTATCCAAAATAATACTAATCAAATCAAAATATTAGATTCAATTAACCTATTGTTTAGAACAAATAAAAAAACTGATTATCGTGAACCAACCGCTACTGAACACTACTATATCTTCAAAGTTAGTTATTGCAGTGCGCCATCGAATTTTTCATATTCTATTTGACATGGAACCACCTAGTTCCATCAACGATAAAAGACAATTACTGAACTGATCAAATAATTGTCTTAACGATTTATAATTTATTAAGAAAAATCTAATTCTTTTTCGAACGCTTTTAGCTCATAACGAGCCATTGCTAAGTTCGATTTTGAACGATCTAAGACTAAATAAAGAAATAATGCATCATTCGAATCTAAAGGACGGATTAAATGATATTGTTTACCTAAAGTAATTAAAATATCTTCAATATCATCATTTAGTTGTAATGTTTTAGCAACCTTACGTTTTGAACGAATCACTTCCGTATTCCCTGCTGCTGCAAGCTCTAAATCTACACCACTCCCCTGTGTTGCCAAAGCGAGTCCACTTTCGCTATCAACCAATGCAGCTGCAACAAAACCATCTAAATTTGTTAATGTATCTAAACCAATACGTGCCATTTTTTACACCTCAACAATAGGGTTTCCCCTGAAAAATTTATTTATAAGCCAAGTTTCTTTCGAAGCTTCCCAAAAAAGCTGCGAAGTTTATTTGTTTGACCTGTTTCAATCAGGTTTATTTCTGTAGAGAATTTAACTTCATCAGATTCAACAATCCGCCCCAATTGAAGTAAGCTTGCACAGCCAACAAAATTCAATATTTTTTCATCCGTTGAATTAAGATGTTGTTTAACCGCCTCAATATTGGCACCTTCTGAAAAACAGGCTGCCATTTTCAAGTAATCTCGTCGGCGCATATCTCTTTCAAACTGTGGCCAAATCTCTAATTTAAAATTCTGATTTAGTTCTATTTTCGGAAGCTGTATCATCGAAGACTGACTTAAAATCAGCCACAACCAAACTCGCAAATCATAAATTAACTTGCCTTCAGTTTGTTCTTGCACGATTTGACTCGTTGCATAGGTTTGATTCAAAGATTCGTTAAACTGTAGCCCAGTCATATTTGCTTCAACCCATACACGCTCTGTCCGTGTATCAATAAGTGCAATAAATCCACTGGCATCAAACAACTGAATATACCCATTGCGTGGCGTAAAGATCTCTGCAAATACGTCTTCTATAGTCGCATCAGGTTTCAAAGCGACAGGAAGCTTATTTCTGGTATCAAGATAAAGTTGCTTATCATTTAACTTAGATTCGATGGGTTCAATATCAAGTAGAATTTCTTGTGAAAGCCACTCATGCAAGTATTTTAAGTCTGAAAAAGGATAGAATAATTGATCATCAATAATTCTCCCCAAATCACTATTTGACTTTGTTAATCTCAAATAGCGTTTCACTTTTTCTTTTAATACCTTTTGAATACCAATCGAATTAAAAAAAACATCACTGACCAATAACACATCAATTTTATCTTCAGCAATATTGACCCACTTAAGATGTGTATTTGCAGGCAGACATAACGAAATCTGAGTCTTTAATTGGTTTAGGTCTGTCGTATTTAAACCAAATATCGCTATTTTTAAAGCTTGCGCCATTTTAAACCCACATTAAAATCCTGATATTAGCTATATCTAAAAGAATTAAATTCTCAATCGAAGCTATTAAATATTTAAGAAACTTGTTTGATTTGAGACGTTGCTAAACTCTCACTCAACTTTTTGAAGTAATACAGCATTTGTCCCATCAAAATGTCTTTATTGGTCACAGCAACAATCACCATAGGATGGTGTGGGTGATCTACAGCAGTTAAAAATACTTTGCCATTTTCCGCATCTAAAGTAATTGTTTGACATCCGACTAATTGAATTTCAGATATGAAAGCAGAGACCATGGCTAAGATTGAGCTACTTACGGCAGCAATTTTCCCTGTGTTCTCTATATTTTTTTTTGAAGCAAGGGAGAGCTCAAAACCATCAGATGAGCACAACATAACAAAATTTACACCACTCACTTCATTTAAAAAATCGTGCAATTCTTGGCTAGAAAATGCTTTGAATTCTTGTTCTATTTCACGTGAATTAATCATTTTCTACCTTTATATCGTTATTGCAGGTTGCATTTCTAATTTTGCAATGAGCGTTTCTATCATTAACAAAACATCATCTTTTTTGCGTGCATCCACTGCAAATAAGGGGAATTTTTTTTGATGAATTTGCATCCAATCCCGATATATTTTTAACTTCTGATCATGTTCTAAATCTAAATGTGTTACCCCAACCACAATATTCGTACCTAAATCTTCAAATGCTTTTAAATAGAACTCTAGGTCTTTTAATCTTTGGGAACTACTGTGATCAATTAAAACGACGATACCTATCGCACCTTTACATACAATTGACCACATAAAATCAAAGCGGTCTTGTCCCGGTGTGCCGTATAAACCTATCTTAGTACCGTCATCTAAACTGATTTCGCCATAATCAATGCCGACAGTTGTTAACGCTTTTTGATGTGCTTGAGTATCTGTATTAACTGCTTCAGTGCTGATGACACCAGTATCAGATAATGCTTTTATGGCAGCAGATTTTCCTGCTCCCATTGTTCCCCCGAAAACAATTTTATATTGCTGCAATATCATTTCTGAATAAACCAAACTCTAATTATGTGATTTATATCACATAATACACAAATTAAATGAAAAAGTATTACTTATTTTTAGTATTTTATACAAAGATATGAAGTATAAATTACCAACCATTTACCTACCTTTAGTAAATTTTAAGCTCTACTGGCATCAAGTTAACTAGATGCCACTTTGATTTAACTTAATTAACCCTAATCTGGCTTAGATCAATACCTCCATAATTTGTGTTATTTGCTTATTTTTAATGACAAACTGCGAAATAACCTAAATACAGCCGTACTTAGTTATTACCAGTTGATAAAAACTTTTAGTAAACTTAAATTTTTTTGAATTAATTAATAAATGATAATTCTACTAATTTTTTATCAGGGCAAAAAGAACGCTTTAAAGTTATTGAGTTGAGAATATTTATACTCGATATAGCGATAAACACGATCTATGAAAGACTTAGCAATGATGAGTAAAATCTCAAGCGTTTATTCTATTATTTTAAGGTTTTCAAATACTGCTTCAAAATGCTGAAAAACATCAATATCGCAAGATTAAGATGCATATTCCATATATTACAATTAAATGATAGGTAGTAGCTTAGGCGGTATGTTAACTACCTAATAGTTTCTAACCATTTATTTCAATTCAATTTCTTTTCTTCGATTCGGGTCAACTAAAGAAAACAGCAAATTGCCGTTTTCTTGATAATATCAACTACAAATATAAGAATTAAATACTGAATGGCAACATTGTTCGATCAACATCGTCCTCGTTTTGTACCTGATTCGACATCACTCCATATGCAGTGGCAATTTTATGACTTGCCCAAATCGCTAGTAGTGCTGCAATATGGCCGTTGTCTAACGAACTACTGTCAAACTCCTGCTGCATGCCCTTTTTATCAATTTTCCGCACTTGCAGAATGTTCATTGGGTTATAGCGGGTAATTGAATTTTCAAATTCAACCAGTCCACCACGATAGCTTGCCTGATAAATACGGATCACCTCTTCAAGATGCTGCTGTGCATCGAATTTCAGCTGCCAGTTCTTAATCAAGTTAGGCGAATCGGTAACAACGACCGTATTTTTACGCAGATCTGGCGGTACGGCCAAGGCTGTGAATATCTCAGTTTTTTGCAGCAGAATTTCACCTGTGTCCTGATAACACATCGCCATTAAGCGTACAGGTTGATCAGAGAAACCAGTCACACGGCTATCAATACGGATCATTTCAGTCATGAATGTTCTCCACTGTAATATCTCCCGTGTCTCTATCTGCTTTAATACGAACATGACCGTCTTCAGCAAATTTATCGGCTTGAATCACCACAAAATCCTCCAATGGTTTTTCTACTGCCGACCCATCTGGGTTATAACCGTTGTCGGTATTATTGTCATGCTGTCCACCAAGTCCCAATAATTGAGGAACATAACCAATCAACTGCACATCAATCGTAAAAATAGACAGGTTGATTGCTTCACTGGGCACTGGTGATGGAAACAACTGATTTTCTAAAACTGTAAATGTACTGTACTCAATATGACTGCTGGCCATTTCAAAAGGCACTGCAACACGGCGCTTATCCTCATCCTGCATATAGGTACAGAACTGGTCGCAGACAGACCGGGCATCATGTGAGTTGGTCGCATAAAAAGCAATTTGCGCACGAACTGTTTTTGCAATTAAACGGATCTTTACATGCTTATCATCAATTACCACTGGCACAAAGTATGGCACTGGCAAAAGCTGACTAACATCGGGCGGCTGATCAATCAACGCCGTGGCCGTCAGCATAATCGGTATAAACGCCGTTGCACCGCCTGAGACATCAGCATTTTGACTTTTACGATATTCAGCCAGCATCGACTCTGAATCGTCCATCAGACGGCTTGGACAGGACTTAATGGCTGTGCTGATCTGCCGAGCCTTCCATTCATCCGTCTGAACGGTTTCAGGCATATACCATGCCCGAAAATCGACCAGCATTTTATACCAAGCATCTTGAATGCATTTAAGCGAATCTTTAGGCATGCTCACATTCCACCCCACCCAAAGAGTTTAAAGCCTTTAGCTTTTACGGGTTTTGTCTTTGGCTTTTCACCATCGATCTGCATACGCGCAATTTCACTTTCTGTTAGCAGCTGCTCTGCTTCATCACACGCTGAATCAAAAGAGCGGATCTCCCCGACCATGCCTGTATAGAAATCCTGTGTACGCTGAACCTGTAATGCTGCACGCTGATCACGTTTAGCCAGCTGATTTACCAGCTGATCCACTTGATCTAAAGCCTGCTCATTGAATTGATGCAGCTGGAGCTGGGCGTGAATATTATCAAAATCCCGCACAATCTGCTGTTCTAGCATATTCGCAATCATGGCTTCCGAAGGTGATAGCAAGGAAATGTCTGTCGCGCTATCAAAACAGGAAACAAGGCCTTCTTGCTGTTCTGGAACGGCAAGTCCATCAAACAGCTGACCATCACCTACATTTGTTGTGTAGTTGGGCTGCATGACATAGTCATAACCATAAAAATTGACTGGTACTAAGCTAAGTCCAGAACGGCGGTAATCCTGTGCAGAGCTGAAACCTCCAGCACGGGTAAGATATTGCTTACGTGCATATTCCCCTGCTTCATTGTCGAAAAACTCTGCTATATGAGTCACATCGCCATTTTTATCAGCATAGGATTCAAGTGTTCTAAATGCTGGCTCTAAATACACCACTTTGCCATCAATGACCGTAGACTCAGGCGGGAACATGCCGTAACGGCGGCGGATCTCATGCCCATTGTATCCGTACAACGTCCCTGTCTTAATCATTTCCTGAACTTTAGGATGGTTGATCTGATTGATCATTTCTTTCATATCAACATTGGCGCGGTTTTTACCTGAATGTTGGCGGCCACGCTCAAATAAGTTGTATTTAATTTTCTTGGTTTTTCGAGCTGTATCAGCCATGAAAAAGCCCCAATAAGTGATTATTAGGGCTATTTTGGCAAGACGGCGTAGTGTAGGTTTTATAGTGTTCCAATTAGACTTGAGATTTACGTGTTGTAAGCTCATCAAGTTTCGTTCTTTCCATTGTCAGCAACAGACTATGACCATTTTTCATGCCTAAAATGACGCTGGCATATTTACTTTCATACCCTCTCATTCCACCGCAATAGTCAGTGTCGGAAACTTCAATATACGAAATATCATCTAAATCAACATACTGATCATTGCATTTTTTACAGCAACGGATTTTAGTAAGCATTGAATATTCTCCTTAACGGCCTAAATGCCGTACATTCAAACGCTTTTTCTTCTGACTGACTTTATTCACCTTTGATTTGACTTTACGCTTGGATGTGAAAGCATACGGCGATTTATCTGTGCTTGGACTTGAGTAACCGCCTGAATGGGCGACTTCTAAACCGCGAGCTAACGCTCCAAGCAAAACCACTCTGAATAGTTTAAGTTTCATTAGTCTTTACTCCGCATAAGACCTTCAACAACACGTGCCAGCCGTTCAGCCGTCCGCGCATCAAAAGCAGCCAGAGCTTTTTTCATTGCTGCAATGGCCTGCTTGTTATGTTCTGAAGGAAATTGGCCATCTAAAATCTTGGTACGATGAATCAGCACATTTAAAAGTGCTTCATTGGTCGCACCATTCACGCCTTCTAAAACGGTTGGACCATCTTGGAAATGAAGGTGAATATCAAATGGCTCGATATAGTCTGGAGATTTTGGATTGGAAGAAATTTTATAATAATTACCACGGGCATAGGCTGTTACACCTTCCACCTGTTCACCGTTCTGTACCTGCTCAATGACAGCCGAATCTAAATCAGCTTTAGCGTGCCCTAAAAACTCTTCAACAATTAAGTTCTGGTCACTTCCAGCATCAGCAGTAAGCGCGATAGTAATGTTTTCGGTATTGGCAGACATAAAATATCTCTTTAGTTTAAGATGAATTACATCAAACCATTTTCAAATATTTTTCAGCCTTGCCAGTTCCAAACAATTCTATAAGCGTAAATATTTATTGAGTTCAAATAGATCTATCAAGTCAGCAATTTTTACAAACTGTTTTGATTCATCTGTACTAAAAATGCTTTGAGCCACATTTTCTAAATATGCTTCGGCAAGCAGCGAAATTGCTTGGTTCGATGATGAAGCGTTTGAAATGATTTTTTGAGCAATTGTTAAAAAAGAGACGTATTTTTCAATAAAATCATCTGGATTGTAGTTGGGATTGAGTTGTGATTGAACATTCCTCGTTTGATAGTTAGATTCATTTGAAAACTTACCTTTACACAAATTACCTTCGACAATAACAGGTTCTTTATCCCCCCAGCCACCTGCAACTCCACCCCACCAGCGCTCACAAACAAGTTCAACAGAAGGCTCATACCACCCTAATCCACTAATATAGTATAAATACTCAGAATTACTGAGATCATATTCTTTATAAAAAATTCTACCGTTTACTTCATCCCACAACCAGGTAATTCCACCAGTCAACTCATTACAAGCATCAATTACAGCTTGCCACTGTTGCATACCCTCATCATGCAATGAACGAACAATTGCTTCAGTTAAGTCTAAATTTGCATAACTATCATAATATTCACGCTGATTTGTTTTAACTGCAATGTAGTGCGCAATACCGTTAGTATTCACTGTTACAGCTGAATTAAGAATCCAGTCACTCCATTCATGCTCTATCTCAGGTTCAGCGGCATGGTCACTGAAATCAATCACCTGATAAACCTTACCATATACTGCTACACCTATTGCTTTATTGCCAAATTCAACATCCAAAGCCTTTGCATGAACTTTCACCACGACATTCGCAGGTACTAAACGCCGTATAATAGGTGCAAGCTCAACAATCTCAGAAGTATCAACTGTGTCCTCAATTGAAATACGCAAACGGCTTGTGAGGAAATGATCAGGCTTTTCTTCAACCGTAATATGGGCTGGATAATTCAAATAGGTTTTGATTGGATGCCAGAGGCGTTTAATCTGCCACTGATCCGTCCAGATCATGCGCAGTACAAATTCTAAAAAGCCTAAACCGCGCTCACTGGCCAGACTTGACCAGTTTGCATAGATTACCCGCATCAGCGTATCTGAAGTCAGTGGACGCCGTAGTACCACAAGCCCATCTTGCTTAGAAAAGCGTTCAATCACTTTTCGGCTGCCTAAGTGCGGACAGCCATAGTCCAGCATGTCCTGCACCTGCTGTTCAAAAACATCGGCAAAGACTTGTTTAAATGCCTTGGCCAATGCCGTTTCTAAGCCCAGATGATTATTGACTTGCTGATCAATGGGACGCGTAAAACTTACATTACCCATGCTGCCCCCATCTCTGCGGTGCGTTCTAGATTCAGTGTGATGCTGGAGTCAGAAACATAGACCCATTCATGCGGTTTATTTAGGGACGAAGGGACACTGAGTGAAAAGTCACTAATATTGTCCTGAAAGGCTGTAATATTTTTACGCAGTTGTGTAGAGATTTCCTGTGTATTGAAGCCATTCACCAGCCAGCGGCTTGAACTCAATTTAGTTTGGCCATAACGGTCAATCAGTAAGCCTTTAATCTGCATTTTCACACCGTCCAAATCGTGCACGGCGGCCAAGCGACCGTTTAACACTATTGCAAAAGGCTTTTCTAATACTGCATGCACTCTTACCCGGTCTTTATACAGGCTGTCCAGCTGGCCAATGTACTGGATGATTTCCTGTTCCAGTGTTGCCTGCTCCACGCTGTTTTTAGCAACTACTGCAATATGTAGATGATTGATATCTTGATAGGTCGCGCCATAGTAGCGGTCATGCTCATTTTCATTCCACACCGCCAGATAGTTAGCGCGTGGCATAAATTTAGCCCGAACTGAATAATCAAAATTACCCAGAAACACGGCATTTTCATCGTACAGCGATGGATAGCTGGACAGTACGCGCAGCTCAGATACATTTAGCGGATCTGCCCCCTGAAGTACCGCTCCACTCTGCTTAAATCGCACTGAGACACGTTGCTCATCAGCATTGAATACATCGACCAGTGAAGCATCTTTTAAACGCGAAATATCGACATCGCCGTATGTTTCCAAAATACCAAAGGTAAATACCTGATTGGCTTTTGCAGTGCATCCTGCGCGCTCATCATCACCAAACTCTATAAAGATACGGCGTAAGCTATCCGTGGATAAATTAAATGCCATCTCTAAAGGTGCGACATTCATCCAGCGCTTTTTATGCAGGTAGAGATTGTTTTGATCATCACGCACCGTAATACCGGCTAATGACAAATCATCCTGCAATTTAATCTGCGTACGATGGAATCTTTCACTGTTCTGTACCAGGTATTGGACTTCTCTGTATTCACTCTGCTCTGCCAGTACTTCTCCTGTTTCACCCGCTGATACAGTCACAGACTGTAGTAAACGCCATGGACGACCACTGTTATCTTCAATTTGACGGCCTTGGCTTAAGCTAATGCTATTCCCTGAACGGTTGAGCACTTCCAAAATATGCTGTGCCGGCATTCCAATCGGTAGAATGCCTTTATTGGTCGCATCAGCGATAATTGAGCGGTCGCGGGTTTTAATGAACGGTTCCAGTTCTGCAATATCAACTTCCTGACTGAACAACGCCAAAAATGCTGCAATAGAGCGGATCTGCTGAATGACCAATGGATCTTGCGCGTTGTAGCGCTCTTGAATTTCATAGTCATCTAATGAGGCAACAATACGTGCTTCAAAATTAGCTTGCGTCAGCATCGTATGTCTCTCCTTGCATTGACTGCGACATCTGATTGTCACGGATCTGATTCAAATTGATTGCGACATCACCGACTTTGAGGTAAATCACTTTGGTTTCAAAGCCTTCATTCTGGCTGTATAGCGCAAGCTGATCTGCACTGAGCTGCTGAAGAATCGGAATATCCTGCTTCATCTTGTTGATGAATTCATTTGCCACTGGAGAATCTAAAGGCCCCATAAGCAGACTATTCAAGTCTGGCCCATATGATGATCCAAAATAGCCGTTGATTTCAGAATTGAACCAGTGATCCAGCATGGCGTGTATCTTATTTCGATCGATCATAGCCCCGCCTTATGTGCTGCCAATTGAATGACTTTACAGAATAGGAAGGCAGCAAGTACTGTCATGGAATACAGGGCAAATGCACCCAAAATGATATAAAGGATAAATGCGGAAGCACCGCAGTAAGTTAGCACATTATAAAAAGACCATGTGGCAATGCCAGTGATCAAAACCGCAGGGATCATCAGCAGATAAAGCATCTTTTTTGACTGTCTAAATACGTTATCAACAACGCCCTGACGTAAAAGATGCATAAGCTGTACTTTACTGTCACGAAAACCCTTGAATGCAAAATATACATGCACCGAAAAGAGCAAGACCAGCAGTACATTTAAACCAAAATTCAGCATTACCCGCTCCTAAAGCTATTTATGCTTAGGGTAAGATTTCTATGACTTCAGTAAGCGGACCTGTTCCAACAAAAAAAGACCGCCTAAGCAGTCTTCTTTTGGATCTAGTGAGAATCCCATTAAAAATAAAAACTAACGGAATATCGTATGGCTAAGATAATCTCTAGGTGAATATCCCAAAATCGGACATTTCTACTTGGGAATAACATCTAAATTGCGTATAAAAAAGATTTTATGTTAAATAAACTCAAATAGATTTCGGAACGTGTGAATGCGGTATGTGAATCGTAATCTCAGCCTATAAGTTGCGTAGATACGACCGATACGTGGCTCCGAAGCCAAGATATTAGGAAGATCGGAATACTTTAAGAGTGGTTTTTTGACCGCTCTTAGGGTGAGTAAGAACATTTTAATGTATATGTAAGGGGGATTTATGAAATTAAAAAATACGTTATTTGGTAGTGAACAGAATAGATCTGATATTCCTAAATACAATGCTTGTGTAGGAAATAATGGCTGGGTTGGAATGCATAGCTATATTGATGGATTTCAATCATCTACTATAATTTTATTAGAATCTTTGATCAAAAATGTTAATAAAGAGGATTATGATGGGTTTATATGGTGTTTAGATACCTGTGTTTATCCAATATTGTTTTCTGCTAGACATTTTTTAGAACTTTTTTTGAAACAACAAGTTTTACGTATTAGTTATTTAAAAAATAAAAGTGAAGATGACTATGAAATTAAGCTTAAATTATTGAAAACACATGATACTCATAAATTATGGAAGTTATTTTTAGATGAGGTAAAATCGGTTTGTGATATTCGTTTAAATAAATATTTATATGAAATTCATTTATTTATATTGCAGTTTCATAATATTGATTCAACTGGGGAAACTTTTAGATATCCATATAGTCAGACAAACTCACTACATTTGACTAATCATAGTGTTATAGGTTTAAAAAGATTTTATGAACAATTTCTTAAATTTTCTAAAGCAGCTTCAGAATTTTCATATCTAACTTATTATTTACTTCAAGAGTATAAGGTCGGGACATATACAGAGCATTTATCTAGAGATGATATAGAAAAAATAGCTTTATTATTACCAACAAAAAACAACTGGAATAATATAAATTTAAAGCAATATCAATCATATGTTAAAGATAAATATGGAGTAGGTTCTAGAGAGTTTCGAGATGTTTTAGAAATTATTAAGAATAATATTGAGTTTAATAATATTGTATCTGATGAGTATAAATTGAAAATTGATGAGCAAAAACTTATAAAATTTTGCTTAAATTGTTTAATGGAACCAAAGCAAGATTTAAATTTATCTCTATCAGATTTAGCTGTTATTAGAGCAATACAGGAAATTAGTGTACCAATTATTGATGGAAAATACTTTTCTGAAGATATTCATTGCTTAACAGAATGCTATTATAAAGAATATGAGAATTCTAATGAGTATGCTCTAGAAAACGAAGTAGACTATATTTATGAAAATCTTAATAGAACAATTAATGGACTTAAAATGTTAAGGCAAACAAATACGCTAAATAAAATTCATATAGCATTTAAAAATTTATTTGTATGTTTGTTAAAGAATCACAAAGATGATCCTTTGGATATTGAAAGTCGTCCTCGTAGTGCTAGAAATCAATTCGAAGATATGTTTAAAGATATTATATTTAATTAATTCTAAAATTAATATAATACACCTTATGCGAAAGCAAAAAAATCTAGACTTAAGTTAATGTTTTTACTATATTTTTTAAAATTTCGCATAAGCTCTATTATGTTAAATGGGAGCTACTTTTCTTTAAAAATATCATCTTTAATAAAATCTAGATTATTATTTTTTGCATATTCCATAATTTCATCTTTCATATCTTTCTTTTGAATTAAGCGATATTTATCATTTTTATGGTAATTAGTCCCGAAAATAGGTTCAAAAATAGGTGAGCTAATTTCCGTTATTTTTGGTCGATTTCCTTGTATTTTTCTATGCACTGCAACAACTTCATCTATGATCTGAAATCCTTTTAAAGAAGATTTATTTTGATATGCTTCTACGATCTCTTTATCTAAAGACGTTATCATCTTGAGATGCATACCAACATATTCTCCTCGAACTTGTAAGAATTGTGGTGATCTATAAAAAAAGGAAGCAACACCTGCTATATTCATTCCTACACGCTCAAATGGTTCTAGATACTTTGTAGTATCACCATCTTTGTAAAAGTCGTAATATAGTTTAGTAAAAACTCTTCCCATTAACTTGCAGAAAGTTGTTTTATCTTTTTTTAATTTATCAGCGTATTTAAAATCTTCTCTTAATATTTTTCTTAGATTTTTTCCATAAGTATATAAAGCAGTAGCTATTCTTGCTCCTTGAAAATCAGCATGTGTTTCCATCGCCATTACTTCTTTATTGGAGCCAGCTTGAAAAGTACTATGATCATTTAAACAATGTGTTAATTCATGACAGAAAATCACCACATATTCTAAGAGCTCCTCCACATCTTTTATATTCGCGTTACCAGCATCTTTTGAATATTTTATGAGGTATTTTTTTTGATCTTTTAGCTTATTTGCTGAAAAGTGAATAAAGCTATTTCCTTTATTTTGAGTCTCGATTTCAAAAGTAATCAAGTGCGTTACATCTGCACATAGCAGTATAAATAGCTGTTCTACGTTAATTGTTGACAATTTTTTCTCTCAATGAAAAATCAAAATTTTAGAAGTATTTTATTTAAAGTAGCTAAAATTAACATAATACACCTTATACGAAATACGTTATAATTACCCTTTAAATTCAACGCTGTAGTTCTTATTTTTCAGCCCAATCGCCACCGATTGGGCTTTTTTTATGATTTTTCACGTTTCACGCCTATTCTTTGACCAAACTTCCACAAATTTGATTAGTACTGCTAAATAGGTAGTTTAACCATTCGGCAAGAAAAACCGGCTAAAAAAGCCCTTCATTGAACTGCCCCCGAAAGTTGGATGCTTATTTTCTATGGAGTAATCAATCTACACGAAATGATTTACCAATACGCTTTCCCATACTTGGATGAATCAGTATGGTGTATTTCAACCTTAAATCCTCTTTCTTCAAGTTGCTTTAAATAAGCATTCGTTTCTAATTGATCGCTTTTTGTGAAGTATGGCAAATCTAGCGCAATATAATTATGACCTTCTTTTAGATGCCTTTTTATACCGCTTTCAATTTGCTTTCGACACTTCTCAAATGTTCCAACACCTGCCATGTTAATTTCCTTTACTTTTTTAAATGACTATTCGAAATAACGTGTGGAAGTGCTAAAAAAGCAAAACCACACAATTTTTCAATTAAGCTAAAGCTATATTTAAATCAGCTAATTGCTTATTAGTATCGGCATTCATTTGATCAGCTTCTTTTTGCTTATCAGCATCACGCCATAATGTATTTCGTTCCGTTTCATAGTTTGGGGCTTTTTTATCAAAAGATTTCCCTTCTTTACGACAATGCCAAACGCATTTACCATTAGGGAATCGTTCCCACACCCAAGCATCCACTGGTGCTTTAGACCAAAATTTTTGCAAATTCACCATACTTTGTAATTCAACTAAAGTTACTTCCTGATTTGTATGATCATTAAAATACTGCAATGCACCATCAGAACCTTCAACATCAAAGAAATCATAAGTTAAAGCTCCTTCTTTATCGGCATACAAGTATGGGCATGTATGTGGTTTATTGTCACAGTGGTAGCCTAATTTAATGAACAACTTCCATGCTTCTAAAAATTGAGCATGGCTTTTTAATTTGATTTTCAGTGCTTGTCTCATAGTATTACCTTTTTAAATTACACACGTTATTCCGAAACACGGACTATTCTTAAAACTTAAATTCCACTACTTACGAATTGCCAAATAATTAGGCCGACTGTGTATTTGCCTGCTCTAACTGCTGAAGTAGCTGATCACGCTGTGTTGTCTTATCAGCTATTTCCTGATCAAGTTGCTTTTCCTGCTCCAGTTTTTCTGACAGCTGTTTCGGAACGCTATTGGACTGACGCCGTGGAATATTCACTTTTTCTTTTTTATTCTGCTGCTCAATCTTCGGTTGTGCAGTGCGGATCAACTGGGCAACACCTGATACGGCGTTATCAAATGTCTGCTTATAATCATCACTAAAGTCACCAGACAGTACGATTTCTTTACCGTTCAGCGATGCTTTGAATACATCTGCACTAGCGCGGGCAAATAAAGTTAATTCCTGACCGCCAGCAAATAAAAATACAATCGGCACAACACTGACGCCGCCTTTACGCTGCACCTTTTTAACTTCTGTCAGTGGGATGGATTGTCCCGATGCCTTCTCTAAAGCGCCTTTAATCTTTTGAACATACGGCGTTTGGTCTGTAATAGCTGTAAGGTTGAGATTGCCCATAAAAAAAGCCCTATTGTTGAATAGGGCAATTTTGTCATTCGCTCGAAAGTTGATTCTTAGGAGTTCCAATAAGAAATTATATGAATCTCACTTTAAAGCTTTAATATTAGTGTGAATTAAAGACAGTAACTCGGATTATTTGACAATTTATTTATCGAATCTGGATTACCTTCCAAAGCACTTTTTACCAACTTTCCACATTTTGAATTAGGTTGTTTTATATAATAATTCGTTGCATTGTTAGCACACGCACTACACATATTAAAATCTAACAGTTTGTTTTCAATATCATTGAATCTTAATTTTGATGTTGGATTATTTTTACGATCTACATTTAATTTATATGATATTTCATATTGATCACGATCAATAATCTCTCCAATACTGCAATTTTTTAGTTGTATGGATTCAACTGTTTTTCCATTAACCTTGTTGTAACGAGGATAACATCCACCTCCATGACTACAAAAAAAATAGTTCTTGTTTTCAATATCATAATTATATTGCGTAATAGCGGTTATTGTGTTGCCAACCTTATAATAAGGATTAGGATCATCTTTTGTTTTTAAACTATTGATGACTTTCCCTTGACAAATATCCGCAGCATAAACATTAACTAATGGAGTAAATGCAAATAAACTCATTAATAATATTATTTTACCCATTCCAGTTATCTCCCATACCTAACCCCCCTGTAATAGCATGAGCAAAGAATCTATCGCTCACATTTTGATTAATGTTACCACCATTTTGATTAACAACAACGACTTGCTGAGGGCTTGGAGAAGTTAGATATTCTTTGGCCGGCTCTATCTGAGTATTAATCTTAGGCGGCGTAAATGAAGAAGCTAAGGAGTTTGTTCGAGTAACAACAGGAACTTCAGCCTTTTCTGTACTTAACATTGAGGTACGAGGCTCTACGCTCCGCATCATATTTTCTGCGGTATTTACTATCGCAGTATGCGCATTTTTCGTGCCATTAATCTTGTTCTGAGATTGTTTAGCATCATTACTTTTAGGTTCTTTTTTTACTGCCTTCTTGCCTTCGTGGTTATATACCGCCCTAGCCATATTTGCCCGTTTAGCCGCTTCTAACTCCCTTGCAGCTGGTCTTTCATAATGCTTAGACACAATTGCACCAGCTTGTTCAGGTGTTGTTGTTTTACGCAGTAAATTACCTGCTCCTTTCTCATTATTTTTCAATTCATGATTTACAAATGCTAATTGCTCTTCATAAGTTGAATTTCTAATGTCTTTACCATAAGCCTGCTTAAATACTTGCTGTCTATCTGGGTGCCATTGCGCAATCCCATAGGCCCTTCCACCATCTCCGGGTATTTTATGATTGAAATTGCTTTCGGCTTCAAGGTTAGAAACAATTCCCGCCGCCTGCTCTTTTGTCCACTTTCCTCCCTTTTCACTCATAAAAAAGTCCATGGCCTTGGATCTAGCATCTGACGGATTAATTTTAGGTATTGATCCCCCACCAAACTGCGCAGGCTGATCTAATCCCTGTCCGCCGTATTGTTTACGGAATAAAAGCGACGTGCCGCTACTGTTACCCGATAGCTTTTGTTTTATCCAGTCATAGCCATCTTTAATAAGACTAGCACTCTTACCAGCTGGCGTTAAATTAAAAGCCTTCGTAGCAAGGTCAATAAAACTGTCCCAGCCAGCCTTTAAAATACCGGGTAAATCTGCTGCCTTTAAGCTGTCTGTCCATTCCTTAAAATACGGCGCTACAGTACTGCCCAGCTTATCACCAACCCAAGCACCAGCCATGCCACCGATAAGTGTTCCTACAGGCCCAAGCAAACTCCCAGCAATCGCACCAACAGTACCACCTGCAAGACTACCTACCGTACCGCCTTTCTCTTTGGTGTTCTGACTTTTCCAATCACTGAATGACAATGCGGTAAGTAAAGCCCCAACGACTGGCAACCCTTTACCAAGCTTCAGTAATTTAGTTAAACCTTTACCACCTTTGCCTAATAACCCGCCTAATAAACCACCTAATAGGCCACCACCAGCACCCAAAAGTTTACCAATACCACCAAGCAATCCACCTCTTGAAGCCAAGTTATCAGCGATCTTTTGAAGCATCTTAATCTGCTTCTTATTGTGTTCGCTTTCTTCCTTAGGCAATGGCTCACTGCGTTTACGGCTCTTCATCAGACCGGACAAAGGACGCAACATAAAGCCAGCCACGCGTTTAACTGGAGAAAGTACCGTTGCCACTTCATTAATAGCATCAAGGGTAGGATCTACGCCTTGAGGGGTGCTATTCAAGCCATTTGTTATCGCCGTACTGAGCGTTTGAGTAATTTTACCTAAGGCTGATCCACTCTCTTGGCCAGAACCAATAAAGCGACCATTTGCATCCCGCTGGCGGTCTGATCCCAGTTCACGCGCAATGCTTTCCTGCGAATCAATTGTGACCGAATCATTCTGTATTGCAGACCGCTTTGGCTTCGCTTTTGAATTAGATGGTTGGACTGATTCAGAGACTAGATCCTCTACTGTTTCCAATAATTGATTAATAGCCGTTGTAGCCTGTCTTTGTTCTCGAATTAAGTCTTCAGAATTAACCGGCTCACGTTGTGCATCAATCAATGCCTGCGCCAATGCACTGAGCTTAGGCTGAGGCAAATCGTTCTGATACTGCTGGCTTTCTCTGGTTTTTAAAGCCCGTTCAAGCAGACTGATAATCTGCTCTACATTCTGGTCAATCTTGGCCACATCACGGCCAGTCTTTTTCAAGCCAATCAGAAAACCCAGCTCATCATATTGCAAACCACTTGCAGATTGAGACATAAAAAAATCACCCTATTTTTACATAGGATGATTTTGAGGTATTGGCAGTGGCTGATTGACTGTCAGTTCCATCGACATCAAAAATGATTAATGAACATCTGTTCCATCTATAACCGTTATCCCATCATCGTCTACTTCACCCGCCTCAATAATTTCAAGCTTACGCTGGAATGCTGCACGTTTGCCTTCTTTCATTTTTTCTTTAGCCTCCTGTAGTTTTCTTTCAGCATCTGAAACAACAGCTGTACGCCGTGCCTGTACTTCTGATAGGTCCTTAAGATCTTCCTGCTCGAAGCCCCAGAACAAGGCTTCAGATCGGGCAATATTCGTTAGGGTAATACTCTGTTTTACGTTCAACTCAACAATTTGACTAATAAGACCCATCTTAAATTTTACATTCTTGATCACCCATTCAGTTTCTTCAGTGATTGGACCGCTTATATCGATCTCCAATATTTCATCGCGGATATGGATCACACTATCAATTGTATCGCCTGCTAACTCGCCCAAACTCGCTAATCGATTGCGGTTTTTTCTGATAATTGTGGCTGCTGAAAGTTTGTTTTTATGAATGCGGTCATCACTATGTGATTTCTCATCACTTTGACTAGCAAAAGTAGGTAAAAATGACGGATTTTTGACGTCATTTTCAGTGCTAGTTTTATCTTTACTATCATCAGCTTGTGAACTTTTTTGACCAGTCTTTTGACTAGTCATTTTTTTGATCTCTTTATTGAGCTGTTGGGCACTCTTTTTGACTAGTGATTTAGTCCTCTTCTTCCATTTTTCAGCCAATGCTTTACGGCGTACAACCGACGCCGAAGGCATTTCACAGCCTAATTCTTCAGCAACAAAATCTACCAGCTGCTGCCATGTCAACTTAGGAGATGTTTCATACACCTCCTTTAATCGATCCCAAACCTCTTGAGGATAAGATTGCACAGCCATAAATTAACCCAACCCAGAACCGTCTAAAAAATCCATCTGCATATCTTTGCAGTCACTCTTTGGCAATGTGGTTTGAGCAAAGCGTGTTTTTCTTGATTTTTTAAGATCAATTAAAATCTTTTCCTGTACATCACTTTCATCACGCTCAAAAATATCATCTAAGCCTTTGGCCAAGTAATTGAATTGAATCGCTCGATCCTTTTCACACTCTTTAATTGTTTGGATCAGTTCAATCATAACGGGCTGTAATTTATCATTTGAGCATTGATCCAATAGGTATTGGTTCACTACGGTTTTAGCTTGCTCTAAAAGCTGAATTGTCAAAGGCTTTGGGAAACTGGCAATATGCTTTGCGCATAACATGGACATTTGTGCTGCTACGGCGTTTAAGTTTTCAGCAAGAATATCTCCCACACTGTTAAACAGAACACCAGCTACTGATTCCGTCTCATTCAATTCAGGATTGATTGTAAAGCCGAGCACCCAATCCACTGAAACCCGGTAAAGACTGCACATCACCTGAAGTAATTCTGCATCGGGCAGAGTTTTCCCATTCTCCATTTCACTAATACGATTCTTTTGTGCTACGCCAAACAGTTTAAGAGCGACTTCATGCTGGAGCATACCGCTACGTTCACGAGCCAGCGCCAGTTTACGACCAATCATGGCACGAGTTTCTAAATCAGATCTTTTAGCCATTAAATACTTCTCCCCGCCAGCCATTCGAAATCAACTTTCTTTTCAAGCCAATTTGTTTCTTCAATAAATATGCATGAAAGCCATACACAACCGTCCTGAACAGGCTCTGCAAACTCGATCTTTTCACTGACAAAAATATTGTCATCTTTAAACATCAGATCCATACCTTTCAGGGAATCGATCAGTAATTTCGGATAATTATCAATATCAAAGCGTGGGTAAGTTTTTGCACTGTAATTTTTAATCCTCAATGGGGGTTGGACCATCAATCGCACTTCACACTCCTGATTCAAAGCCTCCCATTTCAAGGCTTTGAAAATTGGAGCATAGGTATCAAAAACTTTCTTTTTAAACTTTTTAGCCCCTACAGAAAGGCTGTTTCTTTGCTTTCCATTTTCGTCAATCGTTGCGCGCCAAATATCATTCGCGCTAATTCCGTAAGGCAATTTCACAGTAATGAAATTGTCACCTGTAATAATTATTCCGCCAGTACTGCCTCGGTGTACTGAATCTTGATCAACCACTTCTGTTTTTAAAGAACATGGATAAACGATCTCACTTCCCAATGCACGGCGTTCACGCGATGCGCGGTTTGTTTTCTTCACTTCAAATGGATCTGAGAACCTGCCAATATTACTTTTTGTCCACAATTCCCATGCGCTGCGCTTACTTTTACTTTTCATTTTCATCTCGCAGAATTTTTACCAATCCATTTATCTGGTCTTTTTTCCATCCCTCTAAAACCACATCAATCTCGCCCAAAAAACTTGCGCTTTTATTGCTTTCATCAATCCGATTTTTTTCATCATTAAGGGTTTTGATTAACCCCTTATTTTCTTCACGACAGAGTTTGAGTTGGTTTTGAAGATCATCAATGATTGCTTGATTGCATTGCTGACCTGCTTTAAATGCCTCTTTACACCACTCAACCCATGTTTTCGACTCCCCACTGGCCAAGTGCTTCGCTTTCCATTTTTCAAATTCGCTCATAGCTCAATCACTCTAGTCAGTGGTGAAATGTGGTTGCCAATGTCGGTGCAGTGGTCAGCCTCTATGTTTTTAACTTTCTGTATTTCATTATTGAACATTGTTAGAAAATCAAACGAGCCGCCACTCGCCACAACAAAGTCTTGATGGACCTCTTTTACTGTGTAAATTGTCATATCAACAGCACATGTGTATTGCACTTGATCACCAACCACTAACCCCAACTTTTCAATCAAATTCATACCGAAGCTCCAAAGAGTTGTTTTGCTTTGCCTGTTAGGTAATAACGCTTCGCTTCACCAAGCTTTGAGCGACCTGTATATAGAAGCTCAGCCTTAACCATGCTGTTTAGATAGCGCTGAACACTACGGATATTTGCTGACTGCATGACCTGTTGCTGAACTTCGGATGCGGTAGCAACACCTGTATTTCTAATCGCAAGCAACACATCAATTCCGACTGATAAAACTCGTGCCTTTCCACCTGTATTTCTGCGCATATCGACCTGATCTTGGTTTTTCATAACCACCCCAGCGCAAATTTATTGTTTTCAAAATTACTCATCACCGCACACAAGAAAATCAAAGCAAGCATGAGTAGGATTGATTCATTTTTCATGCTTCAACCCCCTTATTCAACTTTGTACCAACGGTGTTTTTTACCGCATAATCTTTGCTGACCATGCCTTTCGATTTATCACCAACTACACAAGAATTCACCCATACATTTTTATTCGGTAGTCTTCGAATATGACCGCGTCGCAAATGAACTCTCGGTGCTGAGTGAGAGCCGCTATTTGAGCCTCTAGTGCTTGTTGATGAACCATCAATTGTTAGAATCTTATGTGTAAAAAATGGCAATTTCCCTTTGCTTTTACGCAATGAGTTTTTAACGCTGCTTTGTTTAATTGGGCTATCTTCAATTTTTGTATTCTTGCAAGATAGGGCGCAAATAAAGCTAACAAATGTCCCAAATACACAGCTGTGGTATAGGTTTTTGATTTTTTCTATTTGCAAGTCATCTAAATCAGGATTGTTGGTATTCATGCTCAAAGCTAAATGGATTTTTTTACGATTAAATACCAGTTGGACAGGCTCATTTTCAGTTTCTATGATTACCCAATCACCAGCCCACTCATCATTTTTAAATGCCACTTGCATATAGATAGAATCATCAATCTGCTTTAAAAGAATTAGCATTGGTGAGTTTTGAGCAGCACCTGAGATGAAGCTATCAACCTCAAAAACTATGCTTTCATACGGAAGACTTATTTCTTCAACAAATCTCCCTAGAAATTCAAAACTATTATCCCCCTCACTTAGCAAAAAATTACCTTCTGTTAATTTGAATTTCACAGAGTTTTTTACTGAATTACAAAATGGAATCCATACTTTTTTCATTGTTTCAGCATAATTATCAACCTTAATACTTGGCTGTAATCTGTCTTTGGTTTTGTTGAAAAGCTTTTGTGATTTCTCATACTGATCAATCAGTTCATTTGAGTAACTTGAATACTTCACACGCCACCCACTATTTGGATCAATGCCGCACCAATCAACATAAAAATAAACAGCAATGTTTTGTTTAAGTCTTTCATGCTGCACCTCGATATTTATTTTCATGTTTGAAATTAGCTTCAACCAATGCACGCGCTAATTGAGGACAAACAGAATTACCAACCATTCTTGTTTGCTCAGTCTTTGTTAGTGTGATTTGTTGACCATGCTCATTTGTGCCATGCGTAAAAATGTAAGAGTCTGGAAAGCCCTGTGCTTTAAACAACTCAATTGGCTGAAGCATTCGAAGACCAATATCAATAATTTGATGAAGTACACCTTTAACCATCACCAGACCAAAACGGTCCTTGCATGGGATCGTTCGCAGTGGTTCATCTACTGAATTTCCATCACGTTCATTACCGTAAAATGCAGTCAAGAATGCTGTTACTGCTGCAAAATGTCCTGCACTGGCTGTAATCGTATGTAAAGGTTCATTGACTGATTGGCCAATGCAATTATTTCTGAGCTTAACCAATGTCCCTGTCACTAAACTGTTGTGATCCTTGGCCGTGATTGTATGTACCGGCTCTTCAATGCTGCTTCCAATCACGCCTGTATAATGCTTCGCTAAAAAAGCTGTGACTAAAGCATGGTGGCCACCTTTAATTTGTGCACAGATCGTTCTTAGTGGCTCATCCGCTGGCATGCATCGTGGTGATGATGCATTTGCAATTTCAGTCATAACTGGTGCAAGCATTGAATCGTGAGATGCGACAAATGGGTTTGGATTATTGATGACATGACGAACAAGTCCTGTTGCTACTCGTCTTAAAGTTGCATCAGCTAAAAACTTTTTACGTTCAAAGATACTTGGGCAAGGAATTGACCAATCAATACATTCAGCGGCAGTACGCCACGGCTTTAAAAATCCTTTTTGTACCTGGATAGAATCTGGATCTCCATGCGTAATTGCTGGCCATACAATAGGAACTCCATCTTTCCTTGCGATAAGAAAAAATCTTTTACGGATTGTCGGCGTTCCATAATCACATGCACGCATTACACGCCACTGAACGTCATAGCCTTGATAACGGAGTGCTTTGACAAAACTACGGAATGTTTCGCCTTTGTGCTTTGGACAAGGTTTACCATCCTCCCCAACTCGGCCCCATGTTTTAAACTCTTCTACGTTTTCCAACATAATCACACGCGGACGAGTTTTTGCAGCCCAGCGAAGTGCAATCCATGCAAGACCGCGAATTTTCTTTTCAACCGGCTTACCGCCTTTAGCTTTAGAAAAGTGTTTACAGTCAGGTGACAACCACACTAAACCAACAGGCTGATTGCGTGTAATTTCTGAAGGGTCAACATCCCACACACTTTCGCAATAGTGCTTAGTTTCTGGATGGTTAATTCGATGCATTGCCAATGCTTTTGGATCATGATTTATCGCAATATCCACTGGTCGCCCAAATGCCTGCTCAAGACCAGTGCTTGTGCCACCACCGCCAGCAAAGTTGTCTATGATCAATTCATGTGGCAAAAAAGACATATTCATGTTGCAGCCCCTGTTATATTTCGCATTTGGTGCTTGTGTGAGTGTTGCTTTAGCTGTTCCTCGCTCAATCTCATGTTTTTAAGCCACCGTCATTAATTTATTCATAAAGTCTTTATTGGCATTACCTGCGTAGCCACACCATTTTTTTAAATGTCTATTCCAGTGATACCAGTCGCCATTTTCGTTTTTCCAAAAAGTCCCGTCTTGTTCGATGTGCGTTGCATCTTCAGGTTTTTTACACGGCGTTAATTTCAAGTTCTGAGTCATGAGAAATCTTCTACCTGCCCAATAAACCCGACGTCATGCAGATACGATGCCCATGCAGCAACGTATTTAGGCTCACGAAGGTTTTTAGATACACGTATTTCAAATTCTTTTTGGCTCTCACCGACGTTTGAATACATCGAACCAAATTCAGTATCGTTGCAAAGTTTTGAAGCAAAGAAATCGATTTGCTTATCACTCAGTCCTTTCGCCTTTGGTTTCTCAGGTTTTTGGGTCTGTGATTTAAGTTTTGCTGATTTTAATTTCTGAATGCGATAGATCCAGTAATTCATCCAACCCTGTGCTGTGGTTTTTTCTCTGCTCGTTGCCCACTGAGCAAAGTTTTTAAGTTCATCAGAAATAAATTCATCGGTGAGTTCTGAATTCAGGTTCTTCGCCTGAGTTTGTAAATCAGATTGGATTGAATACACGCTTGCAAGTTCTCTCAGCGTGTACAGGTTTGAGTTGTCACTGTGGTATTTGACAGAATCACCAAACATTTCTGTTTCTGAGTTATCCACAGGGAGGTTCTTTTTTTTATTTTCTAAAGAATCTAAAGAAGTATCTATTGATGCACCACTAGCTAAAGCGCCAGCACTTTCGTTACTAAAGTGCTGGCGCTTTAGTAACTGAAGCGCTTCACTAACTGAAGCGCTTTTGTTACTGATGCGCAGTGCTTTTATTACTGAAGCGCTGAATTGTTTAAAATACTCAACTAATGACACTTCATTGATCTGATACTTATTTCCAAGTCTGTTGTTTTTCTCGACAACAGTAATAACACCAAACCATATAAGCTCCTTAAGACCTGATGAGACAGTGGCAGAACTTAACTTATTAGAGCCTTCTAGTTCTCCACCCTGAATCTGTCTATGGCTTACATGATCTGTTTCTTTTAATTGGCCATTTATCCAATTTTCTAACTGCTCATAAACATTGTGAGCAGCTTCAGTAAGAAATGGCCTAACTTCTTTTCGATACATGCGACTAGACATGACATGGCCTTGTATAAACTTATCGCTATACATGTTTCTCCCAGCCCATTGATTAGACTGTGAAGGCTTTTTGAATGGAATTACTTGTGCCGCATTCATAACTTCACAGACCCCACTTTTCGTGTTAAATTCAACATCGGTTCCATACCTCGTTTACTTTTCGGAGTGAACGGCAGAAAGGCTCAGTTGTTCGTGCAACTGGGCCTTTTTTATGCCTGTGTATTTTGGGGTTACATCACGCATTGGAGGTGGCGCAAGTTCTAAGCGGAATGTATCTGCGGTATCTGTGGTAAGAGCAAACTCTTTTTGAAGAGAATGTAATAGCTCCTCCACTTCTGAGATTTCAGCCATGCAGATAGATCGAATAAATTCAGATAATTTAAGTTTACGAGTGCGAGAAATTGCTTCTAATTTCAATTTTTCGCTGTCAGTGCATTTAAAGGTAATGCTTTCAGTTAGTTTTTCAGACATTGAATTACCTCAAGACCTTGCAACTTTGTGTAAAGGCTTTCTTCCAGCTGCTACATCTTTAATTTGGTATTCACGCTCAATCGGGATATCTCTATCACCTAATTTAAGTTTACGAGTGCGAAAAATTGCTTCTAACTTTAATTTTTCGCTGTCAGTGAATTTAAAGGTAATGCTTTCAGTTAGTTTTTCAGACATACACTCACCAATTAAGAAAAAATATCGGGACGCAATTCTTTTAAAAGAACAACCTTTGCACTTTTTTCATGAATCGTTTTTGAGAGTTTTGCTGAGACGCTACCACCGTAGGCAATCTGCATTAAGTTTCCGGTAGAAGTCCCACAGTTGATCGCAAACGTGTGTAGATCTGAGGCAGATAGATTTTTGATGTAATTAAGAAGCGTTTTTACGTGCTCTTTTTTTGAAGCGTTAGCTCGTTTTGATGGCATGAGTCAGTTCCTAAACAAATATATCTGTAATTTAGTATTTTCCTAAACTATTTGCAATAAATGATTAGTTTTTTACACATTCCCTTTTTTAGTTTTTTACTAGAATATTTAGTTATGGATATATCAGATATTAGAAAAGCAAATCTTCTTAAACTTATTGAAGTTAAATCTTCAGGGTCCCAGAAGGATTTTGCCAATGCAGTGCCAACAGCACCTGCATACATTAGTCAAATTATCAACGGTACAATTGGCAGAAATGGTAAGCCAGCTACTGTGGGTACAGCTTTAGCTAGAAAAATTGAAAAAGCTTTTGGTTTAGACCACGGGTACATGGACACCCCTCATCACAATATAGTGATTGAATCAAATACAACAAAAAGTCAATTTGACAATAATGTTGATTTGTCTAAGAAAATTCACCTTCAAGGTCGCAGAGTACCTGTAATTTCTTGGGTTCAAGCTGGCTCATTAACGTCTACAGAAATTGTAATTAGGGATACTGAGATAGAGGAATGGCTCCCACCCAATGAAGATTGCGGTAAAAATGGCTATGGTTTAAGAGTGGTAGGAAACTCTATGTCTCCTAATTTTATGCCGGGGGACAGAATTTATATCAATCCAGATATTCAAACTTTTGATCTTCAAACTAATGATTTAGTTATAGTTTCATGTTTCGGTGAATCAGAAGCTACTTTCAAAAAATTAATAATTGAGGGTAACAATAAATACCTTCAACCACTAAACCCTAGTTGGCCAGATCAAATAATCAAACTAACTGAAGATTGTAAATTAGTTGGTAGAGTTGTCGGGTTATACCGGAGAATCTAACAATGAAAATAAAACTTTTAATCTTAGTTTTTCTTCCTTTTACAACATTTGCAGAAAGTAAATTCGATATAGAATTGTTAAATATAGGGGTAGTCGATAGCTCTTATAAAATAATTGACTATAAAACATTTGATGAAATATTGAGGTTAAGTTCACAGCAAATATCACCTATGCTTCCAATGAAAGTAGATTCAGTAACAACAGCTCTTAGTTTTAATCTTAATAGGTTTGGAATATATTCCATTTATCAAATTGACAATGTTGAAACTGAAAGAGAAGCAGAATTTCTTATAGAAAAGCAAAAGATTGGTGAGTTTTATAGAAATTACATGTGCTCGCTAGACTACTCTAAAAGCTTAACTTTTAAAAGAAATGGCGATATGGCAGCCAATATGTCTGTTGTTAATAGTAAGTACCAAGTTTTATATAAAATTAGAGTGCCATTCAAAGAATGTATTTAAAAATATAACCTGCAAATTGCAGGTTTTTTTATGTCTATAGAAAACAATAATTTAGTATAAAACTATACTATTTTTTCACTATCATTGTTAAATTAGTATTGTACTAAATTTAGTATTTTGCTAAATTCTACCTCGTACCCAATAAAAAGCCCGCAGACATCGAATCAGGCGGGCTATTTGTAAACACTTGCAAGCTTACGAGGCAATTATGAATCAAAACCCATCTCACAGTCAAACCCCTGAGTTCGACACTCACAAAAGTCAAACGACTTCTGTTCTGTTTCAACACCCACCTTCAACTAAGCAAATTACTAAGGCAAATAAATGGACCAAGGTTAAAGCTTGGAGCCAAGACGCATTTTTAGTTGTGGTTCTTCTTGGAACGATAGGCTCAGTACCTTTCACAGTGAAAAGTTGCTCAAATGACGTAGATCGTCAGCATGCAGCAGCATTGAAGTATCAATTGCAGTTCACCGCTTCATCGATTGAGGGAGCACGTTAATGACAACCCTTCAGCTAATTAAACAAACCCTCACACCTACTCAAGTTTTTGAAGCTTTAGCCAAAGGTTTCAAAATGGAATTTGCAGAAGTTGATACCAATGACTGGGAACTCCTAACCCCTCAAACACGTTTGGGCTTTGCTGACTTATTTAGCGGATTCATTAAGTTTCGTTTTGCTCAAACCTTGGATGAAGGTTTGAAACGTGCTCAAAAAGCTCAAGCAGAAAAGTATTTTTCTGAATGCGTTGGATTAGATGGCGACAAAAATGAGCGCTATCGAATTGGAAAATACCCTAGCTACTATGTGCTCAAACCAACTGGGCGTAGTGGTATCAACCTTGATGGATTCAACATCTATAAAGAATCTCAAGGCAATTTAACTCCTGTAGATAAAGACACAGCATCAGAGTCGCTCATCAAAGCATTGCTTACAGCCCGTAAAGCAAAACGGAATACTGAGTATTACGACACTTTAAACAATATTGGCCACTATCAATCTGATGACTATAAGAAATGGGCTAAAACCCATCGTCAATGATCCTGATGAATTTGGAATTAAGAACTCTAATGGCACAAACCTTTTCTGAAAACAATTTATAGGTAAAAAAATGGTAACAGCTGCACAAAAAAATGTACTGAATATTGATGTGGAAAAAGTAGTTGAAATTCTTCGTGATAACAAAGGGAAAGCCTACCGCGCCCTACTTGTTGAATTTGAAAAAGTCATGCTTGAAGAAACATTAGTTATGACACGCGGCAATCAAACGAGAGCTGCTGTAGTTCTTGGGTTAAATCGCGGAACACTACGTAAGAAGCTCTCATATTTGTCTTCTTAATCATTCGAAATTCACCTCAGGCATAAGCTTGAGGAATATAAATCTATTTGGAAAATCTCATGAGTAAAGATGCTTTAAATGATGTACGTGCTGCTGAAGATGAACGTGTTATGCACAAAAATGCTCAAAAAGTTTTAACTGCAATTAAAAGTGATCCTTTTGGTTTATCTGTATCACAAATTGCGAATAACACGCGCCTAAGTGTTAAGACTGTTCGGAATGTCATTGCTACTTTAGATGAAGCCATTGATAACGGCTTAGGCATTTTCACAATTAAAGATTCAACTAATAATCAACCTGAATCAGTAAATAGCGAAACCCAGCCAGATGTTCCCCATAATGAAAAAGAAAAGCTGATTGATACTCCAGCTCATAATCCCCCACTTGATATATCGGGTGTGGTTGAACCTAAAGCTGAAGTGAAAACCTCTACGCAAAAAAGTGAAGTTATCAAAATTGTAGATCCTGATAATAATCTCGAAACTGTGACTGATCCATTTGAACAATATAAGTCCATGGTTGAAACAGTCACTGTAGAAAAGAAAAGCGTTTCTTTAAATGCAAAACAATTATCTAACTTACTTCAAGATTTATACGGCTTGAAGAATGTCCAGTTTTTTGCTGAAGGCCAATCAATTACCCGGTTATCTGCTCAGCTTTCTGACGAGGTGATGCTCTGATGGAAATTGAAGAAGTTATTACCTATCACATTCCAAAGCAGGATGATGTTGGCCCTATCGGTGTATTTATAATCAATCATGATAAAGGGGATTTTGAAGTAACCATTACTCATCGGGGTTGTGCTTGGACTGCGCGTCTTTTTACCCATTGGGAAAAGGAAGTTGAAAAATTTATATCTACACATGCAAGTGTTGATTCCTTAGTAAATAGTTTTTCAAGAAATCAAACCAGCAAAGAAGAAAAGCTTGTTAGACCAGTTATTGAAGCAGTTCGTAAATATTTTAAGAGTATTGAAGTAGCAAATTACAAAGCTCCAGAAGGTTTTGTTCTAGTTAGCACACCCGAGCTTTTAGATTTAATACTGGTGATTAATCAAATTGATTTACTTACAACTGAGAATAGACCCGCGGCGGTTAGCTCCCATTTGGTTTCACTTGGAAATCGCATTCAAGACATGATCAAAGTACTGGAGCAAAGTTATGAGCAATAGATTTTATCTTGCATGCTTCCGTGACAATGTTGGTTCAAGTGTTGGCTGGCATTGCATAGATGGCCGCGGATATTCCACAAATATTGATAAAGCACATGTTTATACATTGGAAGAAGCGCAAGAAGAAATTAATCAAGCGCGTGAGATTGATCTACCTATTTCCGCAGATCATGTGGATGCACTTGCAGTTTGGAAAGTTGATCATCAGTACATACCTAATGAAACCCAAGTTATAGATGGTATTTGCCAGTATGTTGCTTTTGAACGAGGTGGCAGAGAAGGACGATATGATGGCAATGATGTGTATTGGCTGAACAAATTAACATTCAGCACCTTTACCGATTTTAGTAAAGCATCGGTATTTACGCGCCGTGAAATTGATATTTTCCTACAGCACCAGACTGATTATGTCGTTATCCCATTTGCGGACGCTGAAAAGGTTAAGCGCCGTACCTTTGATAAGGACTTATTTAATCCGCTTGTAATGATTCAAGATGCTGGACTGACGATTCCAAAGCATTTGAAAAAATTACGTCGCAGTGTGAAGAAACTTCGCTCTGAATCAGATAATCCTGCTAATTCGGAGGCTTCATGAAAGGCTATCACTACTCCGCTATCACTCGGACACTAAAAGTATTCTGTGCAAAAAAAACACATCAATTTAGCAATGTAAGTGTTGGGGAAATTGAAGAATTAGTCATCAATGCAAAATTGAAAGAAGCAATTTGGAGATCTTGATGGAAATTCCAGAAATGAAATTAGAAGGAACGCCTGAAGAAGTTGCAGCGCAAGTATTTCAAAAAATCATTGCTCCAATGTTTGAAGAATTAAAAAAGACAGACCCTGCTAGTGCTTTAAATTTTGGTTATTGCATAGCTGGTAACGCGATTGGATGTTATCTCAGTTCAGTTTTAGATGTAAGTAAAGCTGAAGTACTGATTAACAAGACAACTAAATCTATGGCTACAGATATTAAACGCCATAAAATCAAAGTGTGCTGAGGTTGTGTGATGGAAATTAAAGCTATACGTAAATTACCAGAATTAGAAGCAAATCAGGAATGGGCTTGCGAAGGTGGCTGTGATGTTATCAAGCCTAAGTATTTTGAGAATGTTTTTAGTCAAAGCACTGCTCATGATGGAAGCTCAATAAAGAGACAATCTGAATTTTTCTGGACGTGTCAAAACAATCATTTTCTTAGAGTTTGGTGCACGGATCAAAGTGATTACATATTACTGCCAGAAGATTTCTATCAAGCCGAAGCCCCAAAGGTTGTGGAAAGCAATTCTATCCAAGAATCCATAGATTTATTAGACCAAGATATTGAGTCAATAAAAAATACATTTTTGGAGGAAAGTCTTTTAACAAATGAAGATGCAGACACACTAGAGCAACTAATTACCAAAGCAATGCAACTTGGTGAATTTTATGCGAAACGTGATGCCCAAGCCCAAGCAGTGCCTGAACAGATTTTAGAAAATAACTGCATGATTGGTCAAACATGGTTCATGAAGGGTACGTCAGTTTCAGGGCTAATCAAGCATGCAGAAGGTGTTTATAACGCTGAAGCTGTCGCCCAAAACTCTAAAATTGAATTTGGCACAGACGATAATGAACATTGGTTTGCTCATGATGTTCCATTTTTCGGAACTGTTCAAATAGATCGTGAAGAACGTCATGGTTTAGTTGAATGGGATATTCATTTCAATGATTGTTGGCAAGGCCCATTCAATTCAAAATCTGAATGTATAAAACATTTGGAAGACTGTATTGCTGAACAGCGTGAAGAAACACAGGAGCCAGCAAAATGAAGATGAATGCTCCAATCACACTTGAAATGAAAGTATATGCTGTTGAGGAAGAAACCAAACAACAAGCAATTGTCACAATGTCGCTTCCGCTTGGTCAATACCCTACTCGATCAACACTAGAGTCCATATTTAAAAAAGCAGAAGATGCTTTACCTGATGGTTTTCGTGTGATGAGTAAATCGGAATTTTTCAATACGTATCTGCAAGAAGAATATGGGGCAACTGAAAAATTTGCCACCCCCGGCTCTTATGATTTCACTGACGATGTAATTGAAATGGAGCAAAATCATGAGTCATAAAGTTGAAGTTTTTTGGCTAGAAGAATGCAATAAATGTAGTCATGGTTGGGCAATAGTTGAAACCATCGAAGGTACTGAAGACTTTTTGTTTGATGGCGATAAAATTCAGTGCAAGTCATGCGGTCATAATGGTCAAGTTGCGGTTACAGATGACTATGCTGAAGACTGTGTTGCATATGCTGTTTGGAATGATGCAAACCTACCTTCTGAAGTTGCTCAAAGTTTGAAGGAGGTGTCTTGAATGGCGGCTGCACTTAAAAAAAATGAAGATCAACTCGATACATCAATGATGTTAATTCTTCGATACAAAAGCCCAGTTGTGGCTTTAAAGAATATTGTGGAAGATTATATGCCACATATGGATATGGCATCTGCGAAGCAACGAGCATCAAAATGCAAACTTCCCTTTCCTGCTTTTAAAATTGATGGCAACAAATCTGAGTACTTTGTGAATATAGCAAATGTTGCTGTTTGGCTTGATTCACTACAGAAAGAATCGCAACGAAACTGGAGTGAAGTGAATTAACTTCACTTCATTTTTTTACGCCTTTATTACGCCATACGCCACAAATAATCAATTAAGTTATTGAAGTATATGGTTTAATAATAAATGTCCGTCCCACCTGCCATAGGAGCGACAATTAAATTATTTGACAGTTGATATGGACCAATATACATATAAATTCATCACTTTTTCGACCGACATAGTATACTGCATCTACTGTATTGGCTCATCCTTTTGGAACATGTTTTCATCCTTATGAAAAAAACTCTTTTTATTTCATCTCATCTTAAATCCTTGAGTATCCTTGCATTGTCGCTAAGTTTAGTGGCATGTGGTGATGGTTCTTGGTGGTCAAAAAATAATGAACCGACTTTAGAAGAAGATCAAATTAAACGCCTAGTCCCACCACGGGTGAACAATCGTAGTTCATGGGCTAAAGATATTTTTAGTATTACCAATCAGCTTGATATTCCTCAAACCAAAGAAAATATTTGCAGTATTGTCGCTGTTGTAGATCAAGAATCTAACTTTGTCGCTGACCCACAAGTTCCGGGTTTAGGTGAAAAAGCAGTGAAAGAAGTCCAAGATCGTTTAGAAGAAAAATTTAAAGATAAATTAGGCGATGGTTTGGGCGGAACAGTTGCGGGTTATTTTCAAGAAGTTTTAAAAAATCAGCCAAGTCCTGAAGATAACTATTTAAGTCAAATGCGTCGGGTGAAAACTGAACGTGAACTGGATGAACTATATCGCGAAATTTTTGCTTATATGTCCAAGCACTACCATGTCAGTGCATTAACGGGTGCAGCAAAATTAGTGGGCCAAGACATTGGTGAAAAGCTAAATCCAATTACCACATTGGGTTCAATGCAGGTTCATATTGGATATGCTAAAGAACACAAACGCCAAGGCGGCAATATTGCAGAATTACGCACTGACTTATATAGTCAATATGGCGGTTTGTATTACGGTATACATCGTTTAATGATGTATCCTGCGGATTATGATAAAGCGATTTATCGTTTTGCAGACTATAACTCAGGTATGTATTCAAGCCGTAATGCAGCATTCCAAAGTATGCTCAATGATCTTACAGTCGCTGAATTAGACTTAGATGGAGACCTGTTACTTTACAACAAAGATGGTTCAATTCGCTCTGTCAGCAGTCAATCTGAACGTGAATTGATTAGTGTGTTTGCAACCAATAACATCTTGGTCACACCACGTCAAATTCGTACAGACTTAAAGAAAGAAAAAGATAAAAGTTTTGAAGATACAGCAACATACCGCGCAGTAACTAAGCTCTACAAAGAGAAAACGGGTAAAAAACCTATCTATGCCATCATGCCTGAGGTCGTTATTTCTGGCCCTAAACTTAGCCGTGACTATAATACCAACTGGTTTGCAACACGCGTAAATGGAAGATACCAATCATGTATGCAACGAGCAAAAAGAATAAAAATTTAGCGCTCTTCGATTTTGATGGAACCCTGTGTACAAAGGATAGTTTCACGGGGTTTATATTTTATGCGCTATCTAAACGGCATATCGTCAAACAAGGGATTAAAATCCTACCGTGGATCCAAGCCTATTATTTAAATGCCTACCCTGCACATGCCATGCGTTCTAAATTATTTCGTGCAATGTTTACGCATGCCGATGCACTAGAATTGCAACAAGTTGCTCTAGAATATGCAAACAGCTTAATGTCCCAACTAAATCCTGCATTACTTAAACAACTTAAGCAACATCAAGCTTTAGGGCACGATATTGTATTGGTTTCAGCATCGGTAGATATCTATCTAGAACCGCTCTGTCACTTATTAAATATTGATTTAATTTGCACGCAGACTGAAAAAATAAATAATTTATATACGGGACAATACATAACGCCAGATTGTAGTTCAGAACAAAAAAGGCTACGTATTTTAGAAAATTACCCTTTAGCGAATTACGCTGCGATTTATGCTTATGGCAACAGTCATGAAGATAAAGAAATGCTGGCTCTTGCAAATCATGCCTATATGATCGGTGTCAATAAAATACTCCCACCACTACCGAACAGTATTCAAATTGCCATTTAACTTCAAAATATTCAGTACCTTGATTATTTTCGATCTAAACAATAAATCAAACCATTAAAATTGAACAAAAATTCAAATTAAACTAATGTTTTATTGATAAAAAATACTGTGATAGTATCTACATAAATAATAAATACAGTGCATAACAAACAATAAATAAAGGTAAATGTATAATGAATTTATTTAATCCCCCCAAACAAGTAAAAGGTGTATATATTCGTTTTGGCGAAAATCCTTTTGTGTTGCTGTCCTTATTTTTCCGTCAGGCTAAAAACCAAAATTGGAGTCAGCAAGAAATTACACATGTATTGGATAAAGCAAAAAAAGGCAATTATGCACATTTAGTTAAAACACTTAAAGCGCATATCCACCATTAAAAAAACCACTTCATTTAAAGTGGTTTCTTGGTGCAATATTTCATTTATTTCTTAAATGGAAATGCATATTTTGCTATACGTTTAAGTACACTACCATATTGTTTCAATAGACTGGCATTGTTGTAATTCAAGCCATACTTTTCACATACAGCCTGTACCTTCGGTGCCATTTTACGATAGCGACGTGCTGGAATATCAGGGTATAAATGATGTTCGATTTGATGACTTAAATGCCCTGTCAAAATATGGAAGGCTTCTGAACCGGTTAAGTTCGATGAACCACGAATCTGGCGCATATACCAATGACCGCGACTTTCATTTTCCAGTACTGTTTTTGGAAACACTTCAACGTCTTTAGTGAAGTGACCACAAAAAATAATACTAAATGTCCAAATATTACGAATACCATTCGCAACTAAGTTACCCGCTAAAACAGGCAAAGCCGCTGGACCTGCAATTAAGGGAAAAAAGACATAATCTTTAAACAGCTGTTTGGTGATTTTAGTCTGTAAAGGTTTCCACTCTTCTTTTAGTTCCTGTTTAGTCTTACGACCAAACCACACTTTGCCAATTTCAAGGTTTTGAATTGCAACCCCCCATTGGAATAGCAAACAAAATGGAATGGCGTAAATAGGTTGTAAAAGAAAGCCGGGTTTCCAACGCTGTTCAGGGAAAAGACGTAATAATCCATAACCAATGTCATCATCCATACCTTTAATATTGGTATAAGTATGATGTTTATAGTTATGGGTTTGACGCCAATTATCCGCTGTGCCCACAATATCCCACTCATAAGTTGGGCCATGGAATTTTGGATCATTCATCCAGTCATATTGACCGTGCATGACATTATGACCCAACTCCATGTTTTCCATGATTTTAGAAAAACCAAGTAAACCTGTACCTAAAAGCCATGCTGGTGGAAACCATCCTGCAAATAAACAGGCACGACCCGCGATTGATGAATAACGCACGGTTGAATAAACACGGCGAATATATTTGGCATCTTTTTCACCAATATCATCTAAGACTTCTTGTTTAATCGCATCTAGCTCACGTGCTAAAGCATCGAGTTGAGATTGAGTAAGCTCGCCATTTTTAGGGTTTTTAAAATATTGCATTTTAACGGGCATATTCATAATATTGGACTCACTTATAAATCAATAACAAGGTCAGACTGAGCTGAGTTGACACATATTTTCAATACATTACCGGGTTCTGCATTTTGACTACCATTCACCATATTTTTGGTTGAACCTTCAACTTTATTGCAGACGCATTTATTACAAATGCCCATACGGCAACCATGAGTGGGTTTGATATTTTGCTGTTCCAAACTGGTTAAAATGGACTGCCCTTTTGGAATGGCAATGACTTTTTTAGATTTCAACAAAGTTACATTGACAAAGCCAATATCAGAACTCTCTAGCGGTGTCATACTAAAAGCTTCACTTTTAAAACTTTGAGCATGTGCAAATAACTGTTCAGCTTGCGCTACAAATCCAGATGGACCACAAGCATAGACCACGTTATTTTCGATATTTGAAATTAATGCCGTATGCGCTACATTTAAGCGCTCGCCAGCATCATCTTCTTGAGTATAAAAAACTTGAAATGTAAAATTAGGATATTGTTCAGCGAGCTTCTCAAAATGTGCTTTAAAAGCAACATCGGTATATTCTCTGACCCAATACAATAATTTTATCGGTGCTTGAGCCATCCGATTGGTCTTGGATAATGCTTTGAGTAAACTGAACATTGGCGTAATACCACTCCCCGCAGCCAGCAATACCATCGCTTGAGCTTGTTCAGGTAACAGCATATCGCCATAAGGCTGACCGAATTCAAGAATATCGCCGACTTTAGACTGCTCAGCTAACCACGAACTGACTTTACCCTGATCGACTTTTTTAACGGTTAATAACACATGTTGTGTATCCAGTTGAGTCAAGCTGTAGCTACGTTCATAGCGAGTACCATTGACACTCACAAAGATCGGATGATGCTGTCCAGCTTGCCCTACATCAAAATGACGATTGAACTGAATGGTTAAACTCACCATGTTTTGAGCAGAATTTTCTTTTTGAACAATTTTGCCCAATGCTTGATTGAGAGACCAAAGGGAGTTAAATTTTTGCAACCAAAAATTAGCTGCATGCTGATCAATAACAATTTCAGCAAGTGAACCGAAGGGAGATTTGGTTTTTTCTAAAACATGCATAGTCAGATACCACGCGATTGAATTTGTATTATTATACACATGTATATATATTTGTATATACACTTGTATTGTTTCTATTCATTTCCCATGTGACCAAGCAACCGCTATAATGTTTGAGTGTCTTTAATCTCTTGAAAAATATGAACCAGTCTTCAATTAAAAAAAATGTTACTGCCACAATTGATGCACAAAATTTTGCGCATGAGCCAGTTGTTGTCCGCACAGTCGGTCGAAAAGCAACGATTACCAAAGAAGAACTGTTTCAAGCTGCGCTCAATTTAATTGGGCCTCAAAAAAGTATTTCATCCCTAAGCTTACGTGAAGTTGCCCGAGAAGCTGGCATTGCACCGAACAGTTTTTATCGACATTTCAAAGACATAGATGAGCTTGCAATTGAATTGATTGATCGCTCAGGCAATGTATTACGCCAAATTTTACTTGAAGCACGTTTAAAAGCCTCGAAACAAAACAGTATCATTCGCAGTTCTGTTGAGGTTTTCATTGAACAATTGGATGCAGATGAAGGTAATCTAAGTTTATTACTTCGTGAAGCCTATACTGGCTCTACCTCATACAAATTAGCCGTTGAACGCCAATTAAATTATTTTCAGCAAGAACTCAAAGACGATCTAATTCTGTTAGAACGCTTAAATAACAGCAAACTGTGCCACCCAGATTTGGTAGCAAAAGCAATTACGCAATTGGTCTTTAATATGGGTGCTAAACTTATTGATATCCCCATCAATGAACGTAAAGAAGTGGCAGAGCAAACCATGATCATGATTCGCATGATTTTAGAAGGTGCACGTCATTTGGATGAAGCCAAAATAAGCTAATAACTTAGGCTTAGGAGTGATCACTTATTTGAGTATCTCCTTTACTGCTTTAGCATCATTTTTTCATTACTTTTTTTGCTGAGCAATAATGTGTTTAACCAATTCGGCTGTTTTTTCAGGCTGTTCTAAAGGGAACATATGCCCGCCTTGCATCAAACTATAATTAATCTGATAAGTCTTTTGTATGCCTTGTGGAAAACCTTGTTTATAAAATGGACTCTTGTTTGCACTAATTAAATGGACAGGTACAACGGGTGCTTTTCTTGGTGTACGCCACCACCAGGCAGGTACAGTTCGAAAAATTTCAGCTTCAATGACTTTAGGGACAGTTAAAGTTAAACCACCACGCTCAGTATCTTCTTGTAAACCATAGCTTAAAAAATCTTGAAAACAGGTTTCATCAAAATGTCGGAATAATTGATTATGCCGCATTGAAGTATATGCATGCGCATGATCTTTCCAGTGATCAGTGCGTTTCAAGGTAATTCCTGCTGGTGTAAATTGATCAATGGCTTTGAGTTTTAATTTCTTTGCAATCTCAAACATTGCTGATTTAGAACCAATCACAAAAGGCGGATCCATAATCACCAATTGTGAAAATAAATCAGGACGTTTATAAGCACTCATAAGTGTTAATAACGAACCAAAGGAATGCCCCAGACCAACCACCTTTCTGCCCTGAAATTGTTGTTCAACATCATCAATAATTTGATCAACCAAGTAACGCCAATCATGAGTAATCGGGTACTGTGGATTCATTCCAATCATTGGGATGGACTTTAAATCAAACTCATCTTGAAAATAAGTAAAGAATTTTTGATAACTTTGCGCAGGAATTCCATTGGCATGAGTAAAATGAATTTCTGTTTTCATAAATAATTCATCAGCCATTCGACTGTGCTCTTCTTTTGATAAAGTGATTAACCGAATTACTAGCTTACGTAAAAATATACGGAGATTAAATCAATAAATCATCAATAGGCTGACTTCAAAGTCAATTTTGCTCTTAATACAGCAATACTCAATAGAACGCTTATTTTTGTGAAACAAGCAAAGCTTGATTGGCTAAAAAAGTGGCACCACAGGTGGTTTTATCTCCAGCGAGTACCACTCCTCGCCCTTTTACCAGTGTTGACTGATCTGCCGCAATGGATGACACCACAACTTGGCATTTGGGACAATAATGTTTCATTCCATGCAAATGTACTGCAATACCATTGATAACAAATGTGTTTTCACATTCAGATACGATGCCGCCATGTGTCGTTGAAGACCCCATCGTCACTAAAGATTTAGCCATAATTTTTCTTATATATTTTTTAAATTTATGTCCTATTTTAACATAAGCTGAATTCTAAACGCCAGAATCCCCTATGCTTGAAAATATAAGAAAATAAAAAAGCACCCGAAAGGGTAATACCAGTCAGTTAAGGATTTAGAAATGAAATCCTTAGTTTTTAGTTGTTCATGATGGAGTCTTATATTTTTAAATCAAACACTTGGAGCTCACCTATTACTTTGGATAAGCCCAAAGTAATCAAAGGCATTGTCATCCGCAAAACTCGCCAAATACCTTTTATTGATTAATAAATCGCAGAAACCTTACTTTTTTAAAATAGTTTTGCCTCGAACAGTTGCGGATGACGTTTCCGTGTATCGAATAACATTATGAATTTAAAAAATAAAATGCCAGTCAGTTACGAAATTGACTAGCATTAACCCGAAGGTGCTTTCTTATTTCATTCAAAACTTAAGGTTTAACCACCACAAGCACTTGAATGGCTTCAGGTGTGACAGACAAGCCATCAAGCAAGCTAATGCCTTCTTTTTGCAATTTTTGTAAACGTGCAATTTCATCTTCACGAATACTTGGATTAAATTGCTTAAGATAAGTTAAACGGTCAATTTCATATTGCCATTTATTGCCATACACTTCTTTGGCTTGTTGTTTAAAGCTTGGTAATGCTGCCTTTGCAAGATCCAAAGCTTGTACATAACGTTGTTCAATCACATCACGGCGCGCTTTCACCACCTGACGGCAGCTATTACTGTCCAAATGATGTAAATAAGGTTTCAAAATATCGGGTGCAATCTTATTCGATAAATCCTGACCTTTTTCACTCAATAGAACACGAATAAGTTGCTGCGGCAGGCTTGACGGTAAGTTCAAGGCTTTCGGTGCAACCACATCAACTTTAAACCATACTTCCAACAACACCGAACCTTGTGGTAATGCCGCAGATTTCAACACAGCAACATTGGTACTACCAAAGCCTTGTGTATTAATCATTTCCATGACACTTTCTGTGAATGGATGTTCAAGGGTTAAATACTGCGCATCTTCACGGGTTTGTGCTTGGTCACGATAGAAAGTGGCTGTCATGCCTTCTTCATCGAGCGTTAAACCTTGAACCTGCATTTGATCCGTTGGTTTAATAATTACAGTACCGTTACTTTGCTCATCGAAGTCGATATTGGTCGATGCCATGAAGCGCTTCATAAACATTGGCAACGTGGTGTTGTCATCATAATCTTCAAGTGCTTTCACAATTTCTTGCGCCACTATAGGACGACAAGAGTTGTATTCTAGCAAACGGTCACGACCTTCCTGCAATTCAGCTTCCAAAGCTTCGCGCTGTACACAGACTTCTTCAAGTAAATCTTCAAACTGTTGACCCAAATCATTCAACAAACAATCTTTTAATTTAATAATGAAGTTTTCTTGCAGTGTTTGAGCCGTAGGTGAAATATTACTAAAAATATTTAAACCTTCATTGTACCAACGGAACATACGCTCTTGTGCTGTCCCCACTAAATAGGGCACATGAATTTGAATACGGTTTTCTTGACCAATACGGTCTAAACGACCAATACGTTGTTCTAAAACGTCTGGATTCGCAGGTAAATCAAATAAAATGAGGTCAGAAGCAAACTGGAAGTTACGTCCTTCAGAACCAATTTCTGAACAGAGTAAAATTTGTGCACCGTAAGAATCTTCAGCGAAATAAGCAGCCGCTTGGTCACGCTCAAGTAAGCTCATGCCTTCATGGAACATGGCAGTACGAATACCCGCATGTAAACGCAGTACATTTTCCAGCGCTTCAACCACAGGGCCAGTACGTGCTATCAGCAATACTTTTTTGTGTTTCAGTCCTGTGCGAAGCATTTCCATCAACCACATGACACGCGGATCATGTTCCATCCAAGCACCATCAAGCTGTGCTTCTTCAGGCCACATTTGTTCACGTAATTTGCCATCTTTAGACCAGTGTGCTGGCGCAGGTAATGCAGCAGGTTGACAGTCACGACCTGGGAAACCTTGAATCGCTTCACGGGTATTACGGAATAAAATACGACCTGTACCATGACGGTCTAATAATTCATGAATGGCACGGAAACGTTGTTCTGGCTCATCCTGAATACTATGCCCAAGCAAACTTTCAATAGCAGATAAATGACCTTGTTCTAAAGGTAGATCTGACATCAACACTTCCGCAATTTTTGCAGTGTGGTGATATTGCACTTCTTCATCTAAGAAACGATCAAGTGAACTAAAACGCTGTGGATCAAGTAAACGTAAACGTGCGAAATGACTTTCTACACCCAATTGTTCAGGGGTTGCGGTCAGGAGTAAAACACCCGGTGTTTTTTCAGCAAGTTCTTCAACAAGGTCATAACGGTCATTACCACCTTCTTCTTCACTCCACATCAAATGGTGTGCTTCATCGACCACAAGCAGGTCAAAACCAGCTTCTAGCGCCTGCTCACGTAAATCATCGTGATCGACCATTAAGTCCACGCTGGCAATGATGCATTGCTCAGTCAAGAATGGATTTAAATCAGGATCATGTTCTTTAATGGATGCTGTACGGGTTAAATCAAATAAAGAGAACTGTAGATTAAAACGGCGGCGCATCTCAATCATCCACTGATATTGCAGTGAATCGGGTACTAAAATCAAGATACGTTCTGAGCGACCTATTTTAAGTTGCTGATGAATAATCAAGCCCGCTTCAATGGTTTTACCCAAACCCACTTCATCGGCAAGTAAAACACGTGGTGCAAAACGCTGCCCTACTTCATGGGCAATATAAAGCTGATGTGGAATCAGACCGACACGCGCACCGACCATGCCTCGTAATGGACTCGCTTTCATATTGGCTTGCATAAGCAAAGCTTCAATACGCAGGTCATACCATTCTTTATAATCAATTTGACTGGCAAGCAACCGATCAAGTGGTTTAGACAACTGAATATGAGCGCCCACACGAGTTTCATTTAATGATTTACGCTCTTCAGTCCCGTCTTCTAAAGTACGCACCACGTTATAACGCACCACACCATGACGATCTTCAAAAGACTCAACATTCCACTTGGTGCCTTCTTGATCTTGTAATTCATCTTTAATGTTAAAAACAATACGCGATAAAGGTGCATTATTACGTGCGTACACACGTGTTTCATCACTTTTCGGGAATAAAATGCTAACCGATCGTTCATCTACATCAATAAGAACCCCTAAACCAAGCTCTGTTTCTGTATCTGATAACCAACGCTGACCAATAGCAAACTGATGCAATTTTTCCACCTTTATCTAAAAATGAGGACACTAATTTTAAACTCAAAACCTGATTAGTATTTGAGCAAAAAAATAGGTCTTTAAGCAATATATTTTGACATAAAGCCCACTAAAAAGTGAGCAAATTCGATGACGATTAAAAAGTTTTTATCTTAAAAAGGAACAGGATAATAAAACTCCACCAATTCCTCTGTTTGAGGATGGTAAAAACCCAAGTGTTCAGCATGTAAGCATAGACGGGGAATCAACTGTTGCTGTTCCAGTGTTGCATATAAAGTGTCACCCACAATCGGATGCCCCAGATACTGCATATGTACGCGGAGCTGATGTGAGCGGCCTGTAATAGGGGTAAGTTTGACACGCGTGACCGCCTGCCCTTGAATTTCAAAATGTTCAATGGCTTGCCAATGCGTTAATGCAGGCTTGTTATGATGAATATCGGCAATATGTAATGGCGGATGTTCAGGGTCATAAACCACAGGTACATCAACTGTACCCTCACCCACCAAATGTCCAGCCACAACGGCTTGATAGGTTTTTGCTGTTTGACGTTCTTGGAACTGACGGGAAATGGTTTTTTGTCCCCATTTGGTCAAACCAAAAACCAAAATACCCGAGGTATCACGGTCTAAACGGTGAATCAATAAGGTTCTAGGTTCTATGTTGAGTAATCGGTTGATGACACAGTCTTGTAAATCTTCAGTTTTTCCGGGAACGGTGAGTACACCCGCAGGTTTATGGATCACCATAAAATCTTCATCACGATGTATCAGGTGTTCGGTTAGAAAATTACTCAATGTTCAATTCCAAGCTGATCGCGAAAACAAGCCAGCAATAATAGAAAGCTTGACACAGAATTACAATGCTCAATGCTAGAATTGACGACGGTTTTTCCGATTTTGACTCAAAATTATTTCAATTTAGCTTCAACGTCCCGCTGAATGCAGTACATAAAAGACGATCTCTAAAGCATCTTTGTCTAACTGCAAAATCAATCACTGCTCAGCAACAGCAAGCAATATTCCTTCATTCGATCATACTTGTCTGCTTGGCGCACTGAACGACCATAAATGAATGGTGAAAATTTGATTTTTTTGGGGCATGGGGTAAAACAGGAAAATTTGATGAGTACAAATAACGAGGCTATTTAAAAAGTTTGAAAGGTTAATGTATAAAGGGTTTAATGTGAATACTAAACGAAAAGCCCCCTTTTTTCGGGGCTATTAAGGTTTGGTGTTATTCCCAAGTAGAAATGTCCTATAAGCGTCATTATGTTAAATAGATAGAGAATTTATGAGGAATTAAGGTGATAAAAATAAAAAACTCAACAAAGTGCCGAGTTTTTTATTTTTGGGGAAGATAGTTAATTATTTGGCATTTTTATATATTGGTGATGTCAATGACAACCTTACCTAAAGCTTTGCCAGCAGCTAAATAATTATGAGCTTCAACAACTTGATTGATACTAAATTCTTTAGGATCAAGTAGTGGTTTAAGTTTATTACTTTCTGCAAGTTGAGTCGCAACTTTTAAAATATCACCATGATGTTGTCTACGATCATTTTCAAGCATTGGCCATAAAACGAATACACCTGAAATCGTGACATTGCGTAGCGAGCTTGGAGCTAAATTAATTTCAGTGAAGGCATTACTACTTACTATATGACCATAGGGAACTGTAGCTTCAAGAACTTGTTCTAATTGTGTTCCACCATTCGTGTTATAGATCAGATCAAACCCTTTTCCATCTGTAAATTCAGAAACACATTCATTAATGGTCTGTGTCTTATAGTCAGAGAAAGTTGCTCCATAGCTTTCAATAATGTCTTTTTTAGCTTGAGAAGCGGTAGCAACAACTTTAGCACCATGAGCTACAGCAATTTGTACTGCCATGTGCCCAACACCACCTGCACCCCCTTGTACTAGCACAGTGTGCTCTGGTTTTAAATTTGCTCTATCAATTAGCCCCTCCCAAGCTGTTAAGAATGTTAATGGGATTGCTGCTGCTTCTCTCATTGTTAAATTCTTAGGTTTGAGTGCAATTAAACGAACATCAGCTAACACATATTCAGCTAATGTCCCTGCTAAACCACGTACACCACCAACCAAGCCATAAACTTCATCACCAATCGCAAAGTTATCAACGTCATTTGCAACAGCAACGATTGTTCCTGCCATATCTGTTCCAATAATTGCAGGAAGGGCTGGCATAGCATAAGGTGCTTGACCTGTACGGATTTTATAGTCAATAGGATTAGTACCACTTACAGCGATTTTTACTAAAACATGACCATTAATGACTTTAGGAATATCAACAGTTTCTAACTCTAATATGCCTGTTTCGTAGTTTTTTAATACTAAAGCTTTCATTTTTTCAGGGTTCATTAAAATACAACTTTAAAAAAGATAGGCTATTTTTTATTAGAATGTTAAAATTAGCAACTAGTTACCTTTTTGTATAATAGTAACCAAAAAGTTACCATAAGCAGGTTTTTATCATATATGTCACTGATTATTTTAGAAAATTGTCCTAGACGCAGAATACATAAAATTTTAGATCATAAATGGAATTCAATGATTTTATATCTACTCTCTCAAAGTCCATTAAGAACTGGTGAGCTTCAGCGTTGTATGCCAGGTATATCAAAAAAAATGTTGATACAAAGCTTAAAGGAACTCGAGGGTTATGGTTTGATTAATCGTAAAGTTTACGAAGTCATTCCACCTCATGTGAGCTATTCTTTAACTGATATTGGTAAAAAAGTAGTTGAACCTTTATTCATGCTTTATGAATGGGCGGATCAAAATGAAGACGTTCTAGATACTATTGAAAGTAATATGCAAAAGACAAAATAGATATCAAGTTTAAATATGGTGTAATTTTAAGTTTTGCTAAAATTAACATAATACACCTTATACGAAGTTAAATTGTAAGCCCCAAATAGAAATGTCCGGTTTCTCCAAAGTAAAAATGTCCGCTTTTAGAATACTCAACTAAAGATTTTCTGAGTGGGCTTTTTTACATGAAACATCATATTCCAAACTTATTTAACAAAAAAATTTCATACTTTTTATAAACTTGACATTAAAAAAGCTTGAATTGCATGTTGTGCAATTTCTGCATCCTGAAAAGATTTGACCCCAGAAACACCCATCGCTCCGACCAATTGCCCTTGATATATAATCGGCTCGCCACCCTCTAACATGCCAGAGAAACTATCCATGGTCAAAAAACCCATTTGACCATTTTTAATAATATCTTCAAATAATTTTGATGGACGACGGCTGATGGCTGAACATTTGGCTTTTTCTAAACATAAATTTGCAGTCATAGGTGATGCACCATCCATACGCTTCATAGCCAATAACGTACCTGTTTCATCCACAACAGCAATACTGACGTTAAAAGCATGTTGTATTGCATATTGATGGGCTTGATTTAATAACCATTCAGCATCTTCAAGCATTAAATAATGTTTTGTTTTCACGTTTATATCCAGATGAGGTCATATAACAATAAAAAGCCCGTAGTCCTTCAACCACGAGCTTTATAATCAAGCAATTGAGTTAAACGCTCTTTGTTTAAGAAGCGCTCATTTCAGCAAAAGTTTCACGTGCGACTTGAAGAGTAAATTCAATATCTTCATCCGAATGTGCAATCGAGATAAAGCCAGCTTCAAATGCTGATGGTGCAAGGTTTACCCCACGTTTTAACATACCGTGGAAGAATTTACGGAAGGCATCTACATCACATTTCAACATTGAATCAAAACTGGTAATGTCTTCTTGGTCAGTAAAGTACAAACCAAACATCCCGCCCACTTGTTGAGTTTTAAATGCAATACCTGCTTCATCCGCAGCCACTTGTAAACCAGCCAACAATTTGGCTAATTGTGCGGTTAATTTCTCATAAAAACCTTCGGCACGTAAATGTTTAAACATTTCAATACCAGCACGCATTGCTAAGGGATTACCTGACAATGTCCCCGCCTGATAAACTTTACCCAGTGGCGCAATACACTCCATCACTTCACGTTTACCACCGAATGCACCGACGGGTAAGCCTGCACCAATAATTTTACCTAAAGTCGTCAAGTCAGGTGTTACGCCATAATGGGCTTGTGCCCCGCCCAGACCGACACGGAAACCTGTCATTACTTCATCAATAATAAACACTGAACCATGTTCATCACATACATCACGAATTGCTTGTAAGAAACCATCAATTGGTATAACCAAGTTCATGTTACCCGCTACAGGTTCAACAATGACCCCAGCAATTTCATGACCAAATTTAGTAAAGCATTCTTTAAGCATTGCAATATCATTGTACGGAAGGGTTAAAGTATGCTTCGCAAAATCAGCTGGCACACCCGCAGAAGTCGCTTCACCTTCACCATTGGTCAACATACCCGAGCCCGCTTTAACCAAAAGCGAGTCTGAATGACCGTGGTAACAACCTTCAAATTTTACAATTTTGTCACGCCCCGTATAACCACGCGCTAAACGAATGGCAGTCATGGTCGCTTCAGTTCCCGAATTGGTCATACGAACCAATTCAATCGACGGCATAATTTCACAAATAATATCCGCCAAAGTTGTTTCATGAACCGTAGGTGCACCAAAACTTAAACCGTCCACAGCAGCATCTTGAACTGCTTTAATGATGGCTGGATGCGCATGCCCTAGAATCATCGGCCCCCATGAACCCACGTAATCGACATAACGCTTACCATCGACATCGTACAAATACGCACCTTTGGCTTTTTCGATAAATACAGGCGTACCACCCACCCCATTAAAAGCACGTACTGGTGAGTTCACCCCACCTGGAATATGTTTACTGGCTTGTTTAAACAATTGTTCTTGCTTTGGAGATAAGCTCATCAATTTACTCAACTAAAAATTTAACTACAAAAATAAAAAAACTGCTTAAAACGTCGCACTAAAAAGTTCAGACCACTCATCTAAACGTTCAGGAATATGATTCATTGGACGACCTAAAATATCACTGATCACCGCACATAAATCTGCGCCTGCTGTAATCACAACATCGGAATTTTCAACCGTTAAACCACCAATCGCACAAATCGGTACATTCAACTTGGCTTTTGCTTGCTTTAATGTTTCCAGACCAATATTGCCTGCTTCAGGTTTAGTATCAGTGGCATAAATTGCACCAAATGCCACATAATTTGCACCTTCTGCAATGGCTTGTTCAGCCAGTTCGAGTGAATTATTACAACTACAACCAATCAGTACACCTTGAGGCAATTGTGCGGCAGCATCGGCAATTGAGCCATCATCTTGCCCTAAATGTACACCCACACCATATTTAACGGCCATTTCTAGATCATCATTAATCACAAAAGGAACAGCATATTCAGCACACAAGGCTTTCATATATTCCACTTCGTAAATTTGATCTTCTTTTGTGACTTTCTTACGGCGATATTGCAATACGGCTACGCCACCATTTGCAAAAGCACCTTCCAACTTTGCAAGTAAAACCTCTAAAGGATCATCATTGGTAATAAGATATAAACCGCGCATAAAAAACTGCCAAAATTAAAACTGCCCCTATTATATGCACAAGATTAACTAGATTCAGTGCATTTCAGGCAAATACCAATTGATTGCTAACGATATACGGATTAAAAACTGAGAGAATTGTAATCAATCTCACATTTTCCATCCTGCAGTGAGAAATACCTATTTTCAGGGATAGATCGAAGACACATTTAAACGGTTTAATACAACAACAGAATAACCATAAACAAAAAAATAGTAACTTGGAACAAAAAAACGAATTGACTTTCTAATGCTTTGTCATAAAACGCGCTTGGGGAAGCGGACAAAGAATTAGAGAGTCAACTATTTTAGCTAAAACCTATTTCAATTCAATCTATTAACCCAATAAAAATGTATTTCTCCAACGATAAAATACTGTAAATTTTCGCTATAAATTCATCCATAAAAAAAGCCCAGAGAAAGGTCGCTCTAGGCTTGGAAAGCTTTAAATTTGTATTTTTGTTTAATCTAAAAGATCAACAATTCAACATATAACTATTAATAGAATATTCATTCTATTTTTGCAAGCCCTAAGCAGTTTAAATTTTTGATCAAAGTGCGACTTGTTTTTCATAACATCATTATTATGATGGCTAAATCATGCTTCAGCGCTCTCATTAGCTTGAAATTTTATCCAATGAGCGGTCTTTTAAACTTAAATTTCCTCGTAATACATCGGAAAACATACGCCAATCCGAAATAAAACTATAGATCGGTTGTTTAAAACTAGCTGGTTTATTTTTTTCAAAAACGAAATGTCCGACCCATGCACAAGCATAGCCAGATAGCAGTCCATAGATAAAATATTTTGGCTTTCTTTGAAGAATCGCTTTACTCAAAAAATACACCCCGACACTACTTCCCAATACGTGTAAACGGCGACTGATGATATTTCGATGCTCGGTTAAATAAAATCGATAAAATTCATGATAATTTTGAATAGGAAGCTGAAATTCTGGTTGTGGGTTAAGTTCCAATTTAAGCTCTACGGGTGCATTCATTTTTATCATCCTATTTATTTTTCTTTACGTTAGCGTATTTTCCATACAAACAAAAGTGTTCCTAGCGATAACTTTTTGTTCATTTCAAATGCAATGTCTGAAGAATCGCTTCGTCAAGTCTTACATGAAAAATCATTTTCGCTACAATTGCAGGTTTAAAATAAAGAATACAATTCAAGCGCTATTAAGAATCACTTTTTCATAACGCATTTGTACCGTAAAGATGACGTTTTTTATGTCTAACATAGCGTCAAAAAATTAGGATGAAAGATCATGGTCGAAGTTGAATTAAAATTTCAAATTCCAGAAGCACGACGTAATGCTTTACTCAAAGCGTTAGATCCTAAAAAATCAGAAATTATTCAACTTAAAGCAAAATATTATGACACTGAAGAACGCTTACTTTCACAACATGGTGTTGCCTTAAGACAACGATTAGAAGGTACACGTTGGATTCAAACCTTAAAAGCTGCTGGAAAAAGCCATTTACACCGCTTTGAGCACAATTATGACCTTGGTGAACAAGAACAAGCACCAGAGCTTGATTTAACTCTTTATCAAAACGATGCTGAAGCACAGCAAATCCTTAGCAATGCTTTGGGCAAAGCACAAGCACAGCTTAAATTACAATTTGAAACAGATATTCAGCGCACTTTTCGCGTTCTTCGATTTGAAGAAACCGACATTGAAGTCAGTTTAGATGTCGGTGAAGTCCGTACTGCAACTGCACAGTGCGAGGTTCATGAAGTTGAATTCGAGCTTAAAGCAGGCTCAATCCAATCCCTTTTAGCCTTTAGTTTTGAATGGGTAAAAAAATACCAACTTTGGTTAGATGTTCGTAGTAAAGCTGAAATAGGTCATCTTTTAGCCACCCATCAAAAAGTCAGTTCGGCAAAATCAGCAAAAGAATTTACTTTAAGTAAAAAAGATTCTGCCAACAAAAACTTACGACTTCTAATTGCTCAACAATTACAACATTTACTGCCAAATATTGCCGCTATTTCAGCGATTGTGGCGGAAAAAGAACATGTTCAACAAGCCCAAATTGCCTTAGATCATTTGAATTTAACGCTATCTTTATTTAAAGATTGGAATGACGCTGTTTCAGATAAATGGGCCATGCAACTGGGTGCATTTAAACAGCAGTTCGATCATTTACAGCATTTGGAACACATGCAAACCACTTTGGGAGCCTTTTTACAAAACCCCAACACCGCATCCAATCTGACCAAAGATATTTTGTATGCCAAAGAAAAGTTGTCCAATTTGGTTCGCTCAACGCAAAACGTACATCATTATTTGGAACTCTTGATGTTCAGTTTAGAGCAAGAAGAAAAACCTCAAACACATGATTTAAAATGGTTTGCTCAAAACACATTGCAAAATCAATACAAGCAATTACATGACAGTTTAACCAGTGCAAATATTGCTGACTTTGAAAGCCTCGATAAATTATCCACTAAAATTCATGAGTTAAAATTTAGCTTCCCTATTTTAACTTCAATTTATGATGTTAAAAATTTGCAAAAATACAGCAAAGCTTTAAATGACGCTCAGCTTGCCGCCAGTGAATATCAAATTCTGGCTTCTTCCGCAGCTTATATTCAACAAACTGAACTTGAAGCCAGTGACTGGTTTGTTTTGGGTTGGCTCACCGCGAAACAAGAAGTTTATGCGCAGCATTTACTTGAAGCGACTGAACAATTCCTAGTCAGCCGAAAATTTATTAAGTAAACCATCAAAAGCGTATTATCCCCTATTCGAATCACTGCCGATATTTTGGACGATACGCTTTATCTACTTTTTCAGCATAACATGACTACTATTTTATTCAGTCTGGCTTACAATTAGGATAGAACGACATCGATAATAAAATGTCAGGAGTTTTGATATGCTAGAAGTTGAATTAAAATTTCAGATCCCCTCGCAACATCAAAAAAAACTCTACCAATTGTTTTTGGCTAAAAATGCGCAGCCTCGCTCACTATATGCACAATACTACGACACCCCCGAACGACATTTAGCTCAACAGCATATTTCATTGCGACAACGCCTTGAAGATACGCACTGGATACAAACCTTAAAAGTATCCAGTGAGCATCATTTAGAACGCTTTGAATTAGAAATTGATTTAGGAGCAGTTGAGCATCCCGCTTTAAATCTCGAAATTTATCAATCACATCCACAAGCAAAAAAAGTGCTAGAGCATGCTTTAGGCAAACAGGCTAAAAATTTAAGCATGCAATTTGAAACAGATGTAAATCGCCTTGTTTATGTTGTGCATTATAATCATGCAGAAATTGAAGTCAGTTTGGATCGGGGTGAAATTCGTCATGACAAACAGAAACTAGCCATTTATGAGCTTGAATTTGAACTTAAAAAAGGTGCAATCCCCAATTTTATTCAATTTATCCAACCGTGGATTAAACAATATGATTTATGGTTAGATGTGAGAAGTAAAGCACAGCGTGGTGATTGTCTAACCCAAGAATTAAAGACTACAACTGTGCAATTTGCAGCTCCACTGCAACTTAATCGACAAGACTCTACCGATGCCGCATTAAAACAAATCGTAAATAATAGCTTACAACATTTATTGCCCAATACCACAGCCATTGCTTCTGAACACTATACGCATGAACATGTACACCAGACGCGTGTCGCGATCCGCCGCCTAAGAAGTGCTTTACGTATTTTTGGCAATTGGTCAAATGATGTTGATCCAAACTGGCAACAACAACTTACCACACTGTTTCGTCAACTCGGTTCAACACGAGACTATGATGCCTTAAATGAAGGACTCATCCCACGGTTACAGCAAGCAGGTGCTCCTTTCACTCAGCTTCCCCCCGTTACCGAGGAGAATAATGTCCCCATTGATGCGTCTTTACGTACTTTAGATACTGTTCAGTTGATGTTAGCGTTACTGCAATTCGTGCATCAACCCACTAAAAAGCAAAAAAAGATGGTCTTAAAAAAAGACATTGCAAAAAAACTCCAGAAATTGCATCAGCAAATTTGTAAGGATGCCGACCAATTTCTAAAACTGGATATTACGTCACAACATCGCACCCGCAAACGAGTCAAACGTTTACGTTATTGTGTTGAATTTATTGCCTCGCTCTATCCCAATAAAGCCGTTAAAAAGTATCTTAAAGACTTAAAACCACTACAAGAAAGTTTGGGACAATATAACGACTTACTTGTGGCTGAAGCACTATTTCAAGGCATTGTTAAACAGAAACAAAAAGTCTGGTTTGTTTTGGGCTGGATTGCCAATGAAAAACAATACATGTTGCAACAGTCAGAGCAGCATTTAATAACCTTTTCCAAAACTAAGACTTTTTGGTTATAAAAGAGAAGCAAATATCACCATCCATTAGCGATATTTGCCGAAAATTTTCCACGTATTATTATCAGCTAACGGGTCACTATAGCTATCGTTACGCTGTTTACGCGGCTTATCACGTGCATCGACCAATTCAAAGTGTGGCTCTGTACTAAGTACAATACCATTCACATAAAATCGCGTCCGCGTATATTCACTTTGCCCATGCTGAAACACATAGGTACGTAAGTCAATAAATTCACGGTGTGCCACTAACGCAGCAGTATCATCACTTTCAAGCCAAGCTTGCATCGCTTGAATTTGTGCAGCTTCATATTGTCCACATTTGTCTATTAAACTGGCAATACCGCGAAAAGTCTTCGACTCTTTGGCACGAGTTTTATTAATCCGAATCCGATCCACATGAAAATAAAATAAAGGCAAGTTCAAATGACTGGGTAAATGAATCGCATCTACTACCTCATCCTGCATAAAAGGTTGAAATAGATCCTGTGCCCTTTCAATAAGCCCTGTCCATTGCCGATAATATTCTTCAACTTCGACCTTGGAACCATAATAAATAGGCAAACCTTCAACATTGGCTAAATTTACAGGTGGCCAAATATTTTGACGCAATAAAGCAATGTCACTTTTTAAACTTTGTACCGCAATGGCATCTTGCATTACATTATCCATTTTTATACTTAGGCTATTTTTAGATTAAGCCAAAGGTTTAGTTTCTGCAAGCCTTTGCCTATAATATGGCATTAGATCGTTTTTGCAGGAAAAGTTCATGGTTCAAAAGATTGAAGCAACAGATGTAACCGAAGAAGAAGCGTTAAATGCTGTTTTTTTTGAACGTGCTGATGAATTTATTAAACATGCCAATGACTTTTGCCGTATTGAAAAAGGTTCACAAGTAAAGCCGCCTGAAATACGTGGGCAAGTCAGTGCTGCAATGTTATTTGGTACGGCGCGTTTTAATACGTGGGTCGCAGCAAATAACTTTAAAGATGGCAATGAAATGCGGGATGCGAAAGATCAAGTCATGTCTTACATCATGCAACAATTTCAAATGATGCTTGAAGATAACTATGATGAATATTGCGAACAGTTTGAAAACTATCTTCGCTTCCGTCATAACGAAGAATTTCATGCCAATAAGCATGACCATGATCACAAACATTGATCATTCGATTAAAAGCCCGTCAGGGCTTTTTTTAGGTCTTCATTTTTTGGATAAAAGGTTATTCAAAGCAATCATACTTTGCAGTATGGTAAATAGTCAGGACATGCTGAATTAGGGATACATATGCAACAACTGAATTTTGCAATGATTGATGCGCATATTCACCAATGGGATGCTTATCACATGTCCTATTCAGCCGCTTTAGCAGTTAAATTATTGGGTAAGCATCCTTACTTACTAGATAAGCTTGTGCGTCTGGTTAAATCCGATGACCTGATCGAAACACTTGGGTTAACCAATCACATTACTGCACCTTATTTACCTGAAAACTATCTACAAGATATTGGACATTACCCCGTCGAACAAGTCGTGCATGTTGAAGCCCGTTGGCATAAAAACAAAGGCAAAGGCGCTGCGGATGAAACCCATTTTATTGAATCTTTGTCTTTTAACCAAGAAACGGTAAAACTAGGCGGTATTATTGCAACAGCAGATCCGCGAGACAGTAATTTTAAAAAGATATTGCAGTTACACAGCAAGGCTTCGCCACGCTTTAAAGGCATTCGTAAAATGGCCGCAGTGCATGAAGATCAAGACATTTATGCTTGGGCAGATGAACCGCACTTATATGCTAATAAAAAATTTCTAAAAGGTTTCGAAGCCCTAGCACACTACAACCTCACATTTGATGCTTGGGTCTATTCCACCCAATTAAATGATGTGATTGCTTTAGCCAAACAATTTCCTGAAACATCCATTGTGCTGGATCATTTTGGCACACCCGCAGGGCTTTTTGGTCAGGTTGGTACACTGACGGGACTCACCAAAATTGCCCGTGAAAATATTTTATTTCGCTGGCAGGAAGATATGGCTGAGCTTGCCTTATGTCCAAATGTCTATACCAAAATGTCAGGTTTATTTATGCCTGTATTGGGTCATCAATTTCACAAGCAAGGTCGCGTAGCCAGTAAACAAGAAGTTTATGATTTAGCCATGCCACTCATTACTCACGTGCTGAAAAGCTTTGGTCCTTATCGAGTTATGTTTGCCTCTAATTTCCCGATGGATCGTGTCAGTACATCATTGGTGAATATTATTGATGCTTTTAGTGATGCTGTGGTGGCTTATGATCCAAATGCATTACAACAAGTTTTTCATCACACTGCTAAGCAGTTTTATTCGTTATAAAAAAGAACCTCCCTTAAATACAGGGAGGTTCTAAAGAGCATGTTATTTTTAACGCTTTATCACACAAGACGAGATGAAATGACTTTCATTCCATCATTTTTGTGCTTTACCATATTGGTCAGCCATCACTTCCACGAACTGATCTAGCTTGATGTATTTCTTAATGACAGCATCGACATCGGCTTTCGTTAATTTTGCCAACGCCTGATCACGCTTTTCACGGAACAATAAATCTCGATGATGTTCGAGTTGTGGCATTAACATACGATGAATATTACGTTCATCTTCCAAAGCGGTGACTCGTTTTTTCAAGATATTGGCTTTGGCAGCCTCCAACTCTTGCTCGGTCACACCTTTGCTGAGCAAATTGTTGAGAACTTTATGCACACTTTGTGAAACTTGTGCCGACTTACCTGCTGTATAATTGGCTTCAATGGTTAAAGCACCTGAATCAATCCAATCATCTAGGTCTAAACTACTGCCAAAACCATACACCAAAGCATTTTTTTCACGCAGTTCTTGTGCAAGATGTGAAGAAAGTTGTGAGTCGCCCAAAATATAACTAAACACCATTAAAGCTGGCGTATCTGGATGATCAGCACCGACAGGGAAAGTCAAAATAGATTGGTAATTGCCAAATTCACGTTGTTCCGATAAAGCATGCACCTTCTGTGCAGGATAAACTTGATAATCGGAACTGAGTCGTTGATATGGCAATTGCGCTTTCCAACTGCCAAATTCCTTTTGCAAGATTTTGAGCATCGTTTTGGCTTGGTAATCGCCAGTAATCGCAATTTGTGCATGATTGCTCACAAAGAAATTCTGATACAACGTCTTCACTTGCTCAACTGTTGCAGCCTTAATCTGTTGCTTTGCAAGATCAGGTTCAAAATGGTAACGCAAATCCCCAGGTTGATAGGTCTCTAACAAACGTGTCATGGTCAGCGCAGCCACTGTTTCTGGCTCGGTATAAGGTCGATCTAGAGCAGATAAACTTTGCGATTTAATCAAATCAAATTGTGATTGTTCAAACTTCGGTTTTTTCAAAACATCTAATATAAATTTAAAGTAGTCTTCGAACTTTTCTTTTTTCGCAACAATTTGAATGGTAATACTATTGCCTGATGCATTTGCAGCCGCACCACCACCCGCTTCAATGGATTTATCGGCAATATCTTGCAAGCTATATTGATCTGAACCACGTAATAATAAATACGCCATCAAATCTAAAACTTCACCTTGATTAAAGAGTGATTTTTCAGTACCAAAATCGATCGAAATCGTGGCATAAGTTTTATCATCACGTGTCGATGTTGGATATAAAGCGTACGAAATACCATTCTTCAATGTGCCACGTTGAATTTTCTTTTCAGTATTGACCAAGTACTGCTTAGAGGCTTTAACATAGTTAGCAACCTCCTGTTGGTAGACACGACTATCTTTCAGTGGCTCTTCTTGAATATCCGTTTGCGCTAAGGTTTTAGCGGGTTCAGCTGCTTGCTTTTGCTTTAATGCTTTTTTCTGCTCTTCAGGTGTCGGTTGAATATCGCCTGAAATACGATGTTGTGGGACTAAAAACTGGGTTAAGGTTTGGTTCACATCAGCCAGTTTAAGTTTTTTGACATTCTCCAAATCGGTAAAATACTGTGACCAATCGCCCTGATAAGACACATAATAATCACTCAAACGCCCGCCCAATGCTGCGGCATTGCTTAATACGCTGTCAGACTGATTTTGAATCAGGTTTTTTACCCGATTAAGTTCAGTTTCATTGAAGGGTTGATTTTTTTCTACCCCTGAAATTAATGCCGATTCAACTTTCTTAGCATCATGATTAGGTGCATAAATTGCGCCGATAAAAACCAAATTAAAGTCTTGATCCAACCATGTCGTTGATTGAACTGCTGTACTTAAACCTGTTTCCACGATACTTTGATAAAGATGCCCACTCGGCTGCATCGTATATAAATAGGGTGCTAAGGCAAGTTCAGATTTGATTTTTTCATTTTTACCATTCAAATAAATATTGAATTTCGCCAGATCACTGCCCTTTTGCACCAGAAAATTGCGCTGTTTCATTTTAGACGAATCAAGCACAGGAACTTTGGTCTGTGCTGGAACTTGGCGTGCTGCAATTGGACTGAAATTTTGGTCAATCTGTTTCAACACTTCAGCTTTATCAAATTTACCTGAAATCACCATCACGGCATTATTAGGTGCATACCATGTGCGATAAAACTTATTTAACTCATCCATTTTAATTGATTGTAATTCGTTTAAATCACCAATCGGTAAACGTCCTAAATATTGATTGCCATAAGCCGACTTCCACATTTGATCCATCATCACAGAAAAAGGCTGATCCATACGAACTTCACGTTCACGTTTCACAATCGAAATTTCTGAAGGGACAAATTTTTCTTGTAAAACCAATTTATCCATCCGCTCAGCTTCAAGATGAATCACTTCATTAATCACATTTTGTTCTGGTCGAATGACATTGGTATATTTGGTCGAATAATAATCCGTACTAGCATTAGTCATTAAGGTATATTGATCAAGACGACGTTGAAATTCTTCGCCTTGAATATTCTGTGTCCCTTTAAAAGCCAAATGCTCTAATAAATGTGCTAAACCGCCTTTACCCTGCGGATCATTCAATGAACCGGTTAAATAAACCGTATTCATGAACACTTTATTTTCTTTATCATTTTGCGCAAGAATCACACGAAAACCATTCTCTAATTTATATTCCTCAATCTTTTGTTGAGATTTAACTAAAATAGGTTGTGACCAAGCAGTGGCACTCAAGCCTACTAATAATAAGGAGATGGTAAGTTGTTTAAACCGCATTAACATAATTATCCTAATTTATTCAATCATATGAATTTTTATAACCCTGACATCTTAGGAAATGATTTTTAGTTTTAATAGTGGTTTTTTGAAAAAATAGCCGTTTATTTCAACTAATCCCAGTCAGTTAAGAAACTGATGGGTATTTTTTTAAATTCATAAAGTTATTCGATACGCGGAAACGTCATCCGCAACTGTTCGAGGCAAAACCGCTTTAAAAAGTAAGGTTTCTGCGATTTAATTGATCAATAAAAGGTATTTGACGAGTTTTGCGGATGACAAATGCTTTTGGTTCTTTCGGCGTAACAAAAGAACAAACGAGCTCCAAATATTTTATTCAAGGATATAAGACTCCGCCATGAATAACAAAAGTTAAGGAGTTTATTTCTAAAATCCTTAACTGATCAGCATTAGTTTATTTCAACGGCTTTTCAGCTCATCTTGATCAATATTTTACAAATACAATTCTGCCTGCATATACAGTTTTGCATAACCTGAAATTTCAATCCGTTCATTTTCAAGCACCACACAATACAACTCACCTCCGCGCTGTGAAGCTTGATAAGCTAAAATTTCATTTTTAGCCAATTTTTCAGCCCAAAGGGGTGCAATCGCGGTATGAATTGAACCCGTGACTGGATCTTCATTAATACCATTGGCTGGGGCAAAATAACGAGAAATACAATCATATTGTTCGGCTTGCGCAGTTAAGGCCAAATCAACCAATGTTCCTTGTGCTGTAATTGCCGTGCGAATTTTCCCCAATTGTTTTAACAGTTCTAAATTTGGTGTTTCATCTATGACATGTTGTGGGTTTTCATATTCCACAATATAAGCTTGGCTATTCAAATACACATTTTTAAATGGCTTGCTTAAAGCTTGATCGAGTATTTCAGGGTAGTCCGTAATCTTCTTTGCACGGCGAATTGGAAAATTCATTTTGATTTTGCCATCTGTCTCTTGACTGACCACAAAGATACCCAAATTTTTCACATGAAATTGAATTACTTTAGCAGAGGTAAAATCTTTAAACAGCACAAAGCTACTGGCTAAAGTCGCATGTCCACAAAAATCAACTTCTGTTGTTGGGGTAAACCAACGAATTTCATAATTTTCTGCATCAATGACTTTTACAAATGCCGTTTCAGACAAATTATTTTCTAAAGCTAAATTTTGCATCAATGCTTCATCCAACCATTGTTCGGTCACAATCACTGCGGCTGGATTGCCTTTAAATAACACATTGGTAAAAGCATCGACCTGATACATTTTCATATTCATTAACCTCACTGTATTTTTCATCATTTTACGCAACTCATCACAGCAAAATAGCGACAGATTTTAAAAAATAATTGATACAGATTATTTTTGAATAAAAAAAAGCCAATAGTAATCTATTGGCTTTATATAAACGCATCATATGGACACGCCAAGCAAAACTGATGATTTAAATTTCTTTTAAATCAGCTGAATCTTGTTCAAATATTGATTTATTTGTTTGACCTAACAACTGACTCGTGACCATACCCGCCGTCATGGATCCATCCACATTCAATGCAGTACGCCCCATATCAATTAACGGTTCAATTGAAATCAGCAATGCCACCAATGTCACAGGTAAACCGAGCATAGGCAACACAATAAGTGCCGCAAATGTTGCACCACCACCGACACCCGCAACGCCAACTGAACTTAAAGTCACCACACAAACTAAAGTGAGCATCCAAATCGGATCAAAAGGATTAATTCCCACCGTTGGAGCAACCATCACCGCCAACATGGCAGGATATAAACCCGCACAACCATTTTGCCCAATTGTAGTCCCAAAAGATGCTGAAAAACTCGCAATCGATTCTGGCACACCTAAACGTCTAGTTTGCGCTTCAATATTTAAAGGAATACTCGCAGCACTTGAACGACTGGTAAATGCAAAGCTCAGTACTGGCCAAACCTTTTTAAAGAACTGAATCGGATTCACACCTGTCAGCAATAAAATGACAGCATGTACAGCAAACATAATGGCTAAGCCCACATAGGACGCCACTAAGAAGCCACCTAAATTAAGAATATCTGCCATTTTAGAGCTAACAACGACTTTTGCCATCAGTGCAAAAACACCATAAGGTGTCAAGGTCATAATTAAACGTACCAACTTCATGACCCAAGCTTGTAAAATCTGTATCGCAGCGAGTACTTTTTGACCTTTTTCAGGATCGGTTTTAATTAGGTTTAAACCCGCCATTCCTAAAAGCACTGCAAAAATAACCACACTAATAATTGAGGTAGGATGAGCACCTGTCAGTTCTGCAAAGGGATTACTCGGAATAAACGATAAAAATAAATCAGGTATATTTAGATCGGATACTTTATCTGCATAGTCCGTTTGAATCGTATTGAGTCGCTCTGTTTCAGCAGTCCCTTGAACTAAGCCAATCGCACTTAATCCAAATAAGTGGGTCACTAAAATCCCCACAGAAGCAGCAATTGCCGTAGTAAACAATAGCGTCCCAATGCTGAGGAAACTAATTTTCCCCAATGATCCTGCATCATGTAATCGAATGACTGCGCCCAAGATCGAGACAAAAACCAAAGGCATAACAATCATTTGTAAAAGTTTTACATAACCATTACCAATCAAATTAAACCATTGAGTAGTGTCTTTCAATATAGATGAGTTTTCACCATAAATCAGGTGCAAAACCAAACCAAAAGCGACACCTAAACATAAACCGACTAAAACTTTTTTCGCTAAGCTCCAGTCTGTTTTTCGTGTTTCGGTTAATAAAAGCAATAAGACAAAAAATGCGATAACATTCAATATCAAGGGTATATTCATATTTCTTCCCTTAGGATAATCTGTCTCTATTATAAAGCAAAACTTAATGCTGCTTTTAATCCCTTAATGTCCTTCGTACATTTATTCTTCTCAATGAATTAAAAATTCAGCTTTTATCATGACCACCATTGCTTATACAAAAAATCAAAGCCGTTATGATCAATAATCTATAACAATAAAATTCATACGGCTTTATTAAGTTTTCATCAAATCATGAGTAGACACTTTAAATAGCAGAGCCGAAACTTCACAGCTTTTATCAAGTTTTAGACACGCAACTCAGACTAGGCAATCGGCCTGAATATTATGTTTTTGCACTCTATGACTAGAAAAAAATCGACTTTAACGATAGCTTATTCATATCTATCTTACGGGTCTTGTATCTCATGACTTTTCAAATTCATATGATTGATGTCAAAAACCAATTACAAAACTATATTTGGTTATTAGAGCATCAACCAAGTAAGGATGTTGTTGCGATTGACCCAACCGAAGCACATTTAGTAGAAGCTTACTGTGCGGAAAACAACTTAAACTTAACGCAAATTTGGCTCACGCATTGGCATAAAGATCATACTGGTGGCGTACCAGAGCTATTACTTAATCGTAATATTCCAGTTTATGGCCCACGTGAAGAATTAACTAAAGTCCCCTTTATTACTCACCCGCTACAAGACCAAGCACAAATTAAATTTCATGATTTGGACGTTGAGATTATTGCAGTGCCGGGTCACACATTGGGTCATATTGTCTATTTTATCGAAGCTTTAGAACTTGTTTTTTGCGGTGATACACTCTTTGCAATGGGATGTGGTCGGGTCTTTGAAGGAACATACGAGCAAATGTATCATTCGCTCAATCGTTTGGCTGCTCTACCTGCGCGTACAAAAGTTTACTGCACTCATGAATACACCCTTGCAAATGCAAAATTTGCATTGCATGTAGAACCAAACAATTTAGCGATTCAACAGCGCTTTGATGAAGTTGAAGCTAAGCGCATGCTCAGTCAATGCACGCTCCCCAGTACCATTGAATTAGAATTAGAAACCAACCCATTTTTAAGAGTCGAAAGTGTGGAAGAATTCCAACGGCTAAGAGAGTTAAAAGATAACTTTTAACTTTGGCTGATAAAATTTGATACATCTAAGCATGAGCTTCTAGCGCAACTTGAATCAGCAACCTGTATGCCCTAGCACATGGCAGCAATAAGAACTAAATCTTGTTGCTGCATCTTTTGAATTTGACTCAATACACGCTACCGCTGTAATCATCTCATCTCATCACCTTACCAAAGTATCAGCATTAAGCAGCCTATCCTGTTCAAAGCTCATTTAAGATGGTTTAGGTACATCCAAGCTACGCACAAAATGACTCAATCAGGTGAGCTTTAGCACTTCTACTGCAAATTTAGAACAATAGTCAGCCAAAGTCCGACAAAAATTATTGAGCAATACTTTAAAAATTGTGTATAAATATTTCCATTATTTTACAACACATACAATTACCAATAAAAACAATATAAATCAGTTCAATACAACTCAAACAATCAGCCAAAATGCTATCTTACATTTAACTTTCAGTGCAAATTTTAACGATTATTTACGCTATTTTTGTATAAAAAACCAACCAAATATTTTTTTTATAAAAAACAGCACAAATCTCCCCTTTAAAAAAAACCACTTCACCCCTATTAATTATGAAGTGCCCACAAGGTATTTAATATAGACAAGGAGTTCTCTCGTGAAGAAAGTTGTGAAAGCAAAAAATTTAATTGCATTTCGTATTTGGTTAGAAAAATTAGGCTATTCAGTAAAATCATTAACCGACAATCGCGGATTTACTTTTAGCTTTAAAAAAGAATATGGTCTTGTAACGTGTGATTTAGCGGGGAATTCACTTGCAATGCAACTGGGTGAAGAATTTGAAGATCATTTAAAAGCTTAAAGACAAGTTCACTTTTAGATCGAGATAAAAAGAATAACGTATTGCAATATATTGAAAGCCCTGTTTAGATAATGCCAGTCAATTAAGAAATTGATTGGCATTTTATTTTAAAATTCTAGATATTATTTGATACGCGGAAACGTCATCCGCAACTTGAGCAATAAATAAAGCACGGCTTTATTTTGCAGTGCAAAGCATGAGGTGTATACACCGCAAGATTGAAAAAGTAAGGTTTCTGCGATGAATTGATCAATAAAAGGTATTTGACGAGTTTTGCGGTGAGGCGCACTGCGCCGCAAGATGCCTTTCTTACGAACTCAAAATATATTTTGAGGATTCTCATTTTGGCTTAACAAAAGAACCAACGAGCTCCAAGTATTTGCTTTAAAAGCATAAGACTCTGTCGTGAATAGCTAAGAAGTTAGTTGTAAACCCCTCAACTGATCAGCATTACCTCTTTAGGGCTTTTTATTTAACTTTTCATTATGTACAGGCAATAAAAAAGCAAGGTCAATAACCTTGCTTTCATATGATGGTGGGGACGGAGAGACTCGAACTCTCACACCTTGCGGCGCTGGAACCTAAATCCAGTGCGTCTACCAATTTCGCCACGTCCCCATCAGGGTACCAACATTTTGTTGGATTTTTAAAAAACTTGGCAGAGGATCAAGGACTCGAACCTTGACGAACGGTTTTGGAGACCGTCATGCTACCATTACACCAATCCTCTATAGCCTTATTATCAAACAAGTTTGATAATAATTGGTGGGGACGGAGAGACTCGAACTCTCACACCTTGCGGCGCTGGAACCTAAATCCAGTGCGTCTACCAATTTCGCCACGTCCCCAATGGCTGTGTATATTATAGAGATCGATTCATGATGACAAGACCTTTTTATGAAAAATCTATTTGTTTGTTTAAATAAAAAACAAAAACAGTTTTTCTGTATTTTTCTTAAACAATTTCAGTCATTAAGCACTGTTTTAGAGTGTAAATATTAGCAAATCTATATTCTTTTTGCTTCGCCAGCATTCCGCTTAAAAGCTTTTTAAACAGCAAAAAATGTTCTGGAAGTTCAATCATTAACCTTTGACAGTGCAAATAAGCCCACTCTTGATAATTTTTTGCAGTCAGACGCTGCCCTGTAAGCCATTCATAAATAATGATGCCTAGTGCATAAATATCGGTTTGAATGGTTTTTGCCGCACCATGAAACAACTCAGGTGCCATATAACGTGGCGTTGCTGTTAAGCTTTGCAATGCGATCTGTGAATTAATTTCTTGTACATGTTCAAAATCAATCAAGCACACTTTTTGTTGATACTGAACCAAATGCTCTCTTTTTAAATCAGCGTGAATCCAGCCCAATTGATGTAATTGATCAACGGCATTGAATAACTGTAATAGTATTTCTTGGATCTCTTGAATCGACAGAGCAGAACAATCATGAAGCAATAAATCTGCATGCCTTACAATCAAGGCAGCTCTCCCTGACACTTGTTGCTCAGCCAAAATGTTGACGTCAGGCATAATTTGAAAGGGTAACAAAAAATCTGCACAGCTTTGTTGTTCTATACATTGTTGATAAAAAGCCAATTCATTTAAAAATCCAGCTTCATAATCTGGATTCACATTCGGTGCTTGGGTTTTCAACCAATAATGTTGCTGCTTATATTCAAATGCATATAAAGCACGCCCAAAAGCTAAACTTGTCGGCTTGGTCTTTAACGTTAAATTTAAACGAGAAATATCTTCAACATTAAACTGCAATAAATTCTGCGGCTTTTTGCTCTGGATCCTGTTGATAATTTAAAAGCTCCAAACAATGTTGAATGGTTTTACCTACGCGGGCATGCGTTTCAATGGATGACATTTTAGGCCATGTCGCCTGCTCACCCTCACGCTGTAATAATTTAAATAAATATGGCCGTGGATTTTGCAACATATAAGTATAGTGCCGCGAACTATAATTACCCACAATATTCAAATCACCATAATAGCCTTGGTCTACCACACCATAACCATGATCGAGCAAGCGTCGTATCGGTGGAATTTTTCCAACCCGCCCACGGGCAAAGTCCATAATTCCTTTGGTAATGACCTTACCCTGACGACGAATAATCCGTTCTGGCCAACTTAACATATCTTTGCGATAGCGCTCTGCATCACTTTGCATAAACGGCACAATATGTGGATTGACCTGACTGGCAATGGTGTAATTTAAATTATACAAGCGTGCCATTTTCTCTTGAGGAAAATCACTGCGTACACTGCCATCGACCCAACGCGTGGATGCCATATATGGCGTTAATTCACCATCGTAGCGTTTACTGGTGAGTCTAACTGGCGGAAATAATATCGGGACTGCACAGGACGCTAAAACGGCACTCCAGACCAACAAATCTGGTGACGTGTAGGCATTCATAATCCGCGCTTCTTGTGAAGCATCATAAGGGGCTACAGCCACGTTGATGTGCAAGCCAGAAATTTTAAATGCTTCCTCAAAGGTAATATCACCTAAATTTTCCACAAGAAATTTCTTTAGGTATTTCACATCAGCAAGACCACCATTACCTTTGAGAAGTTCACTGAATTTACGAAAATGGAAAGCTTCACTAAAAAAGTTTTCACCATTTAAACGCGCTGAAATTTCTGAGGGTTTTGAAGTCCCTAGCATTGCCGTCATAATAGCCCCTGCACTTGAGCCTGATAATACTTTGGGCATCAAATCTTGCTCAAGTAAAGCCTTACACACTCCCGTATGAAACAAACCTAAGGTTGCTCCTCCGGAGAACATTAAGGCAGGTTGCCCATATGCTTTTTTACAGTGCTGAAAAAAATCAATTTTTTCTGACAATGACAAACACTGGCAAGCAGTTGAAGCAATATAAGCCAGACTTTCACTGACTTCTTCCACATAATCTTCAATAATTTTTTTAGTTCCCATATATGTCGCAGTAAACAACATGGGATGAGCAATATTCGCAATATCGTAGGTTAAACCTTCACGTAATATATACATGAGATCACGGGTACGTTTTTGGAAACGATAGCGTTTTAATAAAACTAATCGATGAGCAATAATTTCAGCATCAAAATAAGGTGAACAGTTATCAAATTTCCATTCTTGCGCGCCAGATTCTTCATCTATTTTCAGCGCGATACTTTTCCATTCTTCATATGATTCGGCTGTTCCAAGTTGGCTTTTTAATTTTTTTATTCGATACGCTTGATGTGGATTAATATCTTGTGTGAAATCTTTAAATAACATACCTATCCCTCAAACATTTTCATTTTCATCCACTATCCATGATAGGGCATCAAGCATGACATTGACAGAAAACTCAGCGGATTATCATGACAAAAAATGCCTATTCCATTGGCAAATCACGACTAATTGATATACAGTTCTTAAGCAAAACTATCTTTTTTATCTTTTAAACGTACAAGCTGAACAATCATGGCAACAATTGATTTACCTGACCATATCTTAGAAGCTCTTTCCACTGTACTCCAACAACTACAGCAGAACTTACCAGAACTGAAACAAGAAACTGACTTTTCAGCATCCGCTTATAAATGGCAAGACAAACAATTGAAAGCCATTCAACAACCGAAGAAAATTTATTTAGATGATTTAAAAGGGATTGAAAAGCAAAAAGAAAAAGTAATTCAAAATACCTTGCAATTTCTGCAAGGTCTACCTGCTAATGATGTACTACTCACAGGCTCACGTGGTACGGGAAAATCTTCTATTGTCCGTGCTTTACTGACTCAATATGAATCTAAAGGCTTACGTTTAATTGAAATAGAACGTGATGATTTATCAGACTTACCCGAAATTCAGAAATTGATTGCAGACCGTCCTGAAAAATTTGTTGTGTATTGTGATGATTTGGCTTTTAACGCAGAAGATGAAAACTACCGCAGTTTAAAAAGTGTGCTAGATGGTTCCCTACAGTCAGGTTCAAGCAATTTTATTATTTATGCAACCAGTAACCGTCGTCATCTATTGCCTGAATTTATGCATGAAAATACGCCTGTGACACGCGTGGATGTCCCGCAATACAACGAATTACACCCTCAAGAAGCGATTGAAGAAAAAATTTCATTGTCTGATCGTTTTGGCTTATGGCTGTCTTTTTATCCAATGGATCAGAAGCTCTATCTAGAAATCGTAGAACATTATTTGGCCAAAGCAGATATTCACTTTACTGATGAAGTCCGAGCTGAGTCTTTAAGATGGTGTCAATTACGTGGTCAGCGTTCTGGACGTGCAGCTTATCAATTTTCCAAACATTGGATTGGTTCACAACGATTGGTAGCCTTTTAATTTCGCATGATTTCTGAAATAATGATCTAAAATCAAATGCACAATCATTTTAGGTTGTTGTTTCAGTCATTCCTATTTGCAAAAATTCTAGATTATTGATTGTTTAATATCTTCTTTCTCAAAGCACTGAATCCTTTTATTTGAGCGATATAAACAGCTATGGTTTATACATTGCAGTTTTGACCTATCACAACGCCTTAAACGCTATCCAACCTCTTTATGAATAGTGTTCATTATTCAGAGAAATCACACATTTTAAGGAATACCCCATGACCGATAATGAACAAGTTTCATTAACGCCTAAGTCTGATGCCAAAGCATTTTCACGCAGTTTTGACTTTTCACTCGACTTTGAAAAGATTAATTTTAGAAAACGTCCGACCTTATATCGTATTGGGCGCGGTGAAGAAGGTGTTTTATTGGTTGAACCGTATAAATCGGAAATTTCACCATTTTGGCAATTTGAAGATGAAGCACAAGCCACTGAAAGTAGTACAAAAATCTTTGCATTATTCTTAGATTATTTAGAGAAAAATGATTTTGTTGGCGCAGACATGGCAAGAAAATTTTTGCTCATGGGTTATACACGTGCGCGTCGTTATGCAAACCATAAAAAAGGCACATCTAAAACTGGCCGAAAAAATAAAGGTGCAACAACCAAAGTTAAAGTATTACTTAATGATGCTGTAACAACTGAAAAACATCCACGCAGCCATACAGATGAAGTCAAAGCGGCTGTGGCGAAAATTTTTAAAGATAAAAGTGATCAAGCAAAATTAAATCCAAAATATATTGAGCTTAAAGATCAATTCAATGCATTGATCCGTCAAGATTAATTAAAGCATTCATTAAGCTATTCATTTAAAAAGAGTAATTTCTCATTGAAAAATTACTCTTTGTATTGTTCCAAGTTTCTTTTCAACAATACACAACTTAAAACCATTAATATTGAGCCAAATGAAAAGAAAAAAGAGGCTTTCGCCTCTTTTCAAAATCCAATATTTAGCCCTGCTCAGGATTACTCAATTCCGTCATTGGCCAACGTGGTGTCGTGGTTACCGACAAACCATCGTGTTGCCCTGCTTTTAAACGCTGATAACCGGCAAAGGCAATCATTGCACCATTATCAGTACATAATGCAGGTTCTGCATAGTAAACAGTCGCTTTAATTTTCGCTAAATCTGCTTCTAAACGTTCACGCAAACGCGAATTGGCACTGACACCACCCGCAATCACCAACCGCTTTAACCCTGTTTGCTTCAACGCTTTAACCGATTTTTTAACCAAGGTATCAACCAAGGCTTCTTGAAAAGACGCAGCAATATCTGCTTCGCGGCCTTGACCAGCAACTTTTTTCAATTGAATTGAAACCGCAGTTTTTAAACCACTAAATGAAAAGTCCAATCCTTGGTGTAACATCGGACGTGGAAAATCAAAAGCGGTTGTACTGCCTTGCAAGGCTAATTTAGAAACATTCGGCCCACCCGGATAAGCAAGCCCCATCATTTTTGCGACTTTATCAAAAGCTTCACCCGCAGCATCATCAATTGACTCGCCAAGGAGTTCATATTGACCAATGCCATGTGCTGCCATAAGCTGGGTATGCCCACCAGAGACCAATAAAGCGACAAATGGAAATTCTGGCGGGGTTTCAGACAATAAAGGTGCCAGCATATGACCTTCCATATGATGCACACCAATTGCTGGTTTATTTAATGCAAATGCCAAGGTACGACCAAATAATGCACCCGTCATTAACGCACCCATTAAGCCAGGACCACGGGTATAAGCAATCGCATCAATTTCTGATTTTTGAATTTTACTTTCTTCAAGCAATTGATTCAACAAAGGAATCAGCTTACGGACATGGTCACGCGAAGCCAACTCTGGCACAACACCACCATATTCAGCATGCAATTTAATCTGGCTATATAGCACCTGTGCTCTTAAACCAACTTCACTGTCATAAAGTGCTAAACCTGTTTCATCACATGAAGTTTCTAAGCCAAGAACGATCATTAAACTGCCTTTTACCCGTATCTAAATATTGCTAATGCTATTATAGACTTGTGATATGAGATGTAAATGAGTAAAATACTGTCCTTCACTTGTGATCTAGGCAATCCAGTCTAGATCTTATCCATAACTTAATGAGGATTCTTCATGCCACAAGTTAAATTGAAAGAAGGCGAACCAGTAGACGTAGCTATCCGTCGTTTCAAACGTTCATGCGAAAAAGCGGGTGTTTTAGCTGATGTTCGTAAACGCGAATTCTATGAAAAACCAACTCAAGAACGTAAACGCAAAAAAGCTGCTGCAGTTAAACGCTACCAAAAGAAATTGGCGCGTGAATCTGTACGTACTACTCGCCTTTACTAAAATTAATTTGTGACTGATTGACTGAACTGGGAAAAATAGATGACGACTTTAAAAAACCAAATAACTGAAGTTTTGAAAGCAGCTATGCGCGCTAAAGAAATGTCTAAGTTAACGGTCATTCGTGGTCTACAGGCAGCAATCAAACAAATTGAAATCGATGAGCGCGTAGAGCTTGATGATAGTCGAGTTCTTGCGGTCATTGAAAAGCAAATCAAACAACGTAAAGAATCGATTAAAGCCTTTGAAGGTGCTAATCGACAAGACTTAGCTAGTAAGGAACAAGCCGAGGTTGAGATTATCTCTCAATTTCTACCAGCAGCTATGACTGAGGAAGAACTTGATTCAATCATTGCACAGACGATTACTGCGCAAGAAGCTACTAGCATGAAAGATATGGGTAAGGTGATGAATTCTCTACGTCCGATCATAGCCGGACGTGCCGATCCTGCACAAGTTTCTGCAAAAATTAAAGCAAAACTTGCGTAATCCCGCTCTTATCAAATCTATTCTTTAACGTTGAACTGCCTTTATTTCAAAGACAGTTCAAAAGTTGTTATTTTTTACTTCAAATCACATTGAACATTATATTTTTTCAAAATTAACATCTCTTTTGACGACATTACTTGATCAATCACATCCTGCTTAGTCATTTGTCGAAATTGACGATCTAGAGCCCCTCTATTTTGATCTGCTGCTTGATATAACTGCTCAACATAATCCCCAACAATTCCACAAAATTGCACCTGTTGCTGTGCTGTGAAATTGGTCTGTCGCGCATCTAAACCACTAAAAAAATTCCTTGTTTCCTGCTTATATTGCTTAGAAATTTCTTCCACTGCTGCCACATACTGCTCTACGCTCGCAAAGACACCACCAGATGCAGAACACCCCAGCATAAACATGCAAAATAATATTTTTTTCATAAATCAATCAATACTGTTCATTGTTAAAAACATAAATCAAACCAATATTATCATATACTTAGCAACTTTAACGGTAGATTTCATTCATCTATATGCAAAAAAGATGGTTTGTATTCCAAGTAAGCCTGTTCCGTCGGTGCTGGCAATTGACCACTCGTTACCGTTCCCAAGCGTAAACGTATAACCTCAGGTAAATCCACCCGATAAGAATAAATAGGACTACCACACTCTTGGCAAAAAACACGTGCTTTATGAGGACTATTAAAATATTCTTTTAGAAATTTAATACCGCTACTAATCTCGAATTTAGATTTATCCAGCGCACTATTCCAGCCAAATACAGAACCCTGAGCACGCTGACAGTGCTCACAATAACAGATGATTGTTTTTTCAATATCCGCATGATAACGGTACGTTACTAAGCCACATAAACATTGTCCTTCAACCATATCTAACCTCCTTATTTTTATTATCTTTATTGTAAAGATCACCCTAAATTAAATTTTTAGCTGTCGCTCTTTTTGCATTTCACCCAGTCGCATTTTAAGTTTTGCAGACAATACCTCATTATTTTTAACCAACCGCTCTGCATGCAACAATGACTTAATCGCATTTTCTTCCCAACCCGACCAATACTCAACCTCTGCCCGATAACGTAATACATTCACCGTTCTAAAAGGTGATTGTTGATCAATATTGGCAGCTTGCTGCATTAAACGCCATGCGGAAATATCCCTCGGATTCTTATTTGCAAAGGGCTGAATCAAACTCAAGGCTTGCCCCGCTTCCTTTTGACGAATCAACACTTCTGCCCACTTAAAAGCTAAAGCTCTATTTTCAGGCATAATGCGTGCAGTGGATTGAATCGCCTTATATGCTTCATCGACTTTATTTTGCCCTAAATAAATATCCGTTTGCATGAGAATCATCAAATTATTTAAACGCTGATGCAGCTTTGCCTGATCTAAAACTTGCTGAGCGAGAACATAATCGCCTTGTTTTAAATAAAATGCTGATAAAGCCAACTGTCCTGCAAAATTTTTACGATTTGCCAAAATTTGTAATTGTTGTTCCGTTGCCTGATTAGAGATCACCATACTGTACCATTTCAGTATTTCAAAATCCTCATCATGCAAATTCGACTTCACTTGAGGCAGTTGATTTGCCCTTAAGCGTGCCTCACTCATACGCTCCGTACTCAGTGGATGTGTCAACCAAAAATCAGGTAAAAAAGACACTTGACTGGTCGCGCGATGCATTACCTCAAAAAAGTCAGCCATACTCTGTGGGTTATAACCTGCTGAATACATATATTGCATACCAATACGATCTGCTTCACGCTCTTGGTTACGGCTATAATTCAGTTGCTTATCCATTAATGCAGCTTGTGTCCCCAGCATCACGGCCGTACCAACATCACCATCCGCTTGCGAAGCAACCAAAGCCCCGACTAAAAGTCCCGCTAAGGTCAGTAAACCTTGTCCCTTAAATGCTTCTTGTGAACGACTGTAATGACGTTGTGATACATGCGCCACCTCATGTGCCATTACACCAGCCACTTCATCCATATTTCGAGCAGAGGTAATTAAGCCTGCATTCAGGGCAAACAATCCACCGGGAACAGCAAACGCATTAATTTGAGCATCGTTAATAATTACCAAACCTATAGGCTGCCCAAGCTGAGTTTGGCTTAAAATATGTGAAAATACATTGAACAACTGATCTTCTAACCATGGGTTTTGCATGACTGGCATGTGTCTTTGCACTTCACGAAAGACTTTTTCCCCAATCATTTTTTCTTTTTGTTGGTCAATTAAACCAATTCCACTGCCAATTTCAGGAACACTAAACTGTGGCAAAGCATTCACATTAGCACTGTGAGTTGCCCCCATGACTGAAATCAAAGCCGTACTACAAGCCAATAAAAACCGTTTCAATGCTATATACTCAAACTGCTTTTTTTCAATTTATCAAACTATAGCATTGAAAATTGGAGGCATTTGCAATGAAGTGTTATCAAATTTTAAGAAAATACAGGATTCACGAGATAAGGTGGAGTTCGCCCTTCAAGTGCATCCACCACATTACGATAGGCGAGTTCAGCCATTTTTTTACGCGTCTCTGCCGTGGCAGAACCGACATGCGGCAAAGTCACCACATTATTTAAATGAAAAAGTTCTGATTCTTGTAAAGGCTCTTTCAAATAAACATCAAGTCCCGCAGCAAAAATTTTACCTGCCTTTAGGGTATCAATAAGTGCCTGTTGGTCTACAACAGAACCACGAGCAATATTGACAAAAACAGCATGGGGTTGCATGTTATCAAATTCAGATTGACCAATTAATGCTTTAGATTCAGCATTTAAATCAACAGCAACAACAACAAAATCAGACTGTTGCAACAACTCATTTAAACCGCAATATTTTGCATTTAAAGGCTGCGCTAATTCTAATTTTTCACGACGATTATGGTAAAGAATATTCATATTAAAACCATAAAAACCACGACGGGCAACAGCAGCACCAATATTGCCTAGACCAATAATGCCTAATGTTTTACCAAAAATATCATGCCCAAATTGTGCTTCACCCACAGTACGTTGCCAGTGACCTTGCTTGGTCCATTGATCCAAATAAGGTACTTTTCGCGCAGCACTCATCAGCAAAGTAAAGGCTAAATCGGCCGTGGTTTCAGTCAAGACATGCGGTGTATTGGCTAACCAAATTTTTTTCTGATTTAAATAAGCGAGATCATAATTATCATACCCCACACTCACACTGGAAATAATTTTAAGCTGCTGTGCCGTCGCCAAATTACTTTCATTCAGTAAACGCCCCGCACCAATCATAGCATCCGCATCTTTAACCTGTTCGCGGATTTGCTCATTCACATCACCCTGTTTCGGGTTAATTACCACCACATGATATTGAGCTTGCAAGCGCTGAAGCACGACTTGATCTAACTGACTAAAAACAACAACTTTCTTATTCATATCCCATCCGTGCTCTAATTACTTTTTTTGCATAAATTGCCATAGGCGTTTTTTCAACAATGGCTGATCGAGCATTTCTTGCAAGCTAGCCAAATTTATACTTTTAGGGTCAGTTAAATAAGGCAGCTGCCCAATTAAAATAATGTTTTTATCTGCACTAATGGCATCCAAGAAACCATGTACATAACTGTCTACACCACGACTATCTTGGAAATTAAGCAAAGGAAATGGCCATTGCAGCTCATAATATTCAGCCTGAAGTGCCTGCTGAATATTATTCCAAAGCTGCTGTTGTTCGGCTGTCATTGCCGTGGCATCAACAACAATCACACAATCGGGCAAGCCAAAAGCTTGCAATTGAAAAGGCGCGACCTGTAGAAGCGAACGCTCTTCTACAACCAAAGGTGCAACTTCAGTTGGCACTTCTTTGATCACCAATGCGGGTATCGTTAAAGGCTCTGTCCGAACTTTAGGCTGCTCAACCTGAGATACTATTGGTATTTTAGGCTGAGATTTCGCAATGACAATTTCAGTCAGATACTCAGGTGCTGCCTGATCTCGCCAAATCGATGACGATGGCATATTCTGACATGCAGCATCCTTAGGAATCCAAATATCAATTCCTAATGTCGCCAGTATGTCACGCTGATGCCCTATCATCTTTTTTCATCACCAATTTAATGCTTGGTATTCTAACGATAATATCTATATTTTGCTGTGCTTTTATTGCAGATTAGTTTAATCATCGCTCATCTATAATTTTTTCTCACCCTATTTACACAATCATCAAACTATTCTTTTTCTGCATTTGCTCAACAATTTCACTGGTTTCAAAACCAAAACGCCAATACAGCAATTGCAATACGTCTAATTCATCTTGGGTAATAATGCGATCACTCCACAAACACAATTCTGCAATTCCCAAAATACTTAAACGGTCACGTAATAGCAAACCAGCAATATCATTCAAAATTTCAGCCAAATCAATGGGTTCATCTGAAATTTCTGTATACATTTCCAGTTCTTTCGCACCCAGTACACGCTTTAGAATTTTTTCACGTACATCCAGTTGATTTAGGCTGTTAATCTGCTGCACATGCAATAAGGCATCAATCAAACGCACAATATCGGGTTTTACTTCCCCCAAAGAGGTTGGCATATGCAATGGCATAAGATTTAATTCAAATTTTACATATTCAAGCAGCAGTTCATCTAACAGTCCAATTTCACCATCTTCTTGAATAATCCGAGCCAATTTGGTTAAAAATTGCCGTGCAATTGTGGCTGGCATCCCCCCAATGTTTTTACATGCATCATAAAAAATAGAAATATGCACACGCCCATCCAAATTCAGCAAAGAATCGACAATTGCGCGACTCACCTCTGCTTCTGCTGGAATAAATTCACGATATTGGCGAATCATTAAAATCGCCACCATAACTTCGCGCGAACCCGTCGCAGTCTGCAAAGCCCTTAATATCAATTCTGGGCGCTGCATATTCTGTCGTATTTCTGGATTTAAAGGCTTAATGGCATCCTTAATGGCAAAACTTATGGGTGATAACCGCAAGAGTGGTAAGGGTTGTGGTGAACTCCATGGCAGATATATTTCACTATTCATTTCTTCTAGAGATCGAAATAAACTAAATAATGGTTGATTACGTAGCTTCTTTAAATTTTCGAGCTGTAAATCTTGTACCAAACCCGGATTTAGCTCATAAATACGCTGTTCAATCGCTGGATGGATATTCATCCAATTTTGTGGACTTAAAGAGTTTGCAAAACACATATGCGAAATAGATTCAGCATACTCACTATGAATTTGCGAGCCTGAATGATGCACATAAATTCTTAATAGTGTCTGAACATTGGCGTCATTTTGAATAAGGCGCTTGGTTTTTTGATCATTTTTAAAAGTTCGCCCCCCCAAAGATATATATTTGATAAAACGGGTAATCAAAATCCCAAGGCTCCCAATCAACCAAATAACACCTCCCATTGCAACAAAGGAAGTCGCAAATTTATGCGTATGTGCTTGACCGTGCTTGGTAAAACCCAGTTTGGCAATTTTACTGCCCCACTGGCTAAAAGTCGTCAAACTACTATAGAGAATTTTTAATCGCGTATTTTCTGCTGTTTCACCTGATAAAATTTTATTAAATTCATGACTTAACAACCCATAAAGCTCTAATTCATCTAAATTTTGTAAAGCACCCCAAGTCAAAATAATCACAATATCCCGCGGATAAAATCCAGCAGTCAGCGCATTTACACCGACTTCATCAGGAAGTACATATACAGCGGGTGTCTCGATTAAAAAGGTATTCGCCAATTGCTCCGTTACTCTTAAAGCAACACTTTCTTCAGGAATACTTTCAATTAAACTGAGTCGACGAGCGCCCAACTGTTTTGCAAGCGAATGCCCACCTGAACGGAATACATAGAATTCGTAAAGCACAGAAATGGTCATTACACTAAGCAACAACACAATGAGATAAGGGCTTAAAGCATGCCAAAAAATAGACTGAGTTGAATCAAGATAAAAGACCAACAAGCCCAAAATCGTATTTAAAATGAATAGCGTTAACAGCACGGCAAGTATACAAATACTTGCAGACCAAACCATGTTTTTATTTTTAATGAAAGAATAACCCACGCTCTTCAATGTAAAGATCCTCTATTACATTGTCTTTATTGAACTATCATAAATGAAAAAAGCGGGAAATTCCCGCTTTTCATCGAATTAAAGAAGAATTTTATTCTTCTTTTACTCCAGTAAGATCAACTGATGCGGCATCAATATTCACATCAATATAGCCACCTTTAGCTTTTTTTGCAGAATCATTACGTTTACGTTCAAGCTCATCTAAATAAGCTTCATCGATTCCGCCCGCAACGTACACACCATCAAATACAGAGCAATCAAATTCCTGTAATGCTGGCACTTTACTGGTACGCACTGCACCTTTTAAATCTTCCAAATCTTGGAAAATTAAACGGTCTGCACCAATAATTTCACGGATCTCTTCAACGCTACGACCAGATGCAATAAGCTCATCTTTCGCAGGCATATCAATACCATACACATTTGGATATTTCACCATAGGTGCAGCAGAAGCAAAAAATACTTTTTTCGCACCTGCATCACGTGCCATTTGAATAATTTCGTTACAGGTCGTACCACGAACAATCGAGTCATCCACCAGCAATACATTTTTGCCTTTAAACTCAAGTTCCACTGGGTTTAACTTTTGACGAACTGATTTTTCACGCTGCTTCTGACCCGGCATAATGAAGGTACGTCCGATATAACGGTTCTTCATAAAACCTTCACGGAACTTCACACCAAGAATATTGGCAAGCTCTAAAGCTGAAGTACGTGATGTATCTGGAATTGGAATCACAACATCAATATCGTGTTCCTCACCCCATTCACGTGAAATTTTATAGGCAAGTTTTTCACCCATTTTTAAACGTGCTTTGTATACCGAAATACCGTCAATAATCGCATCTGGACGCGCAAAATAAACGTATTCAAAAATACATGGACGATATTCTGGGTTGGTTGCACATTGCTGGGTAAAAATCTCACCTTCTGATGAAATAAAGATTGCTTCACCCGGCTCAATATCACGTTCAACTTTAAAACCTAAAGCCCTAATCGCAACAGATTCAGAGGCAATGATGTATTCCATGCCCTGTTCAGTTTCGCGTGAACCATAAATCAGTGGACGAATACCATTTGGATCACGAAAGCCAACCAAACCATGTCCAGTGATCATTGCCACAACACCATAAGCACCCTTACAACGCTCATGGACACGTGAAACCACTTTAAAAATATCTTCCGCTGTTGGATTCAGCTTGCCATTTTTTTGCATTTCATGTGCAAATACGTTTAACAATACTTCTGAATCTGAATCAGTATTCATATGACGAAGATCTGTTTTAAACAAATCATCGTGAATTTCTTCAGCATTGGTCAAGTTACCATTATGCGCCAAAGTAATCCCATAAGGTGAGTTCACATAAAATGGCTGTGCTTCTGCACTGCTTGATGAACCTGCCGTAGGATAACGCACATGACCAATACCATAATTACCTAGCAATGCACGCATATGACGCGTATGAAAAACATCGCGCACCATACCGTTGTCTTTACGTAAAAACAACCGTCCTTCATGACAAGTTACTATTCCGGCTGCATCCTGACCACGATGCTGTAACATCGTTAATGCATCAAACAACATTTGGTTAACAGGTGACTTACCAGCTATACCAACTACTCCACACATAGCAACCTCGCAAACACGCTAGGATTAATAAAAAGGATTATTCGTTGATTCATCTGTACGCGCTGCATGCTTCTGCGTTTTATCAGATGACGAGCCTGAAGATTTCGATGCATCTTCAGACTTAATATGATCAAGCGCATCATGCGCCGCGTCTTTTGAAAGTTTGGTTGCCCATGGTGCATAAGGCATCAGGCGCTGTACAAGTTTAGATTGTTTCCAATGAGGAGAGCTTTCTACCCAAGGGCCAATTCCCTGCATGGTAATCAGTACAATCAACAAACCTTTTAAAGAGCCAAAAGCACCACCCGCTAAACGGTTTAATGGTCCTAATCTCAAGCTCTTTAATATTTTATTGAGTAATGCAGTAACAATCCAAGTTAAAACCACAATCACCAATACAATAAATGCAAAAGCTGCTATTTTTTGTACCACTGGATCTTGACTCAATGAGACCATCGAAGGTGCTAAGATGACTGCATATTTTGCACCAATAATCAGTGCAAAAATCCATCCTACCAAGTTCGCAAAGGCTGTAACCAATCCTTGTCGCAAACCGTTTAGCCCTCCAATGAGCAAAATAATGAGTACAAAGATATCCAGTGTATTCATAATGGTTTTAGAGCATCAACACAATCTTTAATCAGTGTTGGCCCTGTATATATGAGGCCACTATAGATTTGTACAAGGTTTGCACCTGCATTTTGTTTAGCCAAAGCTTGTTCACCCGACAAAATACCACCGACACCAATCAATGGAATTTGACCATCCAAAGCTTTCGAAAATGCTGCCAAACATGCTGTGCTTTTCTCAAACACTGGCGCACCAGATAAGCCACCTGCTTCGTCTGCATATTTAAGATTTTCCACGCCTTCACGTGACAAAGTTGTATTGGTCACAATCAACCCATCAATTTTAAATTGGAGCAATTGCTTTGCAATAAATTCAATATCTTCAGCGGTTAAATCTGGCGCAACTTTAAGCACAAGCGGTACGTAATGTTGATGTTCTTCTGCCAATTCAAGCTGACGCTTTCTTAGCGTTTCTAACAATTCTGTCAGTGCATCACCGCTTTGCAAGCTACGCAAATTCTTGGTATTTGGCGATGAAATATTCACCGTTACATAAGAAGCGTAATTATAGACTTTTTCAAGACAAATAAGATAATCATCGACTGCATTTTCAACTGGAGTATCGGCATTTTTACCAATATTAATCCCCAAAATTCCTTTGAATTTTGAAGCTTTGACATTTTCAACCAGTTGATCTACGCCATCATTATTAAAGCCCATACGGTTAATAATGGCTTTGGCTTCAACTAAGCGGAATAAACGAGGATGCGGATTACCCACTTGCGGACGCGGTGTAATGGTTCCAATTTCAATAAAACCAAAACCTAGTCCAGCTAAGGCATCAATATAAGCGCCATTTTTGTCTAACCCTGCCGCCAAACCAACTGGATTCGGGAATTGAATTCCCATACAAGTAACAGGTTTAGAGGCAATGCTTTGACGCATCATGCCCATACGATGAGCCGATTTCAATAACGATAGTGTTAGCTCATGTGCACGCTCTGGTGCTAAAGAAAACAACAAAGGGCGAGCAAGAGAATATAACATATCTGTAAAAGTCTACTGCTTTTTAAGTCGCCATATTATAGGCATAGCCTATCGAAAACACCATGCTTAGCGGGTCTTTATTTTCACCCATTATTGCACTGTCGCTGTTAATTTAATCTGCCCCGCATCTGAAATTAATTCTATTTTTTCAAGACTTAGGCCCATTTGTGCTAATTGCGTTAAAAAATTGGCTAGAATTGCATAATTTGCATGTGTGGCCACAATCTGAATTTGCTCACCTGTTTGTTGCGATGCAACCGACAAACCCTGCTGCTGAGCAACACGCTGAACTTTATCCGATGCACTTAATTGCAAATCATCGGCAGGTTTCATGGTCACCGCATTGCTTTGCATCCAAACCATCATGTCTTTTAAATCATTGACACGGTTTTGCTGTTTTTCTGCGGCTGCATGCATATACCAAAGTGCGGAACCCACTGCGGCAACCACCACAACAATCGTGGTAAAAATCACCATATAGCGCTCACGCACAGACAGACGCTCAAGATAATCGGTAATTCTTTCTATCAATTTCTCAATGGAGTTATGTATTGTTTCTGCTGTTTTCATTATTGTATTTTCACCAATCCAATTACCCCCGTACCATTCGGCTGAATATTACCCAATTCAACCTTAAAGCCCTGTTGGTTAAGCTGTTGAGTCAAACCCTGTAATGTAGCAGCAGAATTGGCTTTCAATTCCATATTTAAAATAGAGGTCTCGTAATTAACACGGTTGGCGACAATCTGATTTTGCATAAGCACTGGGCCAACACGGCTTAATAACTGTAAAGATTGAGTATTGGCACCTTTATTTAAGCGCACATGACTTTCAAACTGACTTTTTAAATTTTGCTCAGTCACACGGCTACTCTGCCCGAACCAATATTTGTATTGATCAATCGCTTGCAGCGCAGTCTGATCTGCCACTTTCTTATACTTATACCAACGTGTCGCATCATAGCTAAACTGAACCACAAGTGCAGCAACCAGCACAACAGCACATGCCTTCCAATAGCCCGAAATAGCTGTCGCAGTTTTTGATTTAGGTAGAATATTAAATGGATGAGACTTGGCTTTTTTTAATACAGGCACTTCATAATGAAAAGTTTCAATCTGATCAGATGCAACCATAGCTTCAAGGCTCTGCATTTGCTCAGCCGTAAAATTACTAATCCTATAACGCTGCCCTTGAAGCTGATAATCTAAAAATAAAGCCAAATCATCGACGGAATTCCCCACAAACTCATTTTCACGTACCAGTAAACGTCCAGATACATTGGCAATGACTGTTTGCCCCACATCAGAGCTCGGCAAAATCAAAAAATCTGGCAATAAGGAAATGACCTTAACTGGAATCAAGGTCAAGGCATGTTGTAGTGTTTCAACCGTCGTATTGGCAACACCCAAAATAATGAGCTGATCTGGATTCTGAAAATGATGCAATACTTTCATTGAATCAATGGGCAAAACCACAAATTCTTCAAGTAAGTATTTAACCCCATCCACCCCTAATTTTTTATATTGCGGCTTGGCTAAGGTTTGTTGAACCACTTGTACATCACGGCTTGGAAAAAACGCAACTGCTTCTTCGCCATGATAGGCCTGAGTCTCTTGAATTAAATGCTCAAGACTAGAGGCTTGATACCAGCTCTCTCCAGTCGACCATTGCCAAACCCCATTGGCTTCAGGCATCCATAAATACAACATTAATGTTTTTCTGCCGTTTTAATTAATATTTTATGTGTTTGGAATAAAACTGTTTAACTGCGTAGACAACCCAGTTGTAATGACTGCTTGCTCATAAATACGCGCTTCAGCCAAAGCATAAGGCTGAAAAGATTCCGCTGTCAATAATGATGAAATATGTGCAACCACATTCATATGACAAACCACAACAATAGATTCATAAGGCAACTGAGACAACCATTCAATCGCCAATTTCGCATCATCTTCAGGCTTAATTTTATCGCACAACATTACAGGCACATCATAAAAATACTGTTGCAGATGTGCCAAGGTTTCTTGTGCACGCAATAAAGGACTGACCACAAATACATCTGGTTGAATCACATCCTTTAAATATTCTGCAACTTGCTGTGCTTGTCTATGCCCTCGCTCAGTTAATGGACGTTTATCATCATTCCCATTGACCGCTGGAGAGGCTTCACCGTGACGGACTAAAGTGAGTTGCATTAAAATTTCCTTATTTTCAATATGTAGCGATTATACCTGAGCTTTATGACAGCGCGAATTTATTCAATTATATTAAAAATTACACTTCATTATGCGGTAAAACAAACTCTACATCGCTACGATGCCCATTTTTCATTAATGAAAGTGCAATGGTTAAAGGGGGTGCACCTTCAAAAATCACATTATATAAAGCACTGGTAATGGGCATATACACATCCAATTCTTCCGAACGGCTTCGCACCTGCACAATGGTATTAATACCCTCTGCCGTTTGACCCAATTCAGTGGTTGCTTGTTCCAATGTTTTACCTGAACCTAGCGCAAAGCCCACTTGATAGTTACGGCTTAAAGGACTGCTACAAGTCGCAAATAAATCCCCCACACCTGACAAACCTAAGAAAGTCAGCGGATTCGCACCCAATTTAACCGCAAAACGACTCATTTCGGCCAATGCGCGGGTTAAAATCATACTTTTGGTATTTTCACCCACTTTATAAGCAGCTGCCATCCCCATTGCAACAGCATAGATATTTTTTAAAGCACCTCCAAGTTCCACACCATGTACATCATCACTTGCAAATACGCGGAATAATGCACTGTGTAAAGCTTGTTGCACTGCATAACGCACCAGTTCCGACTGACTTGCAATCACAGTCCCTGCTGGCTGCCCTGCCATAATTTCTTTGGCTAAATTTGGTCCTGAAAGTACACCATAAGGAACTTCAGGTAATTCTTCACGAATGATGTCACTCATAAAGCTAAAGGTTTTGGCTTCAATCCCTTTGGTTAAGGATACAACCGCCTGAGAAGTAATAAATGGCTTAATTTGTTGAAGCACATGACGAAAAGAATGACTTGGAATCGCTACCAAAATAATATCGCGATTACAAATTGCCGTTTCTAAATCTGTCACCGCTTTCAAACCAGACTCTAAAGTAAAATCGGCTAAATAGCGTTTATTTACATGCGTTTGATTAATTTCTGCTGCTGCCGCTTCATCCCGAATCCAAATCATGGTATCGCAGCCATTTCGAGCTGCGGTATTTGCCATTGCCGTACCGAAACTACCGCCACCCAAAACTGTTACACGTAACGCAGTTTTTTGATCCACTGAAACAGGCTCAACAAGATCTGAAAATTTTAACTCTGACATTATTTTTATATCTCGACTCAGTATTTAATGACTCAGTATTCAATAAAGTTATTTATTCCAATAACTGACATAATTTTGTGTATTTATTTCTGCACGTGCTGGAATAGCTTTTACTGCCGTTCCAATATAAATAATTCCAGAAATTAAATCATCTTTCGTTAGACCTAAAAGTTGTTTAAATAAATTAGACTCAACTACAGCACCACTACGCCACATCGTTGAAAAACCTTGAACTTGCAGTGACAATAAAAAATTCTGTATCGCGGCACCTGTACTTAAGGTTTGCTCAAAATTAGGAACTTTCGGATGCGGCTGAAACTGAGTCAATGCCAAAACTAAAAGTGGCGCACGAAATGGATGATTTTTAACCCGCTCTAACTGAGTCTGATCAGTCTCACCCAAATCTGCCAAAGCTTTAGATAACAACTCCCCAAAAGCTCCTCGCTGATCATGAGGAATAACAATGAAACGAGTCGGCTTTAAACGGTGATGATCTGGCGCAGTTAATGCCGCTTGAAAAGCTTTTTCTAACTGCTCTGCATTCGGTGCCGGCTCGACCAAATGACCAATCGACTGACGTTGATGAATATTATAATGAACCGTATCTACCACTGAATCCGTCATTGGTTTCTATATCTATGTACTAAAATATTTCAATAAGATTAGCACACTCTTATTCAGATTCTCTAGAGCGATGAACCAATGTGCTCTACTCAACGCCAATCTTACAGATTAATCAGTCACAGAGTGCCCATATAAAACTGCATATTTTATACAAGTCTTTCAAAAACCATCCAAAAAGTTATGCTCAAATAGCCTTTGTTCTTTTGAAAATAAATAAGGGGAAAAAATGAATAAATTTTTCGCACTATGTTCTACAGCTACCGCCACTCTAGTATTAACTGCCTGTGCATCAAACCCAACTGCATCCTTAGCGATTCAAAAAGAAAATAATCAATATGAAGTCACAGGTGTAGGAAAAAGTAATTTAATTGCTAAAAACAATGCGATTGCTGCCGCAAACACGACCTGTGGTAAAAAAGCCACCGCTGTCATTATTGATGAAAAAACTGAATATAATGGTGCGTTAAAAGGGGTTGTCGATGAACAAACTGGACAAATGATTCAAGCGGCAGCAAGCGTTATAGGTACTTTAGCAGGAAAAAATGGCAGCCTTGCTCGAGATGAAGACTATCAAACCACGCTCACCTTTAAATGTCGAGCAAACTAAGTAATTGAATAATAACTTAAGCACAGCAATAAATTAATAATGCTTCAAGTATGTCAAATAAGCTGATTTAAATAAGTAATGCTAATCAGTTAAGGGGTTTACAATAAACTCCTTAGCTTTTTAGTTATTCAAGATAAATACTTACACCTTTAAATCAAATATTTTAATTCATTACTTTAAATAAACACCAATGAGAAACCTCAAAATATATTTTAAGTTCCTAAGAAAAGCAGCTTAAGAATGGTTTTAAATAATTTATTTAGAACCATTCTTACAGAAAAAGCCGTTAAATACCTTTTATAATCCAATTAATCGCAAAGATCTAACTTTTTCAAAGTCGCCTTATCTTGCACTACAAAATAAAGCCCTGCTTTATTTACATTTATTGCTCAAGTTGCGAATGAAACTTCCACGCATTAAATGGCATTATGAATTTAAATAAAAAAAAGCCAGTCAATTTGTTAACTGACTGGCTTTAGCTTTAAATAAGCGGCTTTTTACATTTAATGTGATTTAGTCTTTAAATTAACAATAACCATCTAAACGTGTTAAAGGTAATTTTTGACCAATGGCTTTTTCAATTTCTGGAAGATAGAACGCATCATCTTCAGACAAGAAACTAATACTCACACCACTTGAACCCGCACGACCTGTACGACCAATACGGTGTACATAATCATCAGACTGTTCTGGCAAAGTAAAATTAATCACATGTGAAACACCATCCACATGAATACCACGACCTGCAACATCGGTTGCAATCATAATATTATGCTGACCATTTTTAAATTGATCTAACATTTTTATACGCTTGTCTTGTGCAATTTCACCCGACAACATCACCACTTTATAACCATCTCTTTTTAAATGATCATACAGTTTACGCACCTGATCACGACGATTGGCAAAAATCATGACTTTTTCAATCGGTTCATCGCGTAAAATCTCTTGCAATAACTTGTATTTATCTGTTTTTGCAACCATATAAACGCGCTGTTCAACATCCGCATTGGTTTTCTTTTCTGGCTCAATCTCTACAGTCACTGGTTCAAATAACCATTGTTGTGCCAAATTTAAAACATCATAACTAAAGGTTGCCGAAAACATCAGCGTTTGACGCTGCTCTTTACGCGGTGAATAACGAACAATTCGTTTTACCGATGGGATGAAACCCATATCCAATAAACGATCTGCTTCATCAATCACTAAAAATTCAATTTGATCTAACCAAACTTCTTTTTGTTCAACGAAATCAATTAAACGACCTGGTGTTGCCACGATAATATCGACAAATTGCTTATCAAGTTGTGCTTTTTGCTTATCAAAATCCACACCACCCAACAAAGTAACTAAATGCAAATCTGTAAATTTGGTTAAATCTTTAGCATCACTTTCAATCTGCAAAGCCAACTCACGCGTTGGTGCAAGAATGAGCGCACGTGCTTCACCGCGAAAACGTTGTTCTTTAATCGGATTATTGAGTAAATCATTAATTACACTTACGAGAAAAGCAGCTGTTTTACCCGTACCCGTCTGCGCACGACCAATCGCATCATGTCCAGCCAAAGTGAATTTTAAAACCTTTTCCTGAATGGGCGTCATTTCTTTAAAACCTAAAGCATCAATAGCTTGTTTAAGTTTCGGATGTAAATTTAAGGTTTCAAAACCAGATGACATAAAAATGTGCTCTAACTTAATAATCAGGAAAAATAGCAGCCTATTATAAACAAAAACGCCCCAAATTACATTGGGGCGTTCTCATGAATAATCAGGCGATTAGTCTAAAGGTTGTACTTCTTCAGCTTGGAAGCCTTTTTGACCTTTAACTACGCTGAATTCAACGCGTTGACCGTCACGAAGTGAACGGTGACCGTCACCTTGGATAGCGCGGAAGTGAACGAATACGTCGTCGCCGCCATTACGTTGAATAAAGCCGAAGCCTTTAGTGTCGTTGAACCATTTAACTACGCCTTGTTCACGAGCTGTCATAAGTTAATCCTCATTGTATTTAATAGAAGGACCACCCGGTGTTGCAAACAGCAGAGTAAACAAGGTTTAAAAATATTTATTATTTCTAAGCTTGTAATCATTCTGTATTACTATTAACAAAATCCCGGTTACATCCATTACTGTATTCAATTTTAAGACAAATTTAAGTGTTGTCATTATTTTGAATACGCAAAGAGCTTAACACGGGTTTCTAACAATTCATACTGTTTTTTTGATTAATCTGCGTTATTAATTCAGCTATTTTTTTACTGATTATTTCTTGTTTTTATAAAAGTATCTTTATGTTGTGATTCAATAATTTTATTTTTGTTTGGAACTAAATTTGCTAACATTTCAGAAAGTTTTACTGGATATTAAATAAGATGAATGATCTAGCGAATACAGCGATGATTATAGATGCAATGGGGAAACCTTGCCCCATGCCCTTATTGATGCTTAAGCGAGCACTCAAGAATAAATCAGATCATCTATTTTTGCTAAAATCTTCGGATCCACATAGTCAACAAGATGTCATGCGCTATTGCCAAATGCATCAGCTCAAATGTGGCATGACAGCAATTTCCGATTCGGAATACCACTACTTAATTGAATCTTAATTATTTTCAATTAGACTATAGCTTTTCAAATTTGCATAAAAAATTACATTTCTCTACCCAATTTTCCTTAATTCACAAAAATATTAGATTAAGATAAAATTTAAGTTGGTTATGTCATCCCATTTTAAAGGAGAACACATGAGTGACAGCAGCAATCAATTGATGCCCCTGTCATTATCGGCGCCAGGGGTAAATCTCGGTGCTTATATCAGTACTGTCAATCAGATTCCTATTTTAACGGCTGAACAAGAAAAAGAGTTGGCTGAACGCTATTATTACGAGCAAGATTTAGACGCAGCAAAAATGCTGGTTATGTCGCATTTGCGTTTTGTGGTTCATATTGCCCGTAGTTATGCAGGCTATGGCTTGCCGCAGGGCGATTTAATCCAAGAAGGCAACTTAGGTTTAATGAAAGCCGTTAAGCGCTTTGACCCCAATATGGGCGTGCGTTTAGTCTCTTTTGCTGTGCATTGGATTAAAGCTGAAATTCATGAATATGTGATTCGTAACTGGCGCATTGTTAAAATTGCAACGACCAAAGCTCAGCGCAAACTTTTCTTCAATTTACGCAGCTTAAAAAAATCGAGTAAAAAACTCACACTCGATGAAGCAAAATCTATTGCCAATGACTTAAATGTGACACCAGAACAAGTCTTGGAAATGGAAGGTCGACTCACTGCCTATGATGCTGCCTTTGAAGCACAAGGTGATGATGACGATGAAGGTTCAACACATCTTGCACCAGCATTATATTTAGAAGATAACCGCTATGATCCAGCGCGTCTTGCTGAAGAGGAAGACTACGAGGAACAAAGTAGCTCTGCCCTTCATAGTGCGATGGATCAACTGGATGATCGTTCACGCAATATTTTACAGCGCCGTTGGTTAGACGATGAAAAATCGACACTACATGAATTGGCTGCTGAATATAATGTGTCTGCCGAACGTATTCGTCAGTTAGAAAAAAATGCAATGGAAAAAATTAAAGTTGCAATGTCTTCTAATTAAACCATTGGACTGATTTTATTCCATCATTAAAGAAAGGGCTGCGTGCCCTTTCTTTATATTTAGCAATAAGCATTGTTGCTTTTCGCCTTTCGTGTAAAGCCTAAAATATGTTAAGGTTAGGCGCAAATTTACTCATATGACAATTGCTTATGTGGATTGCAATTTCAGCACTTAACTTAGCACTTGCGGTCATGCTTGGCGCATTTGGTGCACATGGTTTAAAAGCACACGCGACCGAAGCTCAGCTTGCATGGTGGCAAACAGCGACTGATTATTTTTTCTATCATGCACTTGGACTTTTGGCACTTGCCATTTTAACCAGAGTTATTCCTCAACTTCCAATTAAAGCCAGTTTTTTACTCATTCAAATCGGTATTGTATTTTTCTGTGGCTCTTTATATGTCATGGCGTTAGGTTTACCGCGTATTTTAGGTGCCATTACACCCATTGGTGGTGCACTCATGATTGCAGGTTGGCTGTTACTTGCTTGGAATGCATTTAAATACGCGAAATAAAGTAAAAATAGGGACATCAGTATGCATATTTATTTAAATGGCGAATCAAAAAATACGTCATGTACCAATTTATTAGCATTGGTTCAAGAGTTAGCACTTGAAGGCAAACGCTTTGCTGTAGAACAGAATGAAATGATCATCTCCAAAAGTAAATTGGCACAAACGCTGATTTGTGCTGAAGATCATATCGAAATTATTCATGCCGTCGGTGGCGGCTAATTCGGAGCTCCCATGGAAGATACCCCACTTATAATTGGTTCGCGCACATTTAATTCACGCTTATTGGTTGGTACAGGTAAATACAAAGATTTAACTGAAACTGATCTAGCGATTCAAGCCAGTGGCGCAGAAATTGTCACTGTTGCCATTCGCCGAGTGAACATTGGACAGCATCCTGATCAACCGAATTTACTTTCTGTTGTCCCTCCTGAAAAATATACGATTTTGCCAAATACAGCAGGTTGTTTTGATGCCAACAGTGCCGTGCGTACCTGTATGCTTGCACGTGAGTTATTAGATGGTCACAATCTGATTAAACTTGAAGTCTTAGGTGATGAAAAAACCTTATACCCAAATATCACAGAAACCTTAAAAGCAGCACGCACGCTGATTGACGATGGTTTTGAGATTATGGTCTATACCTCGGATGACCCGATTGTGGCGCAAGAACTTGAAAGTATGGGCTGTGTAGCCATTATGCCTTTAGGTAGCTTGATTGGTTCTGGTTTAGGCATTTTAAATCCGCACACCATTTCAATTATCAAAGAAAATGCTAAAGTTCCTGTACTTGTTGATGCTGGTGTCGGTACAGCCAGTGATGCTGCAATTGCGATGGAACTGGGTTGTGATGGTGTGTTGATGAATACAGCCATTGCCGCTGCACAAAATCCAATTTTAATGGCATCTGCGATGAAAAAAGCAGTTGAAGCAGGTCGTGAAGCCTTCCTTGCTGGTCGTATGCCTCGTAAACGTATGGCCAATGCAAGCTCGCCAGAAACAGGCTATTTCTTTAAATAACGACCAGATCTGCTCTAAGCATTAAAAAGGATTCTGCGGAGTCCTTTTTATTCATCTCAATATAAAACAGTACCTTATGATTATTCAATGTTTGAATTTGCTCAATCAACACATCTAAATAAATTCAACAATCTCTATCTTTGACCACCTATAACAATATAAAAATGAGAGGAATTTAACCCCCCATGCTAAAACTCATCAAACCCTTACTCATACTCAACACCCTCTTTTTCATAACACTAACAAACAGTGCTTGGGCAGAAATAGAGATAAAAACCAATCTCAAAGCAAGCTATAAATCCTTTGTTCCCAAAAACTGGACAATCTTGGAAAAAGTACAAGGCGATTTAAACCAAGATGGTCAAGCGGATATTGCCCTGATTATTGAAGACACCAATCCAGACCATTTCGTTGCCAATGCAGGCTTAGGTACTGACGTACTCAATACCAATGAACGAAAGCTTTTAGTTCTATTGAAACAAGCTAATGGTTATCAACTTGCAGCTAGTAATAGCACTTTGCCGACTGAAGGTGATGTAGAGTCCCCTTGTCTTGCTGACCCACTCGGTGAATCTGAAGCTTTGAGCATACAAAAAGGTGTGCTCAAAATTCATCTGCACTATTGGCTAAGCTGCGGTTCGTGGTATGTGACCAATCATATTTATGCCTTTCGATACCAAGACCACACATTTAAGCTGATTGGCTATGATGTAAATGATTTCCATCGTGCATCAGGCGACATCACGGCGCGAAGTATTAACTTTATGACCAATAAAGTGAAAACCACGACAGGTGAAAACGAGTTTGCAGAGAGCACTCAACCTGTCAAAGTTCAATGGTCGACATTAAAACGTCGCTATACATTGAAACTCGAACAGGTTCAGTTCAATGAACCACATGAGTTTGAATAAAATTAGCCATTGAAGACTCTTTTAAACTCATATGCGCAGCTTACTGTGCATCTAAAATACGGATTTGTACACTAGCAACTGCACCTTCGGTTGCTTTGGCATGTTGTTGCATATTGACACTGTGCATATGTGTTTCTAAGTGCAGCATGCTCTCCCACTTTTCATACATCATGATTGAAAATGGCACTTTGGTCTGTAAGGCACTCTTAATTGCAGAATGATCAATATGCACATCATAACGATGACAACCAGACTCTTGTAATACCTGTTCACGGATATTGTGAAATGAATCAAGTACCGTTTTGAAATCTTGTTCAGTATGACAAATAATTTCAGCAATCACAGTTAACATGGTCACGTCTCTTGATTAAGCAAAAACTTGTGTTAAATGTTCACGATACTGCGCCATATAGGCTTCAACTTCAGGTGCTTTAATCACATCATTGGCAATAAAAGTTTCTAAGCTTTGCATACCCAAAAACTGATTGGCCTTATGAAAGGGTAAATACACACCATCGACCCCAACACCATGAAAAAATTGGTCTTGCTCAGTAAATGCTGCCATAGGTGCATTCCATGTAAGTGATAACATATATTTTTTATCGTGAATGAGGCCACCAGAACCATATTTTTTTGATGCATCTGTGCGTGATCGACCATCACTTGCATATAAAGTTCCATGCCCTTCTGTAAAAATATCATCGATATATTTTTTCACCGTCCAAGGTGCGCCCATCCACCAGCCGGGCATTTGATAAATCACCACATCTGCCCATACATATTTTTGTATTTCTGCCTGAACCTCATAGTCACTATCTGCACGTGAAATTTGAACAGTATGACCAAGTTCGCAAAGTACCTTATTTGCTAGCTCTGTCAAAGTGTCATTTAACTCTCCATTAGAATGTGCAAATTGTTTAGCGCCATTAATAATCAGGATATTACTCATTACTTAACCTTAAAGGATTCATTTTCAGCGACCAATATACTTGAGATTTTTATTGATAAAAATTCATCAAACTGCAAAATATTATTGATAAAAAATCAACAATAAGAAAAATTCACTTCAAAATTATTTTTGCTTAATCTAAAATTTCACATCAATAGTCGGAAATAGTTTTGCAAGATACAGCACGTAAAACAAACACCATAAATCCAATTCAATAGACGTAAAAAAAGCACCCTCAGGTACTTTTAAATTAAATCCAAATTCACTTAAGCAATCAAACCTTCATCACGCATGGCAATTTGCACCGATTGGCGTTCAGCCACTTTATTACGCAGTGCAATGATATTTTTATAGGGAGTTAAATCGTGTTCGATCCCATTTGACCAATTTGTCAGTACAAATAAATAGGCATCTGCTGGGCCAAAATTATCATCGACCAAATAGTCGTTGTCAGATTCACCCACTGTTTTATCAATATAAGTTAATAAACGATCAATTTCCGCATATGCTTTTTCTTTCGCTTCAGCAGATAATGACGCACCAAAGAATACAGCGTAAGCATCGTGTAATTCAGAGTTTAAATAACCAAGCCATTCAAGCACTTTGGCACGCCCTAAACCCGATGGTGGAATTAAATCTTGTTTTGGATCATGCTGTGCAAGGAAAGGTAAAATTGCCACATTTTCAGTTAGAATCAAGCCAGGATTAATTTCTAAAGCAGGAACATAACCCTTAGGGTTAATGGCGTAATAATCAGCCCCTTTTTCTGTTTTATGTGTTTTTAGATTGACACGTTCTAAATCAAAATCAACGTTAATTTCATTTAAAATAATATGAGCAGCCAAAGAGCATGCACCCGGAGAATAATAAAGCTTCATATTTGATCCTTGTTATCTAACTATTAACTGTTTTAAATCTCTTCTAACAAACTTTCAAGTGATCAATCCGATAAATTGCAAAAAAGCATCAATGAATAAAAAATATTTACCTTCTGAATATTGTCCAAAATTTCACTTTTTTCAAGTCAATCTAATGTGCTTTTTTTTATAAAGATGTTTTAACATACCCAGCTTTAAAGTTTGATGAAAATTAACGTTGTGATTAGCCTGAAAAAAGAAGAATGGTTTTCCAATATCCGTACCGATGTTTTAGCAGGTTTGGTGGTTGGCTTAGCGCTGATTCCTGAATCAATCGCTTTTTCAGCTATTGCAGGTGTCGACCCACAAGTCGGCTTGTATGCTTCATTTTGTATAGCGGTCACCATTGCATTTTTTGGCGGCAGATCCGCCATGATTTCTGCTGCCACTGGTGCTATGGCGTTACTGATGATTACTCTTGTAAAAGATCATGGTCTGCAATATTTATTAGCAACCACAGTGCTTACAGGAATTATTCAGGTCATTGCTGGTTACTTTAAAGTGGCAAAGTTGATGCGCTTTATTTCTCAATCCGTCGTCTACGGCTTTGTGAATGCCCTCGCGATTTTGATTTTTGCTGCTCAACTTCCTGAGCTGAATAAAATGGATAACTTAGGCTATTTATTTGTCGGGCTAGGGTTGGCTGTCGTTTATTTATTTCCTTACATTCCTAAAATTGGCAAATTAATTCCCTCTCCACTAATTTGCATTATTGTTCTAAGTTTGGTTGCACTTTTTTTAGGTGCCGATATGCGTACAGTCAGTGATTTAGGTCACTTCCCAGATACTTTGCCTATTTTCTTGATTCCTGACATTCCACTAAATTTTGAAACACTCAGTATTATCTTCCCTTACGCTGTGACTTTAGCGACTGTCGGTTTATTAGAAACCATGATGACCACGACTATTGTCAATGAAGCTACTGGAACTGAAGGCGATCGTCATCAAGAATGCCGCGGTCAGGGTTATGCCAATATTGTTAGTGGTTTTATGGGTGGTATGGCAGGCTGTGCCATGATTGGTCAATCAATTATTAATGTCTCGTCAGGTGCGCGCACTCGGTTATCCACCTTAACGGCTGGAGTATTTTTACTGTGTTTGGTGGTCTTTTTAAAAGATTGGCTGGCGTATATTCCTATGGCCGCTTTGGTTGCCATTATGATCATGGTGTCATTTACCACCTTTAACTGGGATTCTGTGCGCAACTTTAGTAAGCATCCCAAACAAAGTAATATCGTTATGCTTGCTGTGGTGATTGTTGTTTTAGCAACGCATAACCTTGCACTTGGTGTATTGCTTGGTGTATTACTTTCAGCGCTATTTTTAATCAATAAATTAGAGCGTGAAGTCAAAGTTCAATCTGAGCTGATCAACAATATTCGTTACTACAGTATTTCAGGGCAAATTTTCTTTAGCAGTTCAGATAAATTTTTTCAGTTTTTTGACTTTAAAGAAAATATAAGCAAGGTTGAAATTGATCTCACTCATGCACACATCTGGGATATTACCTCGGTTAATATGCTCAATAATGTGGTACAGAAATTTAAAGCGCAAAATATTGAAGTCAATATTATTGGCTTAAATGAAGCGAGCAGCACTTTAGTTGACCGTTATAGTTCCAATTCATTTTGAGCGATTTTAAAGCGTCTATTTAGGTAATGCCTGTCAGTTAAGAAATTGACTGGTATTTTATTTTTAAATTCATAATGTTATTCGATACACGGAAACGTCATCCGCAACTGTTCGAGGCATGAGGTGTATACACCGCAAGATTGAAAAAGTACTGTTTCTGCGATTTATTAATCAATAAAAGAGATTTGGCGAGTTTTGCGGTGAGGCGCACTGCGCCGCAAGATGCCTTTCTTGCGAACTCAAAATATATTTTGAGGCTTCTCATTTGGGCTTATCCAAAGTAATAGATGAGCCCCAAGTATTTGATTTAAAAATATAAGACTCCGTCATGAATAACTAAAACTAAGGACTTTATTTCTAAAACCCTTAACTGACTAGCATTATCTATTTAGGCGCTTTTTTATATGGCACAACTTTATTCAGCAATTAAATTGAACTGAACCCAGTAAAAAATTTGACTTACACCCCTTAAGACTTAAAATACCGCATTCGAATTTTTTACATTTGCCAAAGTTATGTCGAACGATCAATTAGACCAGCAAGTCGTCGAACTGGACAACTTGAATGAACATCGCGAAATTGTTACTTTTATGCGTCGTTCATCTCCGCTGAATACCTCTCAACGTACTGCGCTTGAACAATATGGTCACTTCATTTTGGAATATCCTGTGGGCGATTTACGTCAGCACTTTGAACATCCAGAACGTCCTTTGACTGTTGAAATTGGTTTTGGTATGGGACGTTCGCTAGTGCTTATGGCAAAAGCGAATCCTGAACGCAACTATGTTGGTATTGAAGTTCATGTACCCGGTATCGCACAATGCGTTTATGAAGCAGGTATGGCGGGTTTAACCAACTTACGTTTACTTGATGCAGATGCCATTCAAGTGCTGCGTGAAATGCCAGACAATAGCATTAATGCTGTACAGCTTTATTTTCCAGATCCTTGGCAAAAGAAACGTCATTTCAAACGTCGTTTTGTATCGCATGATCGTATGCCATTGGTTGAACAAAAGTTGGAAATGGGCGGAACATTCCACTCTGCTACAGATTGGGAACCGTATGCTGAATGGATGTTAGACGTATTGGATAATCGTCCAAATCTTGAAAACATGGCAGGTCAAGGCAATAGCTACCCACGCCCAGACTGGCGTCCACAAACCAAATTTGAACGTCGTGGTTTAGAGGAAGGTCATAAAATTAATGATTTTCTATTTAAGAAAATCAAGTAAATTTCAAATATAAGTTAAAAAATGGCTCATTCAAATATGAGCCATTTTTCATTCAAACGCTTACACTTTCAGCGCCATAATCCCCTGATAAGATAAAACTTGTGTAAAACGCCGCACTGAAGTAAAACCCGCAGAACTTAATTGTTCAAAAGTTTCTTGTTCCGACAATGGGTAAAAGTCATCTGCCAAGCGATTTAACATTGCACTAGACTGCGCTGTACTTAAGCCATTTGCCTCACAAATATGCTGAAGCATTCCTCGCTCTTGATCGGTATTCATTGCGGTCAAATCAAAGCCAATAAACACACCCTGCTGCTTTAAGCGCGAAACAATTGCTTTAAAGAACTCTGGTTTATGTGCATAAGGAACAAAATGTGTAACAAGAATGGAAAGTGCTGCATCATAAATTGAATCTGTTTTTAACTGATCAACATCAGCCAATACAAACTCCACTCGATGCAGTGCATCTAATGGCTGAATATAGTGTTTGGCTTTATCCAACATGGTTGCTGATAAATCAGTGGCAGTAAAAGACCAATTCGGAAACAATTGCAATAAATAACCCAGTTCATAACCTGTACCACAACCAACAATCAGTACATGTGCATGTTCATTGACATAGGTTTTTAGCAACGCTTGAATCTGTTGATGCACCACTTCGTAGCCCGGAATAAGTTTACGAATATGTACATCATAACCATCAACCACGTGCTGACTGTTAAAATCCTTTGCCATTGCTTTATTCCCCCTTATCTATCGATTATTGAAATACTAATCTAAGAAAATCGTATTCTGATTTAAAATTAAGTCTGATTTAAAATTAAGATTGAGTCTCATGTGATTGTAAAATTTGCTCACTCATGAGGTGATATATTTTTTTTAAATCTTCACGTTGTGCCTTTTGCAACATCTGTTCATGCATCTTTAGAATATTTTGATCGCCTCTCATGGCTGGGCCAGTTTGCATCAATTTCGGATCACCCTGTAGGGCTTTATTGGCCGTTTCTAAAATCAGCGGATACAGTAAGGAGAAATCCACTTGCTGCACATCCACAATTTGCTGTGCAATGTCATAACAATAATTGCTAAAATTACAAGCAAACACGGCGGCCAAGTGTAAGCTTAAACGTTGTGCTGAAGTGTATGAATAAACGCGTGTACTGAACTGATTGGCGAGTTCCGCTAATAACACCAAATCATCTTCAGACTTGGCTTCTACAAAAATAGGCGTATCCGACCACGGAATGTCCCGATCCAAACTAAAGGTTTGCAAAGGATAAAATACACCTGCTCGTGCATGGATATGTGCCAAGACCTCAATATCTGTACTGCCTGAAGTATGCACAATCAAAGCATTGGGTAATTGCTGATGGACATTGCTAATAACCGAAGCAATCGCTTGATCACTCACCGCAATAATGACCAAATCAATCTCGGGATTAAGTTCTTCGATATTCGCAGTTGCCATTGCCTTCACGTTTATTGCTAAAGTTTGTGCAGTTGCTAAAGTTCGACTATAAATCTGAACGATTTGATGATGTTGGCTTAATCTATGAGCAAGATGATGCGCAACCCGCCCTGCACCAATAAAACTAATTCGCATATGCTTTCACACTTTATTGTTCAGCACAGCATGCCAATAAAAAAAGGACGAATCAATTCGTCCTTTTCATTAATAGCATTTATATCGGGCAGTTTAGTTAAAAATGTTATTTAAATAAATTATACGTTCGCTGGTTTTCTGATTAAAACATTTGCTGTATTGCATCGCTTCATTTTGTTGATGCATTGCATCATCCCAATAATCAGATTTCTTTTGATAAGTTTCTTTATCATTATCAGCGAGCTGATTTACATTTTTTTGTGCGATGACTTTACAGTCTACATCACGTTTTTCAAACCAATCGGATTGATTTTGTTGCAACTGCTGTTTTTGTTCAACAGAGAATTGATCCCAAATCTGATTTAAGCGTTCAACCACTTTAGTTTTGTCTGCATCTAATTCTTTTTGTCGAATATCCATCACCTTTTGTGCTAAAGCGACTTCTGCTGCATGTTCTTGTGAATACTTTTCTGAATATTCGCGGTTTTCACTATTTTGTTTGACATAGGATTCATATTCCACCGCTTTCACCGTTACAAAAACAATGCCATCAATCACAGCATTTTGGTTTTCAGCGCTAATGGTTAAACCTTCTTTATCGGTCTTGGTAATATCATAACTATAAGCACCGCTCAGTTGATCATCACCGAGCGTTAAATTAGATTCACCACTTTCCAAATAATCGCGCAAATTGAATGTCGATACACGTTCTTCACCTTCACATTCTTCACAAGGTTCTTCTACATAGGCATTTTCAGCACGTTTTTGTAAACCTTTAGGAAATTGAACCACCAGATCACTACTACAGGCTAAGTTTTTGGCTGTGCTTGGATCATCCGTAATTGTGGTGACATTCTTAATTTTAAACTTCACATTTTGCGTGATTTTCTTTAATAATTCTTGATCTGCTGCATAGTTTGAATGACGTAACTGTTTATCTAACTGTTTTAAATATTCAGCTTTAAGATATGCTTCAACTTGTCCAATATTTTTTGCATCAGTACAACTCCAATTTGAGGTCTCAACTTTTTCCTCAACGGGTGCACTCTTCTTATTTTTAAAATAGTCACAACCCGAAATTAAAGTTGTCGCGACAATTAGGCTGCAAAGTATTGTTTTATTCATCATTATGTTGTTAACCACATTATTTATAATTTTCGCTGCGTATTTAAGCAAAAAGTGATCCATTTAGCGAGAGTTCCAATAAAAAAATCTCCGCTTTTAGCCAGAGATTTTTTCTTCTTAAATTATCAAATAATTTACTGTTTTTTAATTCCTTGATCATTCACTTCACGCGTTACTCCAGTTTCAGTATTGAGCACTTCAAATTCAATACGGCGATTTTTAAACTGACCATTAGCTGTTGAATTATCCGCGATTGGTTGTTCTTGACCATAACCAACCGCTTGTAATTGTGCAGGATCAACACCCTGTTTCACTAAATAATCCACAACAGCTTGCGCACGTTTTTGGGATAAGGTCTTATTTGTTGCCGCATTGCCTACAGCATCGGTATGACCTTTAACGGTTAACTTCACTTGTGGCGCACGTTTCATCAAGGCCGCGGCTTGATCTAAAATCGATTTATTTGCTTCAGGGATATTGGCACGTGCTGTATCAAAATTAATAATTTGCATATTCAGTGCTGTTGCAATATCTAAGGCACGAATATGATCGGGGTTAATTTCCGCCAAAGCTTTTTCCGCATTGCTATTGCCCGTACTCATTACAGCATGACTGTCTATAGCTGGAGCGGTATTGTTGGCTGCTTGCGTCATCACGGTCATATTTTTAACCAGTGGTTGAATTTTAGCTGCCAGTTGTTGTGCATCTGTAGGATTAGTACTCTGAATAGAAAGTTGATTTCCCATCCAAGTTAATGAGGCATTTGGCACACCTTTAACCAGTTTTAATACGCTTGGAATAGCATCTTGATCAATAAATTCTGTATGATAATTGGCATTGGACTCTGCACCACAACCCATGTTGTGATTAAAAATTTGTTTGATTTCCTGTTGCAGAATATTGATATAATTCGCATTACCAGAATATAGCTGACAGGTTGTTAAATCTCCTGATGCGCCAGTACTAAGCTGTAATTTAGCGAGTTCATTACTAATTGTTTGTGTAGCCAGACCTCCTACTGGTTCAGTTTCTTTTTTACCCGAACACGCCCTAAAAATTAACGCCAGTAACACCGCTAAAATAATAAAAGCAATCAAGGGTAATAAAAAACCTGATTTCTTTTTTTCCTCAATATTTTGAGAAGATGCAACTTCAGGAGCTTGGTGCAAAGCTTGCACAGATACAGCACCACCCCCTAAAGCAGTTAAAAGTGCCGTAGCCCAATATGGTAAGGCATTCGACACGGCTGACCAGTGTGTTTCAATAAGATGTACAATCGCACTTGGTTCAGCCGACCCCGCTTCAATTTCTAACACACCAAGCACTAATGCAATTGAGCGATTTAAGGTAGATTCCATAGCCCCTGTGGGAACAGTACCTGAAATTTGTTCTAAAAATTGATGTTTTAAAGCAGGATTATTTGTAAAAATATCGGTTAATCTTGGATTTAATTGATTTTGTAAACGTCCAATAAGCTCTGGCTGAGATTTAAAGATTGATAATAGGATTGGGAAAAAACTAGTTAATGCCTGACTCTTTTCACTAAGATATTCCGTTTCACCCTCAAGGACAATCGCAGATACTTTTTTCTTAAGCAAGTCAATCAAATTAATATTCATCCATTATTCCTTTTATTCTCGTTTTATCATGCTTATTTTTAGTTTATCTGTTCGTTTTTTAGGCAGTGTAAATAATTGTATTGTTTAAAATACAATGGTTTTTCAACAATAAAAAAAGCCAGCCGAAGCTGACTTTTATAACATTTAGAAAAATGTGAAATCAATTAAGCCGCAAAAGTTTGAATGACCTTACCCACAACTTTCTGATTAATAAGTGGTGTATTTTTACCCTGTGAAAGAATTGAATCTTTAGCGACCAACCATTCGAGTTTAGGGTCAACCAAAGCCCAACCAGACTCTTCCACCCAACGATCAACCATATTGGCCACTTTTGCTGGAGCCAGTGTGACTTTTTCCACCCACTCTAAAGGCTCAAATAAACCCTCATTAACCAATTGAACACCAAAAGCAACATAAGTATCAAAAGCGGTTAAACCCGGCTCGGTTTCAGCAAATGGCGCTAATTTTGCAGAACTACTCAGCGGTTCATGGTGGGTACAAATTGCATCAATCACACCCTCTTTCACGCCTTGACGTAATAGCTGTTTATCTTTTTCAGCACGTAATGGCGGGCGTACATGTGCCAACGAGTTAAAACCATCGGTTAAACTTTCGGTTAAATGCAGTTGGTGCATTGCAACATCAGCAGTGACAGGCAAGCCTTTAGCTTTGGCAATTTTAATGAGTTCAACAGAAGCCCCGCAGGACAACAAACCAAAATGGGCACGAACTTTAGTGGCTTCAATCATCAACAGGTACTTTGCAATTGCCACTGTTTCGGCCAAAGCTGGAATCATCGGTAAACCTTGGCGTGAGGCAACAAAACCTTCATGTACACAACCATCTTTGGCAATTTGATGTTCTTCTGCATAAAACACAACGGTCATACCCAAACCAGCTGCATATTCAAGCGTACGAAGTACAACATCATCATCCGCAAAGGGAGCATTGGCATTAGATACCGCTGTACAGCCCCCTTTTTTCAAACCGGCCATATTTGCAGGTTGTTTGCCTTGTAAACCTTGAGTCTGTGCCCCAATGACTTTTAAGTAAATTCCACCATCTAACATGGCTTTTTCCACTAATCCGTGAATCAGTGCACCATTGTCTTGTACGATTGGTTTGGAATCTGGTGGTGTAAAGATATGTAGAATACCATTTTTACGTGCTGCATGACCTTCAGACTTTAACGTACCATGTTGTTGCTGACCGGGTTCACGCATACGTGCACACAAATCGACCATGGTTGGCATCAACCATTTACCTTGCCCATCAATGATTTCGCTCACATGGTCTGTTGCTGCAATGCGTTTACCCTGTTCTAAATAGACTGTTTCTACGCTATCCGTTTGCTTGACTGGATCGAGGACACGGACATTTTCAATTTTTACAATACTCATGACTTTCCCTTATCCCGCAATCGCTTCAATTAAACCTTTTTCCTGCAACTGACCTTGCATAGACAAGGCAAGCACTGCCATACGTACAGCAATACCATTGGTCACCTGATGCAAAATAACCGCTTGTGGACCGTCGGCAATACTGGAGTCAATTTCTACACCACGGTTCATTGGCCCCGGATGCATCACGATACAATCTGGTTTTGCCATTGCTAGACGTTCTTTATTCAAGCCATACATTTTATAAAATTCGGCTTGCGACGCGAGTGCAGGTGAATCAATACGTTCATTTTGAATACGTAAGGTAATAATCACGTCGCAGTCTTTGATGCCTTCTTCCATGTTATTAAATAGACGAATCTCTTCACCGTATTCATCAAAAGCGTATGGAAGTAACGTATTGGGTGCAATAACGCGAATGTCTTTACAGCCCAAAGTTTGCAATGCCACCACATCTGAACGTGCCACACGTGAATGTTTAATATCACCAATAATCGCAACACTTAAAGCTTCGAATGGCTTTTTCGTTTCACGGCGAATCGTCAACATATCCAACATGGCTTGAGTTGGATGCGCATGACGACCATCACCCGCGTTAATAATCGCAACATGTGGCGAAACCGTTTGTGCAATAAAATGTGCTGCACCTGAAGATGAATGACGCACCACGAAAATATCCGCTGCCATTGCTTCAAGGTTCCACAGCGTATCACGTAGCGTTTCACCCTTAGAGGTACTTGAGCGCGCAATATCAATATTCAAAACATTTGCCGACAAACGCTTTGCTGCTGCTTCAAAAGTAGTACGTGTACGTGTTGAATTTTCAAAAAATAGATTCATGACTGTACGACCTTCCAAAAGTGGCGTCGTAATCAGTTGATTTTGTTCATTGAAAAAAGAATTAGCGGTATCAAGAATTTTTGTCAGGGTTTCTTTGGAAAGACCTTCAATGGTCAAGAAATGTTTAAGATTACCCTGTTGATTGAGTTGAATCTGGCTCGGAGTATGCAATGCTGCCAAGTGCATGAGAGATTCCCTTGCGGTTAAGTTGAACTATTATACAGATATTATTCTGCATAATCCGAGACCAATGCGCACGATCAAGCAATTTTTAGTCAATTTAAATTTTTGATCTGGCTTCTCTTATTCACGAAAACACGTCCAACACCGCGCAAATAAAACGCCTATGCGGTATCAACCCCATCAAAACATTAAAAATTTTCAAGCTGAGTATTTATAGCTCTCTTTTATGTCATTCTGTTCTAACTATGTAAAAGGATTAATGTTAATTAAACAATCACCACTTCTCCCACGTATAAAAAAACAGGCTCTAAATGAATACGATGATTTAGAGCCATATTTATCAGCGCAATGCACCAATATAATGATGTGAAACTTGCGCTCTATAAATTTCGTCTTCTGTAACCTCAACTTCATTTTGCACCATTTCAACAACCACTTTCTTTTCTGGCTGAATGACTGCAATCTCAGGTTCACGTTCAGCAAGAATTAAAGCATCTAAACGTGCAGCATGTCGGTCTAATTCGGCATCATTTTCCGCCTGCGCCAATCCAACAACATATTGGGCATAATCCTTATTATGCACCAAATACATGACATCAATTACCCGCCCAGCCACACGTCTCAATCGCGCATAAATAAGTGTTGCAACTGAAAATGCATCGCCATTTTCCTTAAAACCTTTATAAACTGAATCCGTCATGAATGCCCCCATCAAATCAATTTTAAACTACGCTTTCAGCCCAAACACCTGACTGATCACTAATCCATATATTCTTCAGCAAAATACATACCAAATATGAACGCTTAAGAGATAAAAAGTCGATATTTTTCCATTAGACTCAGGCTTTACCATAATTTAAAAACTTTTACGCCCTAAAATACGTTAAAATATTAGATTGCTTAGCTGCTTTTGGAAATTTGCATGAATTCGAAACTACGTCTTTCTACATATTGGGTTACCTGTGCAGATGGACTTGAAACCTTACTCCAAGAAGAATTGGAAGGTTTAGGTGTTCAAAATATTGAACGCTTTCCAGGACGTTTAGTTTTCCAAGGCACGCTAGAAAATGCATACCGTATTTGTATTTGGTCGCGTTTAGCATCTCGTGTACTGACGCCTATTCATACCCATGAATTGGACTTCACCCATGATGCACGTGATGTGGCAGAAGAGCTATATGAAGGTGCAATGAACTTTGACTGGTCTCTCATTTTTGCACCACAAAGTACCTTTGCCATTCGTTTGCACGTAGAACGCGACATTAAAGTCAATAGCCAATTTGCGACCTTACGTGTAAAAGATGGTGTGGTCGACTCCTTTATGGAAGCCGTCGGCAAACGCCCAAGTGTTGACATTAAACAACCAGAAATTACTTTATATGTGCTTGCGGGTAAAACTCAGCACACTTATTGCTTAGATTTATCAGGTGATTCCTTACATAAACGTGGCTATCGTCACTTTATGACCGATGCGCCAATTAAAGAAAACCTTGCAGCAGCAATTCTGCAAAAAGCCAAATTACTCCAATGTAATCCAGACATTATTTTAGACCCAATGTGTGGTTCAGGCACATTCATCATTGAAGCACTCATGATGTTGACTGATCGCGCACCTGGTTTAGTACGTCGCTTTGGTTTCAATGGTTGGAATGGTCATAACCATGATTTATGGATGTCGATCAAAGCAGAAGCCACTGAACGTCACCAAGCTGCATTAGAAAAACCATTACCTCAGTTCTATGCTTATGATGCTGACTGGGAAGCGGTGAAAGCGACCAAGCAAAATATTATTGCCGCAGGCTTTGAGTCATTACTTGATCACATCAAAATTGAAGAACGTACTCTGGCTGACTGGCCTGATTTTGCAGCAATGGGTAAAAAAGCATTTATTGTGACTAACCCGCCTTATGGTGAGCGTTTAGGCGAAAAAGCTTCAAATCGTGCTTTATACCTAGGTCTATCTGCCCTATTGCAAAAACACTTTCCAAATCAAACAGCAGCCGTTATTGCCTCTCAAATTGAGCAAGCTGACGTTTTAGCGTTTAATGATCCGCAAACTTTACGTTTAATGAATGGTAAATTGCCAATTTACATTCGCTCAGGTCAAATTAAACCCGCTACAGCAACTCAACCTTTCCTTGCTGTTTGGCAGCCACAACAATTTGAAAAGATTGAAGGTGCTGAAGACTTTACCAATCGTTTGCAAAAAAATATGCAGGCATTGAAAAAGTGGGCAGTCAAAGAAAATATCTATTGCTTACGTTTATATGATGCCGATCTGCCCGACTTTAATGTTGCAGTAGATTTATATGGCGATCGTTTACACGTCCAAGAATACGCACCACCAAAAACCATTGATCCTGAAAAAGCAAAAAAACGTTTTAATTTAGCACTTGCCTCTATTCGTGCAGTAACAGGTTTGGGTCGTGATGCAATCTTTATTAAAACTCGTGCACGTCAGGAAGGTAAAACACAGTACGAAAAACAAAGTACTGCATCTAAGCGTTTTATTGTGCAAGAAGGCAAAGCAAAATTCTTAATCAACTTAACTGATTATTTAGATACAGGTTTGTTCCTTGACCACCGTCAAATGCGTTTACGTATTGCTGCTGAAGCAAAAGGCAAACACTTCTTAAACCTGTATAGCTACACCTCTACTGCCAGCGTTCATGCTGCTTTAGGTGGCGCTGCAAGTACCACAAGTGTCGATTTATCGAATACTTATTTGAACTGGTCTAAAGAAAACTTTGTACTGAATGGTTTAACTGTTGATCATGCTGACCAACAACATCAGTTTTTCTCGAGCGACTGTTTTGAATGGTTAAAAGAAGGTCATGAACAATATGACCTAATCTTCATTGACCCGCCAACATTCTCTAACTCGAAAAAGTTCCACGGTACTTTTGACGTGCAACGTGACCATTTGTCATTACTCAAACGCGCAATGAACCGCTTAACCACAGAAGGTACATTATACTTTTCAAACAACTATCGTGGTTTTGAAATGGATGATGAAATTTTGGCCTTCTTTGATGTTGAAGAAATTACCAGCGAAACCATTGGTACTGACTTCAAACGCAATACCAAAATTCACCGCGCATGGAAAATTACCCATCCAAAAAGCTAATACACTGGAGATGAAATACGACCTCGCATTTCATCTCTGCTAAGATTTGCCTTGGAAAGTTTTCAAGCATAAAAAATGGGACGTAATTCGTCCCATTTTTTATGCCCTACCTAATCACACAGCATTATTCAGTCAGGAACTTTTTCTGCCCATATTTGTATTCAACTGACATTTTCAAAATATCACCTTCGCGTTTCACCTGCCCTGACTGCTGCATAGTAGACAACATATTTTCGACATTTTGATCAGACATGGCAACTCCGCCTTTTTGCATATAATTATTCATCACACTAGAGAGCATATTTTTATCAAACTGAACATCTGCTTTGTATTCCATTAAACTTGGCATCATTTTTACAAAACCCATCATGGTCGATTGATGACTCGGCATAATACGCCCCGTCATGCCAGCTTGAGCAACGCCTCCTCCCATAGCAAACTGATTATCTTTTGATTCAAAACGAAAGCCCTCATTGATCACAGCCAACAAAGCAGGTTCTATATCTGTCACCAGTTTTTCTTGGGCCAAACAACTTTTGTCACCGTTTTCCAAGATATCAAAAAAACTCTGTAATTTTTGTCGATTCAAATCAAGCACATTAAAATTAAACTGTACTTTCTGCATTGCAGGCACAAAAGGCATTTTCATTTCATCAAGCCGCAGCAACATTTCAGTATTTAAAACCCGATCCGTCAACTCACTTTCAGTCTCTATACTAAAATTCTTCAGTTCAGCATTGGTTGGTTTATTGATATCTCGATCTGACATTTTCAACAAATCCATCTGAATTTTGGTTTTCCCCGCCTCTAGATACTCGCCATTTAGTCCTTGGTTGGTTTCTAGCTTTAACCCAACCATTTGGAAATGTGTGTTTGTATCTGTTACGGTCAAATTCGGAATTTCAAGTTGTAAATCCAGTATCTTTAATTGTTGGTCTATCGGTTTTGCACGGAATTTTAATTTTATCGGATCTAATCTAGACTGTATTTGGGCTTCATTTCGTGTAATGACTGGCGTCGTCAACGTGCTATTCATGTTTCCTAACCAATTGACTGTCGTTTGGACTTTAAGCGGTTCCTTCAACAACGACTGAAGTGCTCCCGGTGCTTGAATAATTTTAATATCTGAATAAATAACGTATCCATTCCAACTACGTTTAATATTATCCTGACCACTAAATTGAAGCACTTCTTTCGGTTTACATGGATCAAGTACTAATTCAGCGCTCCAGTTGGCACTGCCTTTTAAAGCTCCCATGTTAAAAGCTTGATACTGTAAACTTAAATTATTTGACTGCTTGCTGCCCTGCTGATAATAAGTTTTCAAACTTTTATCCGCATAAAGATTCCCTCCTACTGCGACCACAGCAAGCGTAAGTACACTTCCAATACCCCACTTTAATTTAGTCATTTTTTCCATCTCAAGCTGTTTATTTTTTATTAAAATAAATTATAAAGAGAATCATTAAATAAAGATAATTATTTTGCAAATAAAGCACTTAGATGATATTTCCATCACAAAAATGTGAAAACTTACGTCACATTTTGACTTTAAAATGTCATTTTTAACATTTCTATTCCTCAATAAAAAAACCTAGCCGAAGCTAGGTTTTTTATTTTGCGATTGAAAACAAGTTTAACTCTTAACTCAATTTCATTTTTTCAAACTCAAGATGACCATGTTCACCTTTAATCAAAATCGTATCGCCTGGAAGAAACTCACCACTTAATATTTTTTGTGCCAACGAGTTTTCGACTTGTTGTTGAATTGCACGTTTCAGTGGTCGCGCACCATAGATAGGGTCAAAACCAGCATCTATTAATTGATCAAAAGCACTATCCTCTACAGAAAGACTCATGTCTTTTTCGCTTAAGCGTGAGCGTAAACGATCCAACTGAATATCTGCAATGCCTCGAATTTGTTCTTTTTTCAATGAATGGAAAACCACCAATTCATCAATACGGTTAATGAATTCTGGACGGAAATGTTGCGATACTGCATTCATCACCACCGTACGAACTTCATCCTCCGTAGCACCTCCACCTAGCTCACGCACATCTTGTGAACCTAAGTTTGAGGTCAACACGATGACTGTATTTTTAAAATCAACGACACGCCCCTGAGAGTCCGTTAAACGACCATCATCAAGCACCTGTAATAAGATGTTAAACACGTCAGGATGTGCTTTTTCCACCTCATCAAACAACACTACACTATAAGGTTTACGTCGCACAGCTTCAGTTAAGATACCGCCTTCTTCATATCCAACATAGCCTGGAGGTGCACCAACCAAGCGACTCACAGAATGCTTCTCCATGAACTCACTCATATCGACACGAACCATAGCATCGTCACTATCAAACAAGAAATTCGCCAAAGCTTTGGTCAATTCAGTTTTACCGACACCTGTTGGCCCAAGGAATAAGAATGAACCACTAGGTCGATTCGGATCAGATAAGCCTGCACGTGAACGACGAACTGCATTCGATACAGCAACAACCGCTTCATCTTGCCCAACCACACGGTTATGTAAAAAATCTTCCATATGAAGAAGTTTTTCACGTTCACCCTGCAACATTTTTGTCACAGGAATACCCGTTGCAGCACTGACCACTTCAGCAATTTCATTCTCGGTCACTTTGGTACGAATTAATTTCGGCTCTTCACTAGTTTCTTCAGCCACTTCTTCCGCTGCAAGGCGTTTTTGCAATTCAGGAATTACGCCGTATTGCAAACGGCTTGCTTCAGCCAAATCACCTTCACGCTGTGCTTTTTCAAAAGCAGTTCGAGCTTTATCTAACTCAACTTGCGCTTGATTCGTTCCTTCGACTAAGGTTTTTTCAGCACGCCACACTTCTTCTAAATTGTTATATTCGCGTTGAACTTCTTCAATTTGCTTTTCCAAATATTCAACTTCAACTTTACTGACAGAATCTGCATCTTGTTTTACCGCTTCCAATTGCATTTTCAACTGGATAAGACGTCGGTCTAAACGGTCAAGTGGCTCAGGTTTCGAGTCAATTTCCATTTTAATCCGCGATGCAGCTTCATCAATTAAATCAATGGCTTTATCTGGCAATTGACGGTCTGTAATATAACGATGTGACATTTTCGCCGCAGCAATAATCGCAGAATCGAGAATCTGCACACCATGATGTGTTGCGTACTTCTCTTTTAAACCACGTAAAATTGCAATGGTGTCTTCTACACTCGGTTCATCGACCAAAACTTTTTGGAAACGACGTTCCAATGCTGCATCTTTTTCAATGAACTGACGATATTCATCCAAAGTGGTTGCACCCACACAGCGAAGCTCACCACGCGCCAATGCAGGTTTTAACATATTCCCTGCATCCATCGCGCCATCGCCCTTACCAGCACCGACAAGCGTATGTAACTCATCAATAAATAAGATGATCTCGCCATCATATTTAGCAAGGTCTTTTAGAACGGCTTTTAAACGTTCTTCAAACTCACCACGATATTTCGCACCTGCCAATAATGACCCTAAGTCCAAAGATAAAACACGTTTACCTTTTAAGCCCTCAGGCACTTCACCATTGACAATACGTTGTGCCAAACCTTCTACAATCGCAGTTTTACCCACCCCTGGCTCACCAATAAGTACAGGGTTATTTTTAGTACGACGTGATAAAACTTGAATCGTTCGACGAATTTCTTCATCTCGCCCAATGACTGGATCAAGCTTACCAGACATGGCACGCTCAGTTAAATCAACCGTATATTTATTCAGAGAATCACGTTGATCTTCGTGGTTATTTGCCATAACTTTGTCACCACCTCGTATATTTTCAATTGCTTTACGCAGCTTATCTGTCGTCACACCTACACTATTGAGTAGTGTTTTCGTTGCACCTGTTTCAGCGAGCGCCAAAATCACCCAATCCGTAGATAAAAATTCATCTCCCGCTTTTTGTGCAAAACTATCTGCTAAATTCAATGCACGTACAGCTTCTGGATTTAAATTGATATCGCCTGTTGGGTTTGCAATCGTTGCAGCATTATTTAATGCCTGCTGCAACTTGGTTTGAAGGTCTCTTAAATTTGCACCTGCCTGTTGTAACAAGCTGATATTAGATGATTCTTCCAACAGTGCAGATAGAATGTGAATACCTTCAATGGCGGTGTTATCTTTACCCATAGCTAAAGATTGGGCATCTGATAAGGCTTGCTGTAAGCGATTTGTAAATTTTTCAAAACGCATTCTTATTTTCCTCACAACAAATTTTGTACTTGGATAATAGATGGGAATGGTTTGATATTTTTCAACAATTTTATTAAAAAATATTTTTTAATTTTCAATAATTAAAGTCATTAAGACAAAAAATATAACTCAGTTATAATATGGGTATATATTGCACATTTTTCAAGTTCAATTTGATATCTTATGTATCAAATTCTATTCAGAATATATTATCTGACTCATTTTGAGCAACTGTATAAAACACCTTGCATTTGTGCTTGATAGTTTAAAAATTTATATAGCAAGTGCATTTGAGCAATCAGAATCTTAATGCAGTTTAAAATAAGCAATTTGATGAATATAAAGCAACACGCGAACAAGATTGCTTAACGTTGTTGTTAAAGTTCTTAATTTGGATTGAGCTAAGACTATTTTATTCAATTTTGTAGATTTTTAACTTAAAAAAGGTATGACTTATATCATTCTTAGATTTATAAAATGGCAACTCACCTATGAATTGCCATCCACTTTTTCATTACTCAGCTTCAATAATTTCAAAGTCGTGAGTAATTTCTACACCGCCATCTGACAGCATTTTACTTGCTGAACAGTATTTTTCAGCAGAAAGTTCAACTGCTTTAGCCACCTGTTTTTCTTTTACCGCTTTACCCGTTACCACAAAATGTAAATGGATTTTGGTAAATACGGCAGGAATACTATCAGCACGATCCGCTTTCAACTGACATACGACCCCTATCACATCTTGGCGTGATTTCTTTAAAATAGTCACAATATCAAAGGAAGCACACCCACCAAGTCCCATTAATATAAGTTCCATAGGACGTGGACCACGGTTTTCACCACCGTATGCCTCAGCCCCATCCATGACAATTTGATGACCACTCTCTGATTTGGCTTCAAAAGCAACATTCTCTAGCCAATGAACACTTGTTTGCATTGCAACTACCTGAAAAAAGCTATAAATTTACGACGTACCTGTACACTAACATAAATTGAGTTGATACGGAATTTCATCTCTTCTATGTGACAAGTTCATTTTAGGTCTTGTGCGATCTATTACTTATCCATATTCGGAACCGTTAGCATGACTGCAAACTTTTCACAACTTAGCACTGATGCGCTTTCTCCTGGCCAGCTACCAGAGTCAGTAAAAGCATTATTAAAACGTGCATATATTAATCGCTATCCAAAACGTACTGCAATTATCGACGCAGGCACTGAATCAAAATCTCTTTATTTGATTTTAAAAGGTTCAGTCTCCATTATTTTACGCGAAGATGATGAACGCGAAATTGTAGTTGCGTATTTGAATGCCGGTGACTTTTTTGGGGAAATGGGTTTATTTGAAGCAAATCCACAACGTACTGCAGAAGTTCGTACACGTGACGTATGTGAAATTGCTGAAATTACCTATGAAAATTTTCATGAATTAAGCAAACAATATCCAGATCTTAGCTATGCTGTATTTGCTCAATTGGTGCGCCGATTAAAAAATACCACACGTAAAGTCACAGACCTTGCATTTATAGATGTATCTGGTCGTATTGCACGTTGTTTAATTGATCTTTCTTCACAACCTGAAGCCATGATTCTTCCAAATGGTCGCCAGATCCGTATTACTCGTCAAGAAATTGGCCGTATTGTTGGTTGTTCTCGTGAAATGGTTGGACGCGTTTTAAAAACGCTTGAAGAACAAGGCATGATCGAAACAGATGGTAAAGCCATTCTTATTTTTGATGTTACACCTGAAGAAACTGATGTTTCTTTAGATAAGGATGATGACGAAGAATAAGCTTTTTATCTTTGCCAATTCAATAAAAAAGCAAATCTTATGATTTGCTTTTTTATGCTTTAATTTTTTATTCTTTTGTCACATTTATGACAACTTTAAAATTATTCATGATTTAACTCTTATGACTAAATCAGGTAGTCTTGTACACGATTTAAAACTCCATGATAAAAATTAAAGGATAAACCTCGATGCAACTTAAACCTTTAGCCAATACAGGAATATTGGTTCCTGAAATTTGTTTAGGAACCATGACTTTTGGTGAGCAAAATACCCAAGCAGAGGCCTTCCAACAACTTGAATATGCTTTAGATCAAGGTTTGTTCTTTTGGGATACCGCTGAAATGTATCCAGTACCTCCCAAACCTGAAACTCAAGGTGCTACTGAAACCATATTGGGCAATTGGATTGCTCAACGTGGCAATCGAGATCAATTATTTATTGCCTCAAAAATAGCAGGGCCATCACAAGGCGGCAGCCAGATCCGTGATGGACAAACACGCTTTACAGCAGCAGAAATCACTTCTGCTATTGATGACTCCCTACAACGCCTGCAAAGCGATTATATCGACCTCTATCAACTGCATTGGCCACAACGCCCAACCAACTTCTTTGGTAAACTCGGTTATGGCAACAGTGAAGCACAGCAAAATAGCGAAATTACAGCTTTAGAAGAAACCCTAACCGCTTTAAGTAATGAAATTAAAAAAGGACGCATTCGTTATATTGGACTGTCCAATGAAACGCCATGGGGAACCATGAAATTTTTAAACTTGGCAGAAAAATTAGGTTTAGAAAAGTTTGTCAGTGTGCAAAACCCCTACAATCTATTAAACCGTACCTATGAAATTGGTATGTCAGAAATTGCTCATTATGAAAATGTAGGATTACTGGCCTATTCCCCTTTAGCTTTTGGTTATTTGACAGGTAAACTCCGTCATGGCGCGCGTCCCGCCAATGCTCGTGTCACACTATTCTCTCGTTTTAGCCGCTATAGCAATCCAGAAAGTGAATGGGCAACCGAACAGTATGCTCAACTTGCAGAGCAACATGGTTTAACACTCACTCAGCTTGCACTGGCATTTATCAAGCAACAGTTCTTTGTGACCAGCACTATTATTGGTGCAACCAATTTAGATCAACTCAAAGAAAACATCCAAGCTTTTGACATTGATTTATCTGTAGACATTTTACAAGGCATTGAAGATATCCATCGTCAACAACCTAATCCTGCACCATAGATATTTCTCAGTTACCTGTTAAGGTGAAGCACTGCTTCACCTGTCACAAATAATTTATGATGTTCAAAATCAAAAAAATCATATAAAAAAGGATGCCTATCGCATCCTTTTTGAACCTAACTATTTATTAACGTTTGTTATAAATTGCTTGAGCAGTAGGCAAATTTTTACGCATCGCTTCAATACGTTGGCTATTTGAAGGGTGAGTAGACAAGAATGATGAACCACCTGCACCATCTAGTTTATTCATTTTTTCCCAAAGGGTAATTGCTGCTTGTGGGTTATAACCTGCACGCGCCATAAGAAGTAATCCACCTTGGTCGGCACGACTTTCAAGACTACGTGAATAAGGCAATCCTATCCCGACTTGACTCCCTAACTGCGCTGCTGCTGTACCCAATTGTCCAACGTTATTTCCTGCTGCACTTAAACCAATATTTAAAGCTAAATCAGTTAAGGCTTGAGCACCAATTTTATTTTTAGAATGTTCCTCTAAAGCATGTACCATTTCATGCCCCATCACTGCCGCAATTTCTGCATCAGTCAGGTTTAGCTTATTGACAATGCCTGTATAGAACACAACTTTACCACCGGGTGCGACATAAGCATTCACCTGATCAGATTTCAAAACTGCCAGTTGCCAACTAAACTTCTGACCCGTTTGGTTAACTTGATCTGCATACGGCTTTAAACGCAAAAATACAGCATTAATACGTTTATACGTCGCAGATGAAGTATCTAAGGTTTTATTTGCACTTGCTTCTTGAACTGTTTTATTAAAGCCTTGTGCCGCAGCTACATTTAATGTGGATGAATCCGCCCCTGCCATTTCCGCAACAGTGGTACAACCCGAAATAGTAATCACACTTGCTGCACACAAACTCAAAATAAACTTGCTGTTCATTATAATAATCTCCACCTTAAAAATAGATATCTGTTTTAAGGCGATTATATGGAATTGTGGATCAGCTTTAAATTATTATTCAATCCACATTCATATCATTTATGTAACCGTGCTTATTTAAGAAACTGAAAACTAAGCCAATAAATAAGACATAAAGCATTCAGAACCAAATACACTTGGCAAAGTGGTTTGATTTTTTGCTCAAGTTGATCATTTTTTCGTTTAAAAAATAAAAATGCATTTTGAATTAAAATTAATGGCACCAAAATACACGCAATAATGACACTTAAACCAATAAATACCCCATAGACAATATTAGGATCTTGAGTCTGTGCTTGAATAATCAGCATCGCAATGGTCGGTGCTCCACCCATTGCAAAAAGTAAGGAATAAAAAATCGTTCCTGAAATATTTTTATGCATCCGCACAACCCGCTATTTATCTTATGTTTTGTATTTTAGCAACTGCCAATGATTTAAACAGTATTCTCTGATGCAACTTTAGTCTTGCAAAATTTTCATCAATATATCCACTTATCATCTTGTTAAAAAAAGTGAATATAAAAAAGCCTCACATATTGCGAGGCTTTTTTTACCATCTTTCTATGCGCTTAAATTAAGCATTAAAAGGATGACGTAATACAATGGTTTCTTCACGGTCTGGACCAGTTGAAACGATGTCGATTGGACATTCAATTAACTGCTCAATGCGTTTTACATAAGCAATTGCATTTGCTGGCAATTGTTCCATGCTTTTTGCACCGAAAGTCGACTCAGACCAACCTGGCATTGTTTCATAGATTGGTTTTAAAGTTTCAAATGCAAGTGCATCAGAAGAACCAACACAACCAGAATCAGCAGCTTCGTAACCGATACAGATTTTCACTTCTTCTAAACCGTCAAGAACGTCAAGTTTAGTTAAGCAAATACCAGAAAGTGAGTTTACATCTACAGAGCGACGTAGAATTTCTGCATCAAACCAACCACAACGGCGTTGACGACCCGTAGATGCACCAAATTCAGAACCTTTAGTTCCAAGGTGTTTACCAATTGCATCACCTACGTCATTTGCAGCATCATAAACCAACTCTGTTGGGAAAGGACCTGCGCCTACACGTGTTGTATATGCTTTAGTAATACCAAGCACATAGTCAAGGTGTAATGGACCTAAACCTGAACCTGAGCTTACGCCACCCGCTGTTGTGTTTGAAGATGTTACATATGGGTATGTACCATGATCGACATCAAGAAGTGAACCTTGAGCACCTTCAAACATGATGTTTTCACCGTTTTTACGGTAGTTATGCAATTCAGTTGTTACATCCACAACAAGTGGGGCTACAACTTCACGCCATTGATCACAAAGCGCAAGTACATCTTCAAGATTAACCGCTTCCACACCGTAGAATTGAGTTAATTGGAAGTTATGGTATTCAAGTAGCTCTTCAAGTTGAGCTTTAAGATGTTCACCACCACGCACTAAGTCTGCAATACGAATTGCACGACGTGCAACTTTATCTTCATACGCTGGGCCAATACCACGGCCAGTCGTACCAATTTTCGCATTACCACGTTTTTTCTCACGTGCTTGGTCAAGTGCAATATGGTTCGGAAGAATTAAAGGACAGTTTGGAGAGATACGTAAACGTTCTTTAACAGGCACGCCTTCTTTTTCAAGAATGTCCATTTCTTCGATTAATGCAGCAGGTGAAAGTACAACACCATTACCAATTAAGCAAAGTACGTTTTCACGTAAAATACCAGATGGAATGAGGTGTAATACAGTTTTCTTACCACCAACCACGAGTGTATGACCAGCGTTGTGTCCGCCTTGGTAACGAACTACCGCAGCCGCTTGATCTGTGAGCAGGTCGACAATCTTACCTTTACCTTCGTCGCCCCATTGGGTACCGAGTACCACAACATTTTTGCCCATAATAGCCTCATTGCATCATGCTGTTAAAATTGAAAACTTAAATTAGTCACTTGAAACTAATTCATGTCATTAAATCTTTTCGACTTTCCACTCACCTGCCACATTCACCAATTGATGAGTTGCATGTGGTACTGAGTTTAAACTGTCATTTCCAAGTAACTGAATTACACCAAAGCCTTGTGTACGTGCATTCGAAATTGCTTCAAGCAAATCCATCGCTGTACCCTTCGGTGCAACCACTACATTTAAATCTGTAAATTGACCTGCACTTAAAGCATATAAGTCACAACTGAAACCTGTGGCAGGACGGGCACGACCAAAATGTTGACCAATGCCGTCATAGCGCCCACCTTGTGCCAGTGGAGCTGCACGGTTTGGTGCATACACTGCATACATTAAACCCGTGTGATAATGATATGAACGCAACTCTATAACATCAATACCAATGTGCAGATTTGGCCAACGTGATTGAATTTCGACTTGAGTCGTTTTCAATACATCAAAAGCGTGTTTAAATGCTTCATCCGCCAATATTTCAGCACTTAAATGTGTCTGTAATGCATCTAAATCACTTGAATAACGACCAAGCGTATAGAAATCTGAACCATATTTTAATTCTTGAGTAAACTCTGCCAGTTCAGGCAGTGCTTTACGTTGATACAAATCCGAAAGATGGCTTTCAACAGCCTTGGTCAAACCCGCATGTTTAACTAAACTACGGAACAACCCAACATGCCCTAAATCTAAATGCGTACCTGCTGCCAAGCCTGCTTTTTCAATCAAGCTCAGCATGACATCAACCATTTCGACATCAGCATCAATGCTGTCTGAACCAAATAGTTCTGCACCCAATTGTAATGGTGAACGTGTGGTATTAAACCCTTGTGGTTTCGTATGTAAAACCGTTCCTGCATAGCAGTAACGAGCCACACCTTCTACTGGATGTACATGCGCATCAATACGAGCCACTTGTGGTGTCATATCGGCACGCACACCAAGTAAACGACCAGAAAGCTGATCGATCACTTTAAAAGTAGCTAAGTCTAAATCTTGATTCGATTCTGAAAGAGAAGATAGAGATTCGATGTATTCAATAAATGGCGTGTACACCAATTGATAACCTCGAGATGCGAGGAAATCTAGTGCGTCACGACGCAAAGTTTCAATCACTTGCGCCTGTTCGGGTAATACATCAGCTACACCATCAGGTAATAACCATGTCTCTGAAATGGGCATGTTGTAAACCTAAATTCTGTCAGCGCGGAACGAATCCGCATAAAAAAATCGGGAACACACCCGATTTCTCCTAGTCTAGCACGATAATTTTAGCTGTGCACCTGACTTTTTCAGAAAAAATGGCGAATACTTATTGTTTAATCAACATGAAATCATTCAAATTTATGAAATTATCAATCAATAGAAAATTCAATATCTAAGCCAAAACACAATCATACAGCAAGCAAGTGATCAGTCTAAAGGTAAGGCTGTTGTTTGTTTGACTTTTTGTAAAGGAATCTCAGTTTTGACATTTTGAATTCCTGCAATTTTATTTAAATGATGAATTTGAAACTGACGATAAGCCGCTAAGTCGGCAACCACAATTCTTAAAAAGAAATCACAATCCCCTGCCATAAGCTGACACTCCACCACCTCAGGCATATCATGCACAGCATCGACAAACTGGTTTACAGTTTCTGCATCTTGTCCTTTCAGCCAAATTCGTGCAAAAACCGTTAACGCAAGATTTACTTTTGTCGGATCAACCAAAGCCACATATTTTTCAATAATGCCATCATCTTCTAATTGTTTAACGCGCCGTAAACATGGCGATGCCGACAAACCCACGATTTGAGCCAGTTCATTATTTTGCAACTTTCCGTTGTGCTGCAAGGCTTTCAGTATGCGCTTATCAATATGATCCATCACCAATCACCAGAGCAGTAAATTTTAATTAAATATAATTTAACGCTATTTAATGCCATTTAAAACCAAAATCAAGCTAATTTAAGTGAAAAATACCCCATAAATTATCATAAAATATTTCCCTCAATTCAATTCCTCCTGTCAGGCCAAACCTTATGTCTACGTTAAAAAATATAACTCAAGATTTAACGTATTCGCAGGACTTTACTGAATTTAAACGTGGCATAAAAATATCAATTCCTATGCTATTGGGGATTATTCCCTTTGCTTTAGTACTTGGCGCACAAGCCACGCAAAAAGGCTTTTCTTTTATTGAAGTGCCTTTATTTACAGGTCTCAATTTTGCAGGCGGCTCAGAATTTGCCATTTTAGAATTGTGGACCAATCCACCCAATATCTTAATGCTGATGTTCATTACTTTTTTAGTGAATAGTCGTCATTTACTCATGGGTGCAAGCCTAGTTCCCTACCTAAGACATTTACCCAATAAACAGGTTTTTCCCGCTTTATTTTTTATGTGTGATGAAAGTTGGGCAGTTGCCTTGGCGGATGCACAAAAAAGACAAGCTCAGACGGGTATCAATCATGCCTTTAATCTGTCTTTTTACGCAGGTCTTTGTTTTGCTCTCTACCTCATGTGGGTTGGATTCACCGCATTAGGCGGCGCAATTGGCCCCATTTTAGGCGATGCCTCACGTTTTGGCTTTGACATGGCATTTCCCGCAGTATTTCTAGTGTTATTACGCAGCATGTGGAAAGGTTTACACGCGGCACGACCATGGTTGGTCAGCTTAATCACGGCTGCGCTGGCATATTTATATTTACCCCAAGGTTGGCATGTCCCTATTGGAGCAATCGCGGGTATTGCGTCAGCCTATTGGTTGCTTGGAGATAAAGAATGATTCACTCAGCAACCCTGATTGCCATTTTATGTATTGCAATCACCACCTATTTGACACGTATTTTAGGCTATGTCTTACTGAAAAATAAAACCCTAACAGCTCGCCAGAAACAAATCTTAGAAGTGGTTCCTGGCTGTGTGCTCATTTCAGTGATTGCACCTTATTTTGTCAAAGACAACCCTGCCGATTTACTGGCAATTGCGATTACACTGCTTGCAGCTTCACGTTTTTCCTTACTACCCACAGTGTTGATTAGCATGTTATCCGCAGCAGTTTTAAGGTTCGTGCTTATTTAAGCTGGTTTAAGCCTTAAAAACTGAAATTAAAGTGATGGTCTGTCAGACGAATTTGCCGCCTTTGCCAGCAACCCAACCAGTTCAGCATTGTGTAACTCGATCTGACTTAATTTAACTGTGGTTTTATCCAACATTTCTTGCTGAAGATGCATTTTTTTGGCCAAGTCCTGCATAATTTCCAAGGTCTTTTTTAAGTTTTCTTCTAAGTGAATAACTTTTTCTTCAAGTTTTTGATTAAGTTCAGTTTCACTTAGTACATCAGTTTGATTCTTTATTTGTACCCAAATTAAAAAAATCACAGCAATTGCTAAAAGCAGAATAAAACCCCATATAAATATCAACATGATATGCATTTCTCTTATCTTATTTAGTTGTTATTCACTATCATAACGAATTAATCATCTAAATTTTCAAAAATTCGTTTAAGTTCAGCAACTATTTTGATCTATCGAGCTAATTTCTAAATCACCAATGACACAGCCAACACATTCATTCAAAAAACACTTCCCAAATAACCACAATACATTGTATTTTTATTCATCAATAACGCTATATTCAGTTGTCATTTACACCGTTAAAAACAATCATTATTTATCAGCATTTTATGCTTTCAACATTTCGGGGTCTGCGCTCACTATGGAACTTCACAGTAATTTATACTTTAAACATCCTAATCAAGAAATCATGAATAAATTAGATCGCCTTTTTCAAGAACATCAGGGCAATGCTGAAATATTCAAACAAATTGCGACCACCATCAATCCAACCGAAGGTGAAGAACTTGCTCAAGATCTCATTGACCTAGTAGATCAGATTGAATATGACTTAGGACCAGAATCACTGTACCGTTTTGAAGGATATTCAATTGCCCACTTTGTGCATGGTTCATCGGGTGATGAATTCATGGAAGCCATTTTAAACTTCTTAAAAAGCTTAGTTTCTGACATCCACACCCAAGCTTGGGGTTGTGGTGATGATGACCCTTGGGAATTTTGGTTTAAATTTGAGGGTGATGAACTTATTCGTGAAGATGATGAACCCTTCAATGACCCTGATGAAGACCAACAGATCCAATCTTCCATATATGCATGGTGGCACAAAGACATGCCGAAAGAAATCCAAGAAGGCTTCTTAAACGATCCCAATTACATCAGTGAAGAAGAATAGTCTTTTTCTCAAACAGAGGCAGGTTAAACATTTAATCTGCCTCTGTTTTTATATGGCTTGTTATGTAAAGGATTCACACAAATCAAGCAAGCGATTGGCATAACCCCACTCATTGTCATACCATGCAAAAACTTTGGCTTGATGCCCAACCACCATAGTTTGATTCAGATCGACCACCAACGAATAGGGCGAATGGTTAAAGTCCGATGAAACTAAGGGTTCATCTGTCACATCCATAATTTCAGCATAATCATGACGTGCTGACTTGACCAAAACTTCATTAATTTTATGTACTGTAACATGCGATTGCGAAATAAACGTTAAGTCGATGGCTGCCACATTAATAGTCGGTACACGAATAGAATAACCATCAATACGATCTGCCATTTTTGGCATCACACTTTTCAAAGCCCCCAAAGCAGATGAAGTGGTTGGAATAATGTTTTGCCCAGAAGCACGCGCACGACGTAAATCACGATGCGCATGATCCAATACCGATTGATCTGCTGTGACGGCATGAATTTCCGTCATGAGCGCAGTATCAATACCAAATGCATCATCAATGATTTTAACCAGTGGAACCAAGGCTTGTGTGGTACACGATACGCTGGAAATAATTTGATCCGTGCTTTTCACTTCATGATGGTTGACACCATAAACAATCGCGGCATCTACACTATCAAAAGGAGCTGCGCCAATAATGACCCGCCTCGCTCCTGCTGTAATATGTTTTGTCGCAGCTTCACGGGAACGAAATAAACCCGTACATTCAAGTACAACATCAATATTTAAATCATGCCAAGGCAATAATTCTGGATTTTCCTGGCAAAAGACCTTTACTTTTAATTGCGCCAAACCCGCCGAAATATGCAAAAAAATCTGTTCATTTTCCCATAACACTTCAACTTTACCTTTAAAGCGCCCATGGGTTGTATCATATTTAAATAAATGAATTAAAGTCTCTACATCTGCAACATCATTAATCGCCACAATGTCAAAATGAAAATCTTTAGGATTTTCAAACCAAGCACGTAATACATTGCGACCAATTCGCCCGAAACCATTAATGGCTACTCGTTGCATTAGATATCCTTAACTCTTGGGTAGATGTAAATACTTGTATATGTTAATGGATTTCGACTGAATATCGATACCATTTCTTCACATCTATTGATGAATATTGCGCTCCAATCACCCTGACTTTAATTTTGATGTCATTTTTTCACAAATCAGGATCAAAGAAAGCAAGCTAAAAATATTGACCAAGCTGTGCATTAAATTTTGACGATAACAGCTCTAGATCAATTAACTCTTAGATTTACATCAAAAAGCTCAGGACAACGATTCTATAGAATTGTCATTAATTCACCTTAAAGTGATTGGTGCATACAGCTTTTTCCGTTATAATTTGGCGTTTTAAAATTTTAAGCCCAGTATACTGAGGCAGCTATTCTTAAATGAATTTGCTCGGTTATGCTATTAGCCAATACGAAATATATGGAGTGACTTGGTTGTGAGTACTCGTTTTATGACATCAGCTGAAATTCGTGAAGCATTTTTGCGTTACTTTGAATCGCAAGGGCATACACGTGTCGCGTCGAGTTCACTAGTACCCGCCAACGACCCGACTTTACTGTTCACCAATGCAGGGATGAACCAGTTTAAAGACTGCTTCCTTGGTTTGGAAAAACGTGATTATGTTCGTGCAACATCTTCACAAAAATGTGTACGTGCTGGCGGTAAACACAACGACTTAGACAATGTCGGTTATACAGCACGTCACCATACTTTCTTTGAAATGTTAGGTAACTTCTCTTTTGGCGATTACTTTAAACGTGATGCGATCAAATTTGCATGGGAATTCCTTACTGGTGAAAAATGGTTAGCACTGCCTAAAGATAAATTATATGCCACTGTTTACCATACCGATGACGAAGCATTTGACATCTGGAACAAAGAAATTGGCTTAGATGCCAGCCGTATTATTCGTATTGGTGACAACAAAGGCGGTCAATACGCATCCGATAATTTCTGGGCAATGGGTGATACCGGTCCTTGTGGTCCTTGTTCTGAAATTTTCTTTGATCATGGCGACCACATTTGGGGTGGCCTACCAGGCACACCTGAAGAAGATGGCGACCGTTTCATTGAAATCTGGAACAACGTATTCATGCAGTTTAATCGTACTGCTGATGGCGTATTACATGCATTACCTGCTCCATCTGTAGATACAGGTATGGGCTTAGAACGTATTTCTGCGGTTTTACAACACGTCAATTCAAACTACGAAATCGACTTGTTCCAAAACTTGCTTAAATCTGCTGCTGAAATTATTGAGCTTGATACTACTGCAATTGACGCTGAAGCTGCGGCAAACAACACACCCGTTAACTACCCTGCATCTTTAAAAGTCGTTGCCGACCATGCACGTTCATGTTGCTTCCTCATTGCTGATGGCGTAAACCCATCCAATGAAGGTCGTGGTTATGTACTACGCCGTATTATTCGTCGTGCAGTACGTCATGGCAATAAACTCGGTGCAACAGGTTCATTCTTCTATAAAATGCTTCAACCACTTGTTGATGTGATGGGTGTTGCTTATCCAGAACTTGAAGCAAATAAAGCACGTATTGAAGCTTTATTGTTAAAAGAAGAAGAACAATTCGCCAAAACACTTGAGCAAGGTTTGAAATTGCTTGAAGGTGAACTTGCGAACCTAAAAGGTTCAGTCATTCCAGGTGCAGTTGTATTTAAACTTTACGATACTTACGGCTTCCCTGCTGACTTAACAGCTGATATTGCACGCGAACGTGATTTAACGATTGACGAAGCTGGCTTTGAAGTTGAAATGGCTGCACAACGTCAACGCGCACGTGATGCGGGTAAATTTGCAATCGACTACAACAGCATTGTCAATGTTGAAGGCGAAACTCAATTTGACGGTTATGATGCCACCCAAGGTCAAGGTCAAATTATTGCGATCTATAAAGATGGCGAGCAAGTTACTGAAGTGAATGAAGGCGATGAAGCACTGATCGTACTGAACCAAACGCCTTTCTATGCAGAAAGCGGTGGTCAAATCGGTGATACTGGCTTATTCAAAAATGAGACAGGTATTTTTGAAGTTCAAGATACCAAAAAATCTGGTGGTGCATTCGTCCATCAAGGTATCGTAACGATGGGTAGCTTAAAAGCAACTCAGTCTGTTGACGCAATCGTTAAAGCCGATATTCGTGAAGCCACTGCACGTAACCACTCTGCAACGCATTTGTTACATGCTGCTCTACGTCAAGTACTCGGTGCTCATGTACAGCAAAAAGGTTCATTGGTTGCCAGCGATATCTTACGTTTCGACTTTGCCAACGATCAACCAGTCACTTTCGAACAACTTCAACAAGTTGAACGCATTGTAAACCGTGAAGTGATTGCCAACACAGCCGTTTCTACCGAATTGTTAGACATCGAATCTGCCCAAGAAAAAGGCGCAATGATGTTGTTTGGCGAAAAATATGGTGACGAAGTTCGCGTACTTTCTATGGGTTCAATGGTTGAAGATAAAAACTTCTCGATCGAACTGTGTGGTGGTATTCACGTCAAACGTACTGGTGATATCGGTCTGTTTAAAATCACTTCTGAAGGTGGTGTCGCAGCGGGTGTACGTCGTATTGAAGCCGTGACAGGTACAAAAGCAGTTGAAGTGATTCAAAAAGCAGATGCAGACATTCAACAGATCAATGGCTTATTGAAAGCGCAAAAAGATCAAACGGTTGAAAAAGTTGAAGCCACGGTTGAAACAGCACATCAATTGCAAAAACAGATTGAACAACTAAACCAAAAATTGGCGAACTTGCAAGCAGCTGAACTTTTAAGCCAAGTTCAAACCATTGCTGGTCGTTCAACTTTAATCACCACTGTGCAAGGTATGGATGCGAAATCGCTACGTAACTTACATGATGGGGTAAAATCTAAATTAGACAATGCAGTGATTGTGCTTGCTGGCATTGAAGGCGACAAAGTCAGCCTCCTTGCTTCGGTCGCAAAAGATTTCACTGCAAACATTAAAGCAGGTGACATTATCAAACACTTGAGCCAAGAACTTGGTGGTAAAGGTGGTGGTAAACCTGACTTGGCACAAGGTGGCGCGCCACTTAACGAGAAGTTTGCATCAGTGATAGCAGGTTTAACTGCTTGGCTTGAAGCAAAATAAGACTTCACTTTTTGTGTAACTGATCCTGAAAAGGTAATTCAGGATCATGGCTTTTATGGAACAACTATGGCATTAATCGTTCAAAAATATGGCGGTACCTCAATGGGTACTCCCGAGCGCATTTTAAATGTTGCTCGTCGTGTAAAGCGTTGGCATGACCACGGTCACAAGGTTGTAGTGGTTGTCTCAGCCATGAGTGGCGAAACCAATCGCCTACTTGCTTTAGCGAAAGCCATTACCGAAACCCCTGATCCACGTGAACTCGACCAAATGGTCTCTACTGGGGAACAGGTAACGATTTCTATGTTGGCGATGGCGCTTAATTCTATTGGCGTTGAAGCTAAGTCTCTAACAGGTCGCCAAGTTGGCATTAAAACTGACAGTGCTTTCACCAAAGCGCGTATCGAAGCAATTGATACTGACGTTTTAACTGATCATTTAAATGCCGGACGTGTACTCGTTGTTGCTGGCTTCCAAGGTTTTGATGATCTTGGTAACACCACTACTCTAGGGCGTGGCGGTTCAGATACTTCAGGTGTTGCGATTGCTGCTGCACTAAAAGCAGATGAATGCCAAATCTATACAGATGTAGATGGTGTTTATACCACCGATCCACGTGTTGCACCTAAAGCGAAAAAAGTAGATCGTATTTCTTTTGAAGAAATGCTTGAAATGGCATCTTTGGGTTCTAAAGTTCTTCAAATTCGTTCAGTTGAATTTGCAGGCAAGTATCAAGTGCCTTTGCGTGTATTATCAAGTTTTGATAATGACAATGATGGCGCATTTGACGAAGACTTTAAACAAAACGTCGGCACTCTTATTACTACTGAATTGGAAGACAACATGGAACAGCCAATTATCTCTGGTATCGCATTTAACCGTGACGAAGCAAAATTAACCATTCTAGGTGTACCTGATGAACCAGGTATTGCATCTAAAATTTTATGCCCAATTGGTGATGCCAACATTGAAGTGGATATGATTATCCAAAATGTTGAAGAAGATGGTACAACTGATTTTACTTTCACGGTTAACCGCGGTGAATTGAAAAAAGCCACAGCCATTTTAGAGGATACAGCACAAAAAATTGGTGCGCGTGAAGTCGCAACCCGTGATGATATTGTCAAAGTATCAATCGTGGGTGTAGGTATGCGTTCACATGCAGGTGTTGCAAGCAAAATGTTTACTGCTCTGGCTGAAGAAGGCATTAACATTTTGATGATTTCGACTTCAGAAATTAAGATTTCTGTGATCATTGAAGAAAACTATTTAGAACTCGCAGTTCGCACACTACATACTGCTTTCGGTTTAGACCGAGAACATGGCGAATCAAGCGTACGCGCATAATTTGCACCTAACAAAAATTGTCATTGTTAGACAGTTTTTGAAAAACAACACAAAAAAGCAGAGCCACTATAGTTTTTCTTATAGTGGCTCTGTTATATTAGCCCTAAGGTTTTAAGAAAATTTTAACAAAACTGCATCTTGGGTAATGTTCCTGACATTGCTTTGTTAAAATTTTCTTTTGATATTTAAGGTTGTGTTTTGTTCATTTTAGATCAATTGCAGGTTTAGCATTTTGCAAGGAGATAAACATGCTGATTCTGACTAGACGTGTCGGAGAAACATTAATGATTGGGGACCAAGTCAGTGTAACTGTACTTGGGGTTAAAGGAAATCAAGTTCGTATTGGTGTAAATGCTCCAAAAGAAGTATCAGTTCACCGTGAAGAAATTTACCAACGTATTCAACATGAACGCGCTATGCATGAACATCTTCAACATCTCGATCAAGATTATCAACCTTCGTTTGAAGAAGATAATTTCACACAGAATACCCAGAATAACTTTAATCGTTAAACATTAAATGTTTTCCCCTAAAGCGGCTTTACTAAGCCGCTTTAAATTTATCTAAAGCTTAGTTTTGCTCAAGCAAAGCTAACGCTTTTTTTACAGGTGCATAACTACGACGGTGTTGATCAATCACACCATGTTCTGCAATCGCTTCAAAATGTGCTTTGGTTGGATAGCCTTTGTGTTTAGCAAATCCAAATTGTGGATATTGCACATCCAGCTCAACCATATCACGGTCTCGCGTTACTTTCGCCAAAATACTGGCAGCTGAAATTTCCGCATGCAAGGCATCCCCACCAACAATCGCATCACAGCTCATCATCAAGCCTTGTGGGACTTTATTTCCATCTACCAGCACATGCTCAGGTGAAATACTTAAAGCCTCCACAGCACGGCGCATCGCCAACAATGATGCTTGAAGAATATTAATTTCATCAATTTCTGTATGACTTGCTTCAGCAATTGCCCAAGCCAATGCTTTTTCTTGTATTTCTACAAATAATTTTTCACGTTTTTTTTCAGAGAGTTTTTTAGAATCATTTAAACCTTCAATTGGGTTATTGGGATCTAAAATAACCGCAGCAGCAACCACAGAACCGACAAGTGGGCCACGCCCCGCTTCATCTACACCAGCAATTTTCATCACTTCATCTACCTATAAAAAAAAGAGGCTGAACACGTCAGCCTCATTATGAGGGTCTGTTGATATTTCACCGATGCTTGCGACATGAGCCGTATACGGCGCAAGATGTTTAGACGGTACAAGGCATGTTTTGCGAAATTTAGTCATTCTAAATGATGAGCAGTGACTAAAGCTGCGCAAGATAACGCAGTAGCGGCAAAAATATCCCTGTCCCGTAGGGTTATCACTAAAACTCCCCCAAACTTCGTTATGAAATTTAACAAGGGGGTCACCATTGTCTGCATTTCATGCCTTGTTTGCGTTGTTTTAGCGAATAACGCAATGCATGGCTGAAATATCAACAGACCCTTCTTTATTAACAATTATTTCACTGCTTCAGCAACGCAAGCATTAATGGTTTTAGTCACAGCATTGGTAACAATCGTGTTACGTGCTGCGGGATCAATAGCAGCAGTTGCTAAATCTACAGCTGTAACGCTCTGTGGTGCTTTTTCACTAACACAACCACAAATTTCAGACTGAATATTTTGTTTTTGCGTTGCTGTCATCAATTTCGTTGCGGTTTGCCATGCAGCAGTATTATTTAACTCTGTTGTGCATTTTGCATTAATGGCAATTTTAAGTGCCGTATTGCCAAGTTGCTGAGTTGTTGATTGCATGCCTGTTGTACCCATTGTTGTGTTCGTTGAAACACACGCTGTTAGAGCTAAAGTCAAAGGTACAAGTACAGCAATTAATTTTTTCACAGTTTAATATCCTAAGTTCTAAAATAGATTGCGCGTATTTTGCCGAATCTTTGATACAGAAGAAACGTATATTTCGTTGCAATTCCGAGCGCACTTACTATCTGGCTAAAAACAATACAGCTTTCAGCGTTTCAAGAATTATACGCTTTGTTCTATATTCAAGGTTTTTAAATGACTGTAATTTGATTAGCATAGTTAAACTAAAAATCACATGTTGGTACAACATGCAACGCACTTCACAATACTATACGCGCACAGCACAAATGCTACATTGGCTCATGGCCATCATTTTCATTGCAGCATGGTTGATTGGTTTCTATAGTGGCAATTTTTTAAGCTATGATGTTGATGGCAGCTTTAAAGGTCAAGTTATTACCCTGCATAAAAATATCGCAACAACGATTATATTCCTCGTGTTAATTCGTTTGTTTTGGCGCTATACCCATCCTGCTCCGCAGCTCCCAGACAGCATGTCACCTATGATGAAATTCTTGGCACATCTTGGACATTTGGCCTTATATTTAATGTTATTGGCTTTACCCATTACAGGTTGTTTGTTTAGTTGGAGTGCTGGACATCCTGCACCCGTTTTATATTTATTTGAAATACCACGTCTGGTTCAAGACAATCCTGATATTTTAGCGATTGTTAAACCCGTCCATATTTATTTATCTTGGTTTGCTGGCTTTCTGGTCATCGGCCATATTGCAGCAGCGTTAAAACATCATTTTATCGACAGAGATAATATTTTACGCAGTATGACTCGACAAAATAAATAGCGCATTAAAACCCAAAATCAAAAAAGCCACATCAGCTATATAGCGATGTGGCTTTTTTACGATTAAAACTTAGTTAAGCGCTTCTTGAGCACAGCCCTTAACACTATTCAATACCGCTTGTTTAATCAGACTATTTTTTGCAGATTCACTGACTGATGCCAAAGCCAAGTCTTTGGCTGAAATATTATTCAGTGCATGATCGCTCACACAAGCACAAATTTGTTTTTGCAAACCCGTTTGGCGTTCTGCACTCATAAAAAATGCAGCCGATTGCCAAATTTTTGAATCATTTAATTCACTTTTACAACTTTGCTCTAATACTGGCTTGAGCATTTTCTGTGTTAAAGAATAATCTTGATTGGTCGCAAAAACTGACATCGAACCAATCACTAAACCTGCGACTAATATCCAACAAAGACTCTTTTTCACCATCAAACCTAATTTTCAACCTGCATAATTTAGTAGATCAATCGATTGATCCACTAAATAAAGCAGTACATTTTCAAATATAAATTACACTAAGGCATCAATTTGCTGTGTCCATTTTTGTTTTTCAGCTTCAGAAATAAAAGAAGCCTCAAACGAATTTTTAGCCAAATGTTTCAGTTCATCATTAGATAAATCTAAAGCTTCAGCAATGGCAATGAAATTATCATTCATGTATCCACCAAAATAAGATGGATCATCTGAATTTACCGTGACATGCACCCCTTTTTGCAATAAACGACGGATATTGTGCTGCGCCATATCATCAACCACACACAGCTTTAAATTGCTTAAAGGACACACTGTTAAAGGCATTTTTTCGCGAATTAAACGCTGCATTAATTCAGAATCTTCTTCTGAACGTACACCGTGGTCAATACGGTTTACTTTTAGTAAATCTAAGGCTTCCCAAACATATTCAGCTGGACCTTCTTCACCCGCATGTGCCACCACCAAGAAACCTGCTTCACGGGCTTTGGCAAAAACACGTTCAAACTTAGCAGGTGGATGTCCCACTTCACTAGAATCTAAACCCACCGCAATAATTTGATCTTTAAATGGTAGTGCTTGTTCTAAGGTTTTAAATGCCGCCTCTTCACTTAAATGACGTAAGAAACACATGATTAAATGCGAGCTAATACCTAGCTTGGCTTTTGCATCATCACAAGCACGTTGCAAACCATTTAATACGGTTGCAAATGCTACACCACGATCGGTATGGGTTTGAGGGTCAAAGAACATTTCTGTGTGCGTCACATGATCGGCATGACATTTTTCGAAATAGGCCCATGCTAAATCATAAAAATCTTGTTCGAGTACTAAAACATTGGCACCGGCATAATAAATATCGAGAAAAGATTGTAGATTATGAAAATTATAGGCCTGCTTTACTTCTTCAACCGACTTATAAGGAATATCAATTTGATTACGCTGAGCGATTGCAAACATCAACTCAGGCTCAAACGTCCCTTCAATATGTACATGTAATTCTGCTTTTGGCAAAGCACGGATGAGCTCAAGTCTATTCATACCTTAATCCTTAAAAATAAAAAAAGGTGCAAACTTGAGTTTACACCCTAAGGCGTGTGGAACATTCATCAATGCAAGTTCAACACGCTGTGCTGTAAATTTGGAATATTAACCGCCAAATAATACGAATTTTAATGCCCAAAGTACGGCAACAATCCACACCATATAAGGTACAGTTTTCGCTTTACCAGTGAATAGTTTGATTAGCGCATAGCTAATAAAACCCATCGCAATACCATCTGCAATTGAATATGTGAATGGCATAAATACAATGGTTAAAAAGGCAGGAACCGCTTCAGTGATATCATCCCATTCAATATGAACAATACCTTGAATCATTAATACCCCTACAAATAACAATGCAGGTGCTGTAGCAAAACTTGGTACTGATTGCGCAAGTGGTGCTAAAAAGAGGCATAACAAGAACATAATGCCCACAACAACAGCCGTTAAACCCGTACGACCACCAGCCGCAACGCCAGCAGATGACTCAATATAAGGCGTAGTTGAAGACGTACCCAAAGCGGCACCCGCAACAATTGCAGTTGAGTCGGCAAAAAGTGCTTTTTTCAAACGAGGTAATTTACCATCTACCAACAAACCTGCACGGTGTGAAACCCCAACCAATGTCCCCGTCGAGTCAAACAAATCGACCAAGAAGAAGACAAAAATTACGCCCACCAAACTTGCAGTGAATAAACCCTCAAAATCCATTTGCATAAATGTTGGCGCAATTGATGGCACTTGACCGACAACACCATGGAATTGGTTATAACCCAATACTGTTGAAATAGCCGTCACTGCTAAAATACTAATAATAATTGCGCCACGCACTTTAAACTGATGCATGACCACAACCATTAAGAAACCAAGCAATGCAAGAATAACCGAAGGTTGTTTTAAATCCCCCAAACCGACTAAAGTTGCAGGATTAGCAACAATAATACCGGCATTTTTTAGCGCAACCAGTGCAAGGAACATTCCAATACCACCACCAATCGCCAGTTTTAATGACATTGGGATCGCGTTGACAATTGCCTCTCGGATTTTAAACATACTGATGAAAATAAACACCAAACCTGATACAAACACAGCAGCAAGTGCCGTTTGCCAAGGCACGCCCATACCCATACATACAGAATAGGTAAAGTAAGCATTTAGCCCCATACCCGGTGCCAGTGCAATTGGATAATTTGCAACAAGCCCCATAACCAAACAACCGATTGCGGCTGCAAGACAAGTTGCGACAAACACAGCCCCATGATCCATCCCTGTTTCGGATAAAATCATTGGATTAACAATAATGATGTAACACATTGTTAAAAAAGTAGTTACACCAGCAAGAACTTCGGTACGAAAATTGGTTTTGTTTTCGCTCAACTTAAATAAGCGTTCAAGCATATTCTCTGAAGATGGACTAGGAGTCGTCATGACTTCACCCCTGTAAGTAAACTTTATGCAATCAGCACGCTACAAAATTAATGATCCGTCTAATACAAATCATCATTAATTTTGTAGATGTTTAAGCAATGGATATGCCAATATTTCCATTTAAAAACAAGTATATTGAACAATTCTTCATTCCAGCCCAAATAGCCAAATGACAAAAATTGTAAACAAAAAAGCCGCATAACTTTTATGCAGCTCAATTAATTCAAAAAAATCAAATACTTAATTAATAAACAATATGATTCAAATATGGTCGGGGCAAATTATAACACAATGATTTTTTATTGTTTCTAAAATTTATTTTCAATTAAAATTCAATAGGATATTAGTTTGGTTCGTTAAACTCATCGTCTAGTCTTTAGTGGACTGACCAACCAATTGAACTAAAGGTTTTGTATTTACCTCTTTACTTTCAGTATTGTGAATAAAAAAATTAGGATTAGAGTCGATTACACTGAGTGACTGATGAGCGTCATAAATCAACTGATCAACTTCATTCTTTTTTTTACGTTGAGCATCCTGATAAACATAATATCCCAATAGCACAACAATAAGAATAAAGACTGGAATGAGTAATTTTTTCATAATAAAATTTTATTATTTTAAAAACTTTTCATTATAATAACAAAAAACAACACAAAAAGGTGATATGAAACACATTTTTTAAATATTTTAATATCCATTAAAGCGACTAATAAAAAAAATTGTATAGATGATCCTTATCAAACCAAATAGCTGTTCAGTGCCCCCTTTCATCTCTGTACACTTATAACGTCCATGCTTTTCAAGCAATTGATTAAATTTCACATAAATAAAAAATCCTGAACAATGTCAGGATTTTTTCTGTCTTTAAAAGACCAACTTAAACTACTTTTTCATCACGTTTAAAAACCAACTCACCCTGAAGTGAACTCTTAGCATCAAAATAATAACCATCAACATTAAATGATTTTAAGTCTTCAACTTTACTTAACTGATTCTCAATCATATATCGAGCCATCAAGCCACGCGCTTTTTTAGCATAAAAACTAATGACTTTATATTTGCCATTTTTTTGATCTAAAAACACAGGCTTAATGATTTCAGCTTTAAGTTTGCGTTCATGCACTGATTTATAGTATTCATCCGAAGCAATATTGACCAATAATTCTGAATTGGCTTGTTCCAAATCATCATTTATTAAACTGGTAATTTTATCACCCCAAAATTCATAGAGGTTATGACCCCGTGAATTATGTAATTTTGTGCCCATTTCTAAACGATATGGCATCATCAAATCCAAAGGACGTAATAAACCATACAAGCCAGATAACATGCGCAAATGCTTTTGTGCATATTCAAGTTTTTGATTATTTAGGTTGTATGCATCTAAACCCGTATAAACATCACCTTTAAACGCAAATAAAGCCTGACGTGCATTAGAAAAATTAAAGTCTGATTGCCAGTCATGAAAGCGATCTACATTCAATTTGGCAATCTTTTCACTGACACTCATTAAATTGGCAATATCTGTAGCAGACAGTTTACGACTTACGTCTATAAGTTGTTGTGAATGTTCCAGCAATCTTGGTAAAGTATGCAAATCGGTAGGAAGTGCAGATTCATAATCTAAAGTCTTAGCAGGAGAAATTAAGGCGAGCATGGACAACCTGATCAAAAAATAATTAAACAGACTATAACAGTAGACTTATTTTATTTCCAATTTGTGTTTTTACTGAACATTATCGGTAAAATAGGCGATTCTCCTGTTATTAGTCGGTTGTAATATGTCCGAGCAAATTTTCATTCAAGGTCCTGTAGGTCAAATTGAAGTTTTTGTTGATTATCCGCAGGGTGAAGTGAAAGGATTCGCGGTTGTATGCCACCCTCATCCATTACAAGGCGGTACACCACAGCATAAAGTGCCAACACTTCTTGCTCAAATGTTTGTTGAGCGTGGTTGTATTGTATACCGACCTAGTTTCCGTGGTTCAGGTCAAAGTACCGGTGTCCATAATGAAGGCTTTGGTGAAACGGATGATATTCTAGAAGTAATTAGACAGATGCGTTGCAAACATATTGGCCTGCCTTTTTATGCTGGCGGCTTTAGTTTTGGAGCGCACGTGATGGCTAAAAGCTATCATGCTCTTCCTGATGAAATCAAACCTAAACAATTAATTTTATGTGGTTTACCGACTGCAACTGTTGCTGGCTTGCGTCATTATGTAACCCCCGAAATTAAAGGTGATATTTTATTTATTCACGGTGAAGGTGATGAAGTTACTTTATTGTCAGACTTGATCGCTTGGGCAAAACCTCAACGTCACTTATTGACAATCTTGCCTAGTGCAAACCATTTCTTTACTGGCTATTTAAAACAATTGCGTATTGCAATTTCTCGTTTTTTAATTTAACTGGCTTAAATTAACATTTAAAGTGCAATACTATGCTCTTGAAATAACACCTGACTCGGACTCTTAAATCCGAGTCTTTTTTTGCGTAATAGCTCCAATCTATATAGATCTTTGCAAGATATTCATCAGGGTGATGCTGGCTAAACGCCTTTACCCTTGTCTGCTATGATTGTTTTTAATTGATAGAAAATAAAGACCTATACCGATTTTAAAGGCAACTTATTTAGAGCCCCACTGGATAAATAAATATTGCCCTACCTTAAGCCAAGTGTCAGGCGAGACGAGATAAGCATTAGAAGCATGCCTTCGTGAACCAACTTATGAACTTGCTAAGCAAAATGCTATATCAATTCACATCTTTGCAAAATTAATTCTATTGCACTTCATTTGAGAATCTAAGAATTATATAATCAAATACTTAGCCAAGTACGGCTTAAGATGTTCGGAAACATTTTTAATAGTTAGAGGGATATTATGAAAACTATTTTTGGGATAATTTGCATCGTTTTATTCAGTTCATCAGCCATTGCAGAAAATATTGTAGGTACATGGCGTTATATGGATGATAAAACAGGTGAAGCTAAGGGATTAGTCAAAATTGAGCAGCAAGCCAATGGAACATACGCAGGTACAGCACTCAAAGCAACACCACGTGCTGGCTATATACCGAAAGAGTTTTGTACTAATTGTCCTGCACCCTACACCAACAAGCCCATCATAGGTATGCAGGTTATTTCTGGATTACAAACTGAAGATCAAATGAATTACACAAATGGGAAAATCATTGATCCTGTTTCAGGAAAAGTTTACCGCCTTAAAGGCAGAATCAGCGCAAATGGCAAAAAATTATTTCTTCGCGGATATATGGGAGTATCCGCTGTAGGTCGTAACCAGACTTGGCTACGTGTGGAATAAAATATAAGTCCTGAGCTACCAACACAGCACTGTTTTGTTCGTAGCTCAAACTATGCAAGACCAATAAACCCTTAGCATTTCAAATTCAAAAATAGCAGCTATCGGTGTCAACAATATCTTCCCTTCCAAGCTTCTAAGTTACCTTTTTTGCTAAAGATGGTCCTTCCATTCAAATTCACTAAAGGCTTCATCTTGTTTTAATGTATTTTCAACTGCTTGCGCCAGCTGATTCAACAAACTCTGCTCTGTAATGCGGTCTAACCAATCCTGATCTTCATCTGGATGCGAGGTAATTTCACAGACCAAATGACCACCCTGATCATGCCCTTGGCAGGTAATTGACAGTGGCAAGGAATGATTATCTACACTGACTGCAACATGGTCGCCACTTTGTGACAAGGTCTGAAAACCATATTCGCCTAATTTTTTAGACAAAAGATCGGCAACATATTCTTGAGTCACATGACGATCACCAGCCTTCAATGAAGCATGATTATGTTTTTCACAGTTTGCTGTAAATTGTAATTTTCTCATCGATGTATCCAAAGGCATTCTTATTGTATGGTTTTAGAATAAGCAATAAAAACAAAACAGCCAAGCAAAAGCTTGGCTGTTGTCTAACAAATGTACAAAACTAGACTAATTATTCACTGACTTGAATCGCCAAACCTGCTTGATTCGCAAGTTCAGTGAAGGTAGGAAAACTGGTTGCCACAGTTTCTGTACCAACAATTTTAATTTCGCCTGAAGTACGTAAACCCGCCACACTAAAACTCATCGCAATACGGTGATCATGATGCGATTCAATTTCACCACCCGTGAAGATTGTAGACCAATCGCCTGACTTCCCCTTACCTTCAATAATGATACCATCATCCGTTGGTGTACAATCAATGCCCATGGTTTTCAAACCATCTGCCATAACTTGAATACGATCAGATTCTTTAACGCGAAGTTCAGCAGCACCGGTTAAAATGGTTTGACCTTCAGCACATGCTGCGGCAATAAAGAGTGCTGGGAATTCATCAATTGCCAATGGCACTTGGTCTTCCGGCATATGAATGCCTTTAAGCGTACGACTACCACGAATACGAATGTCTGCAATCGGTTCACCACCTGCTATACGTTCGTTTTCAACCGTCAAGTCCGCACCCATTTGTTTCAGGATTTCAATTACACCAGTACGCGTTGGGTTAATTCCAACCGCCTCTAAAGTCACATCTGAACCTTCGGTAATGGCAGCTCCCACCATAAAGAATGCCGCAGATGAAATATCTGATGGCACCTGAATTTCAGTCGCAATAAGCTTACCGCCACCTTGTAATGAAATGCGATTACCTTCAGTTTTTACTTCATAACCAAATGCACGTAACATACGTTCTGTATGGTCACGTGTTGGTTCAGGTTCCGTCACTGACGTTTCACCGCTTGCCCAAAGCCCTGCCAATAGGATGCCAGATTTCACTTGCGCAGATGCCATAGGCAAATCGTAATGAATACCTTGAAGGTTTTGATTCCCTGTAATCGATACTGGTGGTGTACCGCGTTCACCTGTGGTTTGAATTTGTGCACCCATTTCACGTAAAGGTTTAGCAATACGTTCCATTGGACGTTTAGACAGTGACGCATCACCCGTCATTACAGAATCAAATTTTTGCGCAGACAACATGCCTGAAAGTAAACGCATTGATGTACCAGAGTTACCCATATACAAGGCACTTGCAGGTGCTTTTAAGCCATTGATACCGACACCATGAATAGTGACTTCACCATTTTTTGGCCCTTCAATACTCACGCCCATATCGCGAAAAGCTTGCAAAGTTGCCAGCGCATCTTCACCTTCCAAGAAACCTGTAATATGCGTCGTGCCTTCTGCAATCGCACCAAACATAATGGAGCGATGTGACACAGATTTGTCACCAGGCACGGTAAATTTACCTTGGAAATTTTGAGAACCTGGCAAAATGGTAAATTGTTGTGTCACTTTATTTTTCTCCATCAAGGGTTGTTTGGCGAGCATGTGATTGAAGTGTTGTCGTGCAGCCTGTGCATGCCCCAACACCCCCATTAATGCCTGTGAGTTTTCATCTTCAATCAGTTTACGTAATATTGCGAGTTGCTTTTCGAAGCCATCGACTGCATTTAAAATCGCTTTTTTATTGGCAAAAAAGATGTCATGCCACATTTGAGGATCACTGGCAGCTATGCGTGAAAAGTCACGAAAACCACCTGCTGCATAACGAAAGATATCAAAATTATCTTCACGATTGGCAAGCTGTTCAACCAAATTAAATGCCATCAAATGTGGCAGATGACTGGTATGCGCAAGGACTTCATCGTGTTTATCGACATCCATACAAATCACATCAGCTTTAGCCGCTTGCCATAATTGTGTCAGTTTTTCTACTGCCCAATCAGCACTGGTCGGTAGAGGCGTCAAAATTACTTTATGATTGGCAAACAAATCGACCTTACCGGCATGTACGCCTGTGTGTTCAGCCCCTGCAATCGGATGCCCCGGAACAAAACCTTCTGGAAGGTTTTCACCATATACCGCCTTTGCAGCATCTACTACATTGCCTTTGGTGCTACCCACATCGGTAATGATGGTGGTCGCCAAAAGATAAGGCTTGATCATTTCCAGTACTTTTTCTGTCGCACGAACAGGTAAGGCTAAAACAACTAAATCGGCACCTTGAACAGCATCAACTGGATTACTATAACCAGCTTGAATCAGTCCAAGTGCTTTTGCATCATCCAATGTTTTTTGCGAACGCGTTGATGCAACAATTTGTTTTGCTAAATTTTCAGCGATAATCACACGCGCCAGACTTGAACCAATCAACCCAAGTCCAATAAATGCAACTTTTTCAAATAGAGGCTTGGACATCACTTAAGCTTTTCCCTCTACAGCATTGGTTGCTAAATCAAGTACCTTCGCAAGTGCGCTAAGGAATTTAGCATTTTCAGTTTCAGTACCAATGGACACACGCAGATGATTTGCAATTCCGACAGGACGTACAATCACGCCCTCTTTTAACAAGGCATTGAATGTTTGTGCAGCATCAGCCTGAACATCGACCAAAATAAAGTTCGCACGTGATGCTACATAGTCCAAGCCAAGGGATTGAAAACCTTGCTCTAATTGATTCATACCTGCTTTATTAACAACACGTGATTGCTCAATAAAGTCTTCATCTTTGAGAGCAGCAACAGCAGCCACCATAGCAAGATGATTCACATTAAAGGGCTGACGAATACGGTTTAAAAAATCAGTAACTTGTTTTGATGCCAATGCAAAACCCACACGCAGGGCTGCCAAACCATAACATTTAGACAATGTACGACTGACGATAATATTTGGATAGTATGCTAAAAATTTTAAGCTATTGAAATTTTCTGGAAAATATTCCACATACGCTTCATCGAGTACCACAATCACACTTGCAGGTACTTTCTGCATAAATGCTTCAAATTCAGCTTCTTCAAACCAAGTCCCCGTTGGATTATTCGGATTGGCAATAAAAATAAGTTTGGTGTTGTGTTGAATTGCAGCAGCCATGGCATCTAAATCATGTGCAAAGCCTTTTGCAGGAACTTCAATCGCTTGTGCATTAATCGCCTGTGTCACCAAAGCATAGACAGCAAATGCATGTTGGCTATACACCACAGAATCTTTTTCTGCAACGAATGCACGAGCAAACATTTCTAATAAGTCGTTTGAACCATTACCCAAAGTAATACAGTCAGCAGTCACACCAAATTGCGCGCAAATTTGATCTTTTAAAATAAAACCACCACCATCTGGATAGCGACCAATTTCTGCCAATTCAGCAGCCACTGCTTGTTTGACCCGATCAGAACAGCCCAATGGATTCTCATTCGATGCCAATTTGACGATATCGGTAATCCCTAACTCACGCTCAAGCTCACTAATTGGCTTACCCGGTTGATAAGGTTTTAACTTTGAGATGCCTTCATTGGCAGGGACAAACGACATGGTACTCTTCCAATTGTTTCAAGTGATAAAAGTGGTTAACTTCAAATTAAAATTAACCACCAAATAGCGATTTACAATACTGCGATCGGATACGAACCTAATACTCGAACTTCTTTCACCAACGGACGAATTTCTTCAATTGCCGCTTTAACATTGTCCTGCTCCACATGACCCTCTAAGTCAATGAAGAATACATAAGCCCATTTTTCAGGTAATGCAGGACGGGTTTCAATACTGGTTAAGCTAATATGATGTTTTGCAAAGGGTGCTAAAATTTCAAGCAATGCACCGGCACGATCATGTGCTGAAATAAGTAATGAGGTTTTATCATTGCCACTTTGCGGTACTTTTTCACGACCAATTACCAAGAAACGTGTGGTATTTTCTGGGTTATCTTCAATATTGCCATGTAGAATTTCTAATTCATAAATATTGGCAGCCACATCAGATGCAATTGCTGCTGAATGCCATTCATTGCGAATTCGACGTGCCGCTTCAGCATTTGAACTTAAAGCAACGCGCTCTACACCCGGATAATGTGCATCTAACCATTTACGACATTGCGCCAAAGTTTGTTGATGCGCATAAATTTGTTTAATGCTGTCTTTACGAGTATTTGCAGAAACTAAAAATTGGTGATGAATACGCAATTCAACTTCACCAATCACATTTAAATGCGATGATTTAAAACAATCTAAAGTATGGTTGACCACTCCTTCAGAAGAGTTCTCCACTGGCACTAAACCGTAATGAGCACTCCCCGCTTCCACTTCACGAAAGACTTCATCAATGGTTGGAAGTGGACGAACAATCGCGTCCTGACCAAAGTGCTTCAGCACAGCTGAATGTGTATAAGTACCGACTGGACCTAAGAATGCAATACTTTGTGGTGCTTCAAGTGCCAGACAAGCCGACATGATTTCGCGAAATAGACGCGCCATGGTCACATCAGACAATGGCCCTTCGTTGCGCTCCATAACATTACGCAAAACTTGTGCTTCACGTTCAGGACGGTAAAACATTGGATTCTCTTCAGAAGCAAACTTTGCTTTTGCTACCGCTTCTGCCAGTTTCGCTCGGCGGTTGATAAGCTGTTGAATCTGCTGATCAACTGAGTCAATATCCTCACGAATCTGAGCAAGGTCAAGAGAAGTCTTTGTGTTTTGATCGTCGTTGATCATTGTTATGTCGCCCTTCAAAAACATTATGCAAACAGTATAACAATAGTTAGCTTTCAAATGTTACGCAATAAGACTTTGATTGATTCAGCCTTAAAAACATACAGTTGATTTAATCAGCAATTTTATTGTCTATGATTTTGCAATAAATTCTTAAAATTAATGACCTTTTGCCAATTTCCCATAAATTACACTACAGTTGTACATTTTCAGCCTTGCGCAACCAAGGTGAATTTTATGCTATTTGGTCGAATATATTGATCTTGTTTTGCAAATAACATCATATTTTAAAACGCTTAATATCGATATTTTTTCACCCTACTTTTTTTATTATTTATGTGTTTCATTGGCAGATTAAATCATTGCCAAAAATAAACATTTGCCTGATGTTTGAAGACAAAGGTCTGGACTGACATAAAAACCAAAACAAAGCTAAAACATCTATCTTAAGGATCATCAATGAGTCATTACGCACAGCGCTCATGGGAAAAGAATTTACCCATTTCATTACATGGTTATCAACTTAAGCCTGATCAAATTAAATCAAACTTAGCAGAATTACTAACCCACACTACGGCTCAATTTTCACAATCACCCGCATTTAGTGTGGTACTACCTACAGGCTTAAGTAAAAGCTTAAGCTTTCAAGAAATTGATGATCTATCAACCACATTTGCCAATTACTTACAGCACCATCTCAAACTTAAGAAAGGTGATGTGGTTGGTTTACAAATGCCAAATTCTTTGCACTATCCGATTGCTGTATTTGCCTGTTGGAAAGTTGGATTAATCATCACCAATATTAATCCACTGTATACAGCGCGCGAACTTGAATACCAATTAATTGACAGTGCTACAAAAGCATTGATTGTTTCAGATCTATTTTTAGCAACTTTCGAACGTGTAATTCAAAACAATCCTCAACTTCAATCATTGGCACTCGTGACCGCCAGTTTAAGTGAGTTTTTTGATGCGCCTTATCAAGGCATGATTGCAGAAAAAATGCAGGCAGATGCCGAAGCGCAAGGCCGACCAATCAATCCAAGCATCGACTATGCAACCTTCGCAGATGCTTTAGAAATTGGTAAAATTTTAGAACTATATATCCCTATTCAACATGAGATTGCCCTATATCAATATACAGGCGGAACAACGGGTCGTAGTAAAGGTGCCGTAATCAGTCATCAAAATGTGGCATCTTTGGTCAAAATAACCAGCGATTATTTACATGCCCATGAATCTGAATTTAATAATCAGGACTGTATTTTAACAGCGATTCCGCTGTACCACATTTTTGCCTTTAGCGTAAATTTCCTCATGTTCTTTGAAGCTGGTTCTCATAATCTGCTGATTCCTTCTCCACGACCAATCAGCAATTTAAAACCTGCTTTTGAAAACTTCAAAGTCACTTGGTTAACTGGGGTCGATACGCTATATGCGGGCTTATTGGCTGAAAGTTGGTTTACTGCAAACCCACCGAAACTGACCTGTAGCATTTCTGGCGGTACTGCATTACGTCCTGCAACAGCAGAAAACTGGCAAGCTAAAATCGGCACAATTATTGAAGGTTTTGGCATGACAGAAACCAGTTGTGCTGCGCTACTCCATCCACCCATCCGTAAAATTCGTCAGGGTTCTGTTGGTTTTCCATTGCCGGGCTCCGACATTAAAATTGTCAATGAACAAGGTCACGAAGTTCCATTCGGTGAAGCGGGTGAACTCTGTGTAAAAGGGCCACAAATTGTATTGAGTTATTTAAACCGTCCCACTGAAACGGCTGAAACCTTTATTGATGGTTGGTTGCATACAGGTGATATTGCCAAAGTAGATGAAGATGGCTTTTGTTATATTTTAGATCGTAAAAAAGATATGGTCATTGTTTCAGGTTTTAATGTTTATCCCAATGAAATTGAAACAATTCTAGCCGAGCATCCAGATATCATTGAAGCTGCTGTTATTGGTATACCCGATGATCAAACCGGAGAATCGGTTAAAGCATTTATTGCCTCGAGTAATGCCAATCTTTCTGTCAGTGAAATCCTCAAACATTGCAAAGACAACCTAACTGCCTACAAAGTCCCAAAATCGATTGAAATATTGAATGAGTTACCAAAGTCAACCGTCGGAAAAATTTTGCGTGCCGAACTTCGTCAAATGGAAAGTCAAAAATATATTGATTAATTTCAGCTCATTACAGCATTAAAATTCAGCCCTAAAGCTTTGTCTTTGGGGCTTTCTCTTTTACAAGAGTTATTTACCAAAATCCATCACAAAAATTTAATGATTCCTCTATATTCTTCTAATAAAGCAATTCGGAGAATAATAATGTCAAAAAGAATCGCCGTTTTAGTGACCCATGATTTTGAAGATATTGCATACTCGGAACCCGTACAGGCCTTTCGAGCTGCACGTCATAGCATTTTAAATATTGAAAACAGAGCAGGTAATATTGTTTATGGTCAAAAACGCAAATCTGCGGTCACTATCGATCAAAGTATAGACAGTGTTTCTGTGCATGATTTTGATGCCTTACTTATTCCCGGAGGACATTCTCCCAACCAGTTGTGTCTTGATCACCGGTTTGTCGATTTTGTCCGTAATTTTGCCCATGCACAAAAACCCATTATGAGTATTTGTCACGACCCTCAACTGCTTATTGCTGCAAAGGTGGTTAAAGGTCGGTTAATGACCACCATTAAAACCGTCGCCACAGATCTAATTAATGCAGGTGCTGTGTATTACGATGTCGGTGTGGTGAATGACAATAATCTGTATATTTCTTCTCGCTCTCCGGACGACTTAGCAGCCTTTATTAAAGAAAGTTTAATGGTGTTGAGTCAATAAAAAGAGCCTTTCGGCTCTTTTTATTTAGACCTAAACAACCAGTCATTAACGCCCTAAAATACTACGCGCTACAATTTCTTTCATAATTTCATTAGTACCACCGTAAATGCGTTGAATACGTGCATCCACAAAGAAACGTGAAATTGGATATTCAGTCATATAACCATAACCACCAAAAAGCTGTAACAAGTTATCGGCAATTTTCATTTGCATATCGGTACTAAAACTTTTCAATGCTGCGGCAGTTTCAACATCTAGTTTACCTTGCATATACAGTTCGACATTTTGATTATAAAAAGCGGCTGTGGCTTGTTCATCTATTTTTGCCTGAGCCAAAACAAATCGTGTATTTTGAAATTGACTAATCGGCTGCCCAAATGCTTGACGTTCTTTTACGTAAGCAATCGTGACATCAATCGAACCACGAATAGCACCAATAGCGGTGGAAGCAATAGCCGTACGTTCACGTGGTAATTCTTGCATCAAATAAGCAAAACCTTGCCCTGCTTGACCCAATAGTTGATCTTTAGGCACTTGAATATTATCGAAGAACAGTTCTGAAGTATCTTGTGAATGTAGACCTATTTTATTCAGGTTGGTGCCCTTTTTAAAACCTTCTAAATGAGTATCCAGCAACATCAAAGAGACACCTTTTGCTCGTGCTTGCGGATCGGTTTTCACCGCCAACACCACCAAGTCGGCATGCTGACCATTTGAAATAAAGGTTTTTGAACCATTTAAAAGATAGTGATCACCCTGCAAAATTGCATTGGTTCGCATGGCTTGTAAGTCTGAACCTGCACCCGGTTCAGTCATGCCAATTGCACCGACGACTTCACCAGCAACCATTTTTGGCAACCAATATTGTTTCTGTTGTTCTGTGCCAATATGCAAAATATACGGTGCTGCAATTTCAGAATGACATGAAATACCTGTTGATAAGGCACTAAATCCTGCACGGGCTGACTCTTCAACCAACATCAGTGAATAATTGATCGGAACGCCATAGCCACCGTATTCTTCAGGCACATCAACACATAAGAAACCATTTGCCCCCAACAGGTTCCAAATCGAACGCGGCATAATGCCTTCATGTTCCCATTGCTCATAATGAGGTGCAATATGCTCATTCATAAAGCGTTTAAAATTATCACGAAACAGTTCTAGATCAGCATCATAAGCCAGCATATATCATCCTTATTTTCAGTTTTAGTTTTTAGCTTCTTGCCATGCTAGTGATTTTATCGTCCGCTGTCATGTCCTATTCCTGTCATTTTTATGACTTTTATAGTCAATAAAAAAGGAAGCCGAAGCTTCCTTTTTTCATTCATGCTTAATTATGCATGGGTTTTATTTTCTTCTGACATTAAGCGATCCACTTCTTCTGGATTGGCTAAAGCATAATCTAGTTGCTCTTTATCCAATTGTCCGACCCATTTTGCCACAACAATCGTTGCCAATGAGTTACCCACAAGATTGGTTAATGCACGTGCTTCTGACATGAAACGGTCAATACCCAAAATCAATGCCAAGCCTGCTACTGGAATATGCCCTACCGCAGATAACGTTGCCGCCATGACAATAAAACCTGAACCTGTGACACCCGCAGCACCTTTAGAGGAAATCAACAACACCACTAACAGGGTAATTTGATGCTCAATATCCAAAGGTGTGTTGGTCGCTTGTGCAATAAAAATAGCCGCCATCGTCAAATAAATAGACGTACCATCTAGGTTAAATGAATAACCTGTAGGAATAACTAAACCAACAACTGATTTTTCACAACCTGCGATTTCAAGCTTCTTCAACATCCGCGGAAGCACTGATTCTGATGATGAAGTTCCCAATACAATAAGGAGTTCTTCACGAATCATCCGAATCATTTTCAAAATATTAAAACCACAAAAACGAGAGATTGAGCCTAATACAATGAAAATAAACAGTAAACACGTAATATAGAAGCAGATGATCAATTGCGCTAATTGTGCAAGACTGCCAATACCATATTTACCAATGGTAAATGCCATTGCACCAAATGCACCGATTGGAGCCAACTTCATAATCATATTTACGATATTGAAGAAGACATGAGAAATTTGATCGATAAATTTTAGTACAGGTTTACCCGCATCACCCAACTTATGCAACGCAAAACCGAACAGAAGAGCGAACAATAAGACTTGAAGAATTTCACCTTCAGCAAATGCACCTACAACAGTATTCGGAATGATATTCATAAAGAAATCAATCGTCGATTGTGATTGACCTGATTCTACATATTTAGAAATACCCGATATATCCAAAGATGCAGGATCAATATTCATGCCTACACCCGGTTTTGCAATATTAATTACAAGCAAACCAACAAGTAAGGCAATCGTGGATACGATTTCAAAATAAAGTAAAGCAATACCGCCTGTCTTACCCACAGACTTCATGCTTTCCATGCCAGCAATACCACTGACCACAGTACAGAAAATTACAGGTGCAATAATCATTTTGATTAGGCGAATAAATCCATCACCCAACGGTTTTAATTGCTCGCCTAAACCAGGCACATGTTTTTCAACACCATTGACTAGTTGTGTACCACTTGGGAAAAAGTGGCCTATTAACACGCCCGCAATAATGGCAATAATCACTTGAAAATAAAGTGATTTATATAAAGGTTTTTTAGCCATAATCATAACTTCTTCATGTATTTCCGCACGCAGAAATATCCATTTTCTCTTGCCTATTCTTACGAATATACAACCCTAAACCTTTTTACAAGATGCAAAAAGACAATGAGTTCTTGTGAAAAACCCGACTTAAGATGAAAACAAAAAAAGATTCACAAATGAAATAGTCAATTTCGCAAATAATATTTGAGAGAATATCTATTAAATGCAAAAAATTAGACTAAGGAGATCATGAAAATTTAAATAAATTCTATAAGAAGAAAGTGTACTTGATTTTAGATCAAGAAATTGTTAACACGCGTCCTTTTCGATTGTTTTTCACACAAAATCCATTCAGACATTAGTCTAATATGGATATTATCTTTTTCTTCATTTTATTTTTATGTCATAGTGTGGACATTCATTTTCATACGAAATACTGTGGTACGCACGCATGAACAATAAAAGAAACCTCTACAAAGATTTTGAACATCCCTTTGCACAATTTGTTCGTATTGTAGGTAAAGGGAAAAATGGTGCGCGCTCGCTCAGTTTTGATGAAGCTTACCAAGCTTTTAGTATGATCTTAAAAGGTGAAGTTTTAGATGTTCAGCTCGGCGCTTTCTTAATGCTGCTACGTGTTAAAGAAGAATCTGTAGATGAGCTTACAGGCTTTGTACAAGCAACACGTGATCAACTTCATTTTAAACATTTAGATGTAGATTTAGATTGGTCATCTTATGCAGGCAAGCGAAAACACTATCCTTGGTTTTTATTGGCAGCCCTCACCCTTGCTCAAAATGGCTATAAGGTGGTGATGCATGGTGCATCAGGACATACAATTAACCGTATATATACAGAACAAGTATTGGAATACCTCGGTTATACTATTTGCCAAAATGAAATAGATGTGAAACAACAATTACAACAAACCAATTTTGCCTATATTCCTCTAGAAGTAATTTCCCCAATACTGAGTGATTTAATTGCACTGCGTAATGTAATGGGCTTACGCTCCCCCATTCATACTCTAGCTCGCCTAATTAATCCATTTAATGCAAAAGCAACCATGCAAGCGATTTTTCATCCTGCTTATCGTGGTTCACACCAGCAAACGGCTTTTAAATTAGGCTATAAAAATAGTGCTGTCATTAAAGGTGAAGGGGGCGAATTTGAACGCAATCCTGATGCTAAAACTTTAATTTGTGGCATTAAAAATGGTGAGCTGTATGAACACGAATTACCAAAATTGACCGAAAACCGTAGTCCGATTGAAGAAGAACTGGATTTAGCCGTATTTAAAGCGGTTTGGGAAGGCAAGCAACATCATGAATATGGTGAAATTGCCGTCACTGAAACCATGGGTATTGCGTTATATACCATGGGAGTTTGTGATTCTTATGATGAAGCAATGCTAAAAGCCAAAGAGCTTTGGCAAAGCCGAAAAGTTATTTAATAGGCTAAAAGATCAGGCTCTGCGGAGTCTTACCGTTTATTCGCAAATATCTGGAGCTCGTTGTGTTACTTTTAAAAAAAGTAACCAAAACTTTTTCCATTCGCAAAACTCGGCAAATACCACCAAGTGTCATTTCTCTCGCAAAAACAGGACGATATTAATATCGTCCTGCCTCGAACAGTTGCGAATGGCTTTTACGTGTAGCCATAATCACAACTTCAATTTAAAGTTAAGCAACTAAAACCATTCATCATTAAACAAAACGAATCGGTTGAAATTCAGGTTCAGGAACATGTGAATCACATTCTTCCCCTTCCTCTTTATGGCCTTTATCAATATAGCCACTACGTTCTTTTTCAGGTAAATTTTGAGCTTCCCACGCAATAACAGCTTGCATACAAATTTGACGCTGTTCTGCGGTTAAAACAAGGCCATTTGGCCATTTTCCAATTTCTACTGCTGTTTTTAAACGCGAAACAATTTCAGGATCGAGTACGGCAAGCATTTGTTCAATATTCATCATTTAATCCTGCTGTTGTAAAGAGTCAAAATCTTGATTCCAACCAAGTTTGGTACGACATGCCATATAGAAGTCATAACCCGGTGGATGAAGTAAATTCAATTTAAATGGATGTTTACGGATATGTAAACTATCACCCACACTCAGCGAAACGCTATGTTGACCATCGGCACTGACCATAGGTAACACACGGTTTTCGCGAATCATAATCTTAATTTCACTATGCCCACCAACGACAATAGGACGTGAAGATAATGTATGCGGGTGCATAGGCACTAAAGAGATGGCATCCATACCTGGATGAACAATTGGCCCACCACCAGATAAAGCATACGCTGTAGAACCCGTTGGGGTAGACACAATTAAACCATCACTATGCTGACGATAAACATACTGACCATCAATATTCAATTCAAAGTCAATCATATGAACCGAGCGGCCTGAATGCAAGACCACATCATTCAAAGCAATCGCATCATAAATAGTTTCACCTTTAGAACGAATTTCCATTTCCAATAAGAAACGGCGGTCTAACTGAAATTCACCTTTAAGCACTTGATCCAGTTTAAAAATCACCTCGGTCGGCTTAACATCGGTTAAAAAGCCCAAACGACCACGGTTGATGCCAATGACTGGCGTATTGTGTTTTACCAAAGCACGTGCAGCATGTAACAAAGAACCATCACCACCGACTACAATCACCAAATCAACCACTTCACCCAGCAAACTACGGCTTACTGTTTGCGTATTACGACTATCAGGAACCAATGCTGCTGTTTCTGAATCAAAAACAGGATGAAGCCCTAAACGTAAAAGATGGTTATGAATGAGACTTAAAGTTTCAACCACGGAGGATTTATCTGGACGTCCGATCAATCCAATGTTACGAAAATTTTTATGTGAAATTTGCACCTAAGTCATCGCTCCGCTACGATTCATGCATATCATAGCATTAACCCTATTCATTTTAAAAAACTTTAAAACTTGATCATACAAGCTATATCGATTTACCAATCTAAAATAAACCATTTTCTCAAGCCACACCTACACTTAAAGCTCACCTTATATAAACTATAACGGTATTCGGTTTTCATGATAAAGATCACATTTTTTAATCCACACTTTAACCATGCCATAATCCGTAATACCTCACTTTGGGTAATACTGATTAAAACCCATCCAATACATCTAAAAACAGACTCAACTGTAAAATAACATCTTTTATAAAATCAACAACTCATTACCTCTAGACTGACTTTTTTAGCGTTATATTTTGTCGTCGTTCACAGATTAATTATTGCAAAAAAATGAAAAGCTTCGCATCATTAGCATAATTTATTTGGATCTTATACTCATTGATGAAGTCTGAACGCGGTATCGGTTTACTGGCCCTTATTTTCTCAATATTAGTCATTGGTGTTTTCTTAGTTTTTAGCATCTACTTAATACGAATGGACAATATTGTACGAGATAAATTTGAAGGACAACGCTGGGATATTCCTGCAAAAGTTTTTGCGCGTCCTTTAGAGGTTTATACCAATGCGCCCGTCAATCAAACAGATTTCACCCAAGAATTAAAATTATTGGGTTATAAAAATTCAGAGAGTTATACCAAATCGGGTAGTTATGTGACTTCAGGTGATGAACTCTATGTGCATACCCGAGGTTTTGACTTTGGTGACAGTGTTGAACCAGAACAGGTTCTAAAAGTCACTTTTGCCGACAATCAAATTGGTGAGGTCAGTGCAACCAAACCTTCTTCTACTGGAATTGCGCGTTTAGAGCCTTTATTGATTGGGGGAATTTATCCTCAACATAATGAAGACCGTGTCCTGATTAAACTTAAAAATGTACCTAAACCATTAATTGAAGCCCTGATTGCCACTGAAGATCGTAATTTCTATCATCATCACGGTATTTCAGTTCGTGGTACGGCACGTGCTTTAGTCAGTAATGTGACTGGAGGTAAACGTCAAGGTGGTTCGACGCTGACTCAACAGTTGGTTAAAAACTTTTATTTAAGTCCCGAAAAAACCTTAAAACGTAAAGTCAATGAAGCCTTAATGGCGTTGTTAATTGAACTACATTACGATAAAGACGAAATTTTAGAGGCCTATTTAAATGAAGTAAATCTGGGGCAAAATGGTAATTATTCAATTAATGGTTACGGTCTTGCTTCACAATTTTACTTTGGTTTACCTTTAAGCGAATTAAACATTGCCCAACAAGCCTATTTAGTTGGTTTAGTTCAAGGCCCGACGTTATTTAACCCATGGAAAAACCCTGAAGGTGCCAAAAAACGTCGTGATATTGTGCTCAACAATATGTTGGTCATGGGTTATCTGACTCAAAAACAGTTTGAGCAAGAAACTGCACGACCATTAAACGTGATTGCAAAACCAACATTAGGCCCTGCACGTTTCCCAGATTTCCTCGATATTGTACGTCGTCAACTACGTACTGAATATCAAGAAGGTGATTTAACCAATCAGGGTTTGAAAATCTTCACTACACTTGATCCTATTGCGCAAACTCAAGTGCAAGAAGCCTTTAAAGCATCTGTTTCACGCTTAGCCAATGCAAATCCTAAACGCCTAAAAGACTTGCAAGGTGCTGTTTTAATCTCTCATCCTGAAAATGGTGAATTGGTTGCAGCTGTGGGTTCAACCCAAGACTTTACTGGTTTTAACCGTGCCTTAGATGCCAAGCGCCAAGTCGGCTCTTTACTTAAACCCGTTATTTATTTAAGTGCTATTGAATCGGGACGTTACAATTGGGCAAGTCCAATTGAAGATAGTTCCATCAACATCGTCAGTGAAGGAAAAACATGGACACCTAAAAATTATAGCGGTGGTGGACATGGTGTGGTTCCTATGGCTGAAGCTTTGGCAAACTCATACAACCTTGCAGCGGTGCGTTTAGGACAAGAATTTGGACTTTCAACATTTAGCAATCATCTGAAAAAATTTGGTGTGACGTCAGAAATTCCAAATTATCCGTCTATTTTTCTGGGTGCTGTTGATATGTCACCTATGGAAGTGATGAGTGTTTATAGCAACTTTGCAACGGGTGGTTTCAAATATCCAATTAAATCCATTCGCTCAGTGGTCGATTCGAATGGCCGTTTATTAGAACGTTACGGTCTTACGGTTCAAAATACCATCGACCCTTCTGCTGCATATATTTTAAATTACGGCTTACAACAAGTCATGAGCGCAGGTACTGGACGTTCGGCATATAGTGCTCTTCCTACAGACTTGAAACTGGCAGGAAAATCAGGAACCACGAATGATACACGCGACTCATGGTTCGCAGGTTATTCTGGCAACTATTTAAGTGTGGTTTGGCTGGGTTTAGACGACAACAAAGTGACAGGATTAACGGGTTCTTCTGGTGCACTTCCAGTTTGGACCAATGTTATGAAGCAATTGCGCCAAAAACCAGTGAATTTACGCCAAACAGAAAATGTGCAATGGCAATGGATTGATCGTGCGACCGGACACCTATCTGCGCAAGGCTGTGAAGGTGCCATGTATATTCCACTGCTACGTAATAATGTACCGCGTGAGGCAACAGGTTGTGGTTTACCGCATTATCAAGTAGAGCCTGTTTACAATCCTGATACTGAAAACAATCAAGCACCCGTAGATCAAAACGATAGTATTGAAAACTATATTCGTGAAAGCGAAACTGAAATGCAGCGCGATCTGCCAAGTAATGAGAAAGTCATTTCAAGTGGTGGCTATGATAATTAGTGGTGAAAATTAAGCATGAATGTACGATTCAGCAGATATAAACAGATAGCAATCGGTTTAGGTTTAATGGGGTTGGTCGGCTGTCAAAGCCTACCTACACCTCATCAACCAGAAGTAGAAAAAAAACCGGCTACTGAAAAAAAGACCATTAAAAAATCGGATGGTGTTGTCATTACGCCTTATGATCGTGAAGAAATTCAACGTAAAAAAATGCAAGTGGTGATTCCAGAACAAAGAAGCAAACAGCAATTTGAAGATGGTCGTCAACTACCCGCATTCAAAAAACTTATGCAAAAAACTCAGCAAGCCTATACACAAGGAAAATGGAATGAAGCAGAAGCTGCTGCACTTCAAGCACAGCGTTTAGCACCACAATCTGCCGAGACTTTTTTGTATTTGGCCTTGGTTGCGCAGAAAAAAAATAAGCCAGCAAATGCTGAGGCTCTCGCACAACGAGGGCTAAGTTACGCACAAAGCAATGCCATGAAGAAACAACTTTGGCAGGTGATTTTAAAAGCTGCACAACAGCAAAAAGATCAAAAAATGATTCAACAAGCGCAAAAGGCACTGAAAAGCTTATAAAATCTAGGATGTATTGAAATCTAAATATTATTGCTCAATACATCCTATTCAACCATTTTTATAAGAATCGAATGCCTGCAATACCATATGCACCCCGTTCTTGCGCTAAACCAAGATCACTCGCTTGCATACCACCGAGTGCAAAAACAGGAATATCAACTTGCGATGCTAAAGCCTTAAACTGCTGCCACCCAAGTGCAGGCGTTTCTGGATGTGTTGCTGTCGCAAGTACTGGACTCAATACAATTGCATCACAACCAATGCGCTGTGCCTGTTGCATTGCTGCCAAATCATGACAAGCCGCAATATGACGTTTTCCGACAACTAAATCACCTTGCTTTAGAGACATCAGTTGCGATTGTTTTAAATGAATTGTAGAAATCGCTTGTTGTTGGATGGTATTCAATTTCGTGTAAATATCAACATTAAGAATGAGCTGAGACAGCTGTTCAACACGCAACGCTGCAAGTTCAACGATCTGCGCCTGAGTCCCCTCAACACGCCAATACATAAGTTGATCTTGATGTAATTGTGTCAAGCCATCTAATTGATCTGAAATTTTAATTTGATGTGCCCAATAAAGCCGCTGGATCATGGCTTGATTGGCTTTCGGAAAATTCAAACTCAATAATTCATCACGGCTATACCACGCCCAAGGCTGTTGAATTTCATTCAATAATGCGGTGGGTACAATGGCATGAAATAAATGTAAGTTGACGATCACATCATCATATTCATGACGAATCACATCAAAAGTATGCCAATCTTGCAAACCAACACCGACTTCTTCATAAATTTCACGGCGGCAGGCAGCTAAAGGTGTTTCCCCCTCTTCTACTTTTCCCCCTGGAAATTCATGCTTATTGCCCTGATGCTGCTTTGCTTCACGCCACCCAACCAATACTTTGCCCTGATGCAATAAAATAGCAATTGCAACATGAATCGTGGGTTTGGACATTGCGTACTCCTTTGCGTGAAAATATAACGCAGTGTAAGCAAATTTAAGTTTTTTATAAATTGTTAAATAATTGATTGACAGGTCTATTCGATAATGATTATCATTTAAATCGTTCCCCCATATACCACGGAGTCGAAGGAATGAACGCACCATTTAGCCTATTTACACGTAATAATGACGCAGCTCACTCACTACCTATGTTGTACTCGAACAACTTATTTTCCTTAGGCAGAGAAATCCGAATTATGCATGCTGGAGAAGAATATCGCTTGCGCCTCACGCGCAATAATCGACTCATTTTAACCAAATAAAAATAATCATAATTTAAAACAATAAACGTGGAAACAAGCAGTATGTGCACAAACATACTGCTTTTTAGTTATTTATTAGGCAACGGCAATTGCAGCGTGACCTGTAATCCACCATAGACAGATTTAGAAAAATGAATTTCACCTGCATGTAATTGCATTATTTTTTGACAAATCGAAAGTCCGAGTCCAGAGCCTTGTGTTTTTGTTCCTAAGACACGATAAAAACGCTCACCTAAACGCTGTAAAACCTCTTCAGTGAGTGCTTGCCCATCATCGGCAATGGTTATGACCACATTTTGCTGCCTTTGTTGTACATCAATAAATACATGTCCGCCTTGTCCAGCATAGCGAATTGCATTATCAACAAGGTTTCGCATACAGGTAAAAATTAATTTTTCATTGGCAAGGATAGAAAGATCATCCGCGATCTGTGTTGTAATCTGAATATTTTTCTCTAGTGCAAAGGGTTGCAAAGCTTGAATAACATCGGAAACAATAGCCTGCAAATTAACGTCTACTTTGGGTAATTGGTTGGTATTGGTTGGATCAAGACGCGCCAGTAAAAGTAAATTTTCTAAAACTTGCGTACCGCGACTGACATCATTTTGAATACTCGCCAAGTCCTGATTTAAGTCTGGATATTTACGTTTAAGCACCTGTAAACGCATCTGAATAGCGGATAAAGGCGAACGCAGTTCATGCGAAGCATCCGCAGTAAAGCGCTGTTCTGCGAGCAACGATTGTTTAAGTCGCTGCAATAATTGATTCAACTGCAAGACCATCGGCTGTAATTCTTTTAACTCAGGCACTTGCTGCTGAATGGGTGCTAAATCATCGGCATTTTTTTCAGCAATGTTTTTAGACAATTGCTGAATGACTTTAAATTGACGTTTCACCGCAAAATGTAAAATCAACCACTGTATGAACCAAAGCAAAATTAAAATCAGGCTGTAACCCATAACATTTTGAGCCAGCTCTTTGAAGCGTTCCCCTACAGGTTGTAGCATAGTCACAGACATCTTCAATTCAGCATCTTCAGCGCTATACATGCGCCATAATTGCTGATCTTGCCAAATATAGCGATAACCATTTGATGCCTGCATTTGCAGTTTTGAAGTTTGCTGTTCTAACGGGAATTCTTTTGATTCGGTGAGAATCTGTTGTTGATCTTTTAATTGGTATTGAATATCGAACTCATCGCTCAGCTCATCCACCTGTTGTCCTGAATGTGTGGTTATATCCGAAATCAAGAGCATATCGGCAATTTCATCCATGATTTGATCTTGCACTTGCATGGTCTGATACAGTGAAATCAGCACAAACAGCAACAATGCCAACAGTCCTGTCAGAATTGAACTGAATAATGAGGTTTTAATCAGTTTGGTTTGTAAAGAGACTGTTTTGCGCATATTAATCGTGACTCATGCGATAGCCTAAACCACGAATGGTTTTAATATATTGGCTGCCTATTTTTTTACGCAATTGATAAATAAAGACTTCAATCGCATTGCTCTCTATTTCATCGCCCCATGCATATAAAGATTCTTCTAATTGTTCACGTGTGACCACATGATCTGGTTTTTGCATCAACTTATGCAAAATTTGAAACTCTTTTGCAGTGAGGTTGATGGGTTGACCATCTTGCTTTAGGTTTTTTGCTTGTGGGTTTAATTGTAAATTGGCAAAATGAAGATATTGCCCCACTTGAGCTTGATGTTGTCGCAATTGCGAACGTACACGGGCTGAAAGTTCTTCCAAACTAAAAGGTTTGACCAAATAATCATTGGCCCCCAAATCTAAACCTTCAACACGATCATGAATACTGTCCTGCGCTGTAATAAAAATTACGGGCGTGGGTTGTTGCTGTGCGCGTATAGTTTTAAGAATGTCATCGCCATTGATTTTAGGAAGTCCACGATCCAGTAACACACAATCATACTGATGCTGTTCAAGGGCTAAAATGGCATGATCACCACGCTCAACCCAATCAATATTATAACCATCCATTTCTAGCCATGTTTTTATGCTTTCTGCTTGGGAGGCATCATCTTCTGCCAGTAAGATTCGCATGTGTTGTTCTCATATTTAGACATGATTTACTTTTAAGATAACATGCTTTAAAAGGCATTAAATTGAAAAAAACCACATGAATAACGCATGTGGTTTTGAGATAGATATCTACTCAAGTCACTGATATCTATTATTTCAGCTGCGTGAACAACTTAAAATTTAACGGCTTCCACATCAATTTCAACACGTTTTGCAGGTTTGTAATCAATATCAACTTCACCAATCAAGGTGACAGGTGTTTTTGCAGAGATTGGTTTACCTTGCCATAACTCATCATCAATATCGACGGTAATCGTGCCCGTATTATCACGGAATTGATATTTCTCATCTCCTACAGCTTTAACGATATAACCTTTGAGCTGTACTTTCGTGTCGTCTTTTAAAGTCAACGCATGTTTAACCGTTGTGGTCACTTGCGGTGCAATTGCAGTTTGATTGACTGCGGTATTTGCCATAGCAAATGTCGTTGCACCCACCAAACCTGCAATTAAAGCTGCTTTTGAGATCATATTCATAATTAAAACCCTCATCTTTTTGTTCACCTTTTCGATAAAGTCATTAAAACAAATCAAGATGAGGTGAATCTTAAGATTTATTAATCTTGAACAATACTTTAATTTAAAGGCACCACGCGCAAAACTTCTTCTAAAGTGGTCATCCCTGCTAAAACTTTACGTGCACCTGCAATTCGAAGAGGTTCAATCCCTTCTTTCTTGGCCTGATGACGTAATTGGTTTAAGTTAGCATTTGCCCCAATCAGCTGTTTGCTCTCCAAACTTAAAGGCATAAATTCATAAATACCAATACGACCTTTATATCCCGTGTGACGACATGCTTCACAACCAACAGCATGGAATACAAAATTTGGCATCTCGATTTCATAATCAAAAGTCAAATGCTTCCACTCTTGCTCATTAATAAAGGTTTCTTGTTTACAATGTGGGCACAGTTTCCGTACCAGACGTTGTGCCAGAACCCCTAAAATGGTCGCCGCAGTTAAAAATGGCTGGATGCCTAAATCATGCAATCGCGTCAGACTTGAAGGTGCGTCGTTGGTATGTAAAGTAGATAACACCAAATGACCTGTCAACGCAGCTTGGATCGCCATATTTGCGGTATCTTGATCTCGAATCTCACCCACCATAATAATATCGGGGTCTTGACGCATTAAAGCGCGTACGCCATCGGCAAAGCCCAAATCAATCCCTTGATTTACCTGCATTTGATTAAAACTCGGTTCAAGCATTTCAATCGGGTCTTCAATCGTACAGACATTCACCTGTTCTGTTGCCAGCTGTTTCAGTGAAGAATACAGAGTCGTAGTTTTTCCCGAACCGGTCGGCCCCGTCACCAAAATAATGCCGTGACTATGCGACGTTAAGGCTTGCCAATCACTGAGTAAATCGCCTTCAAAGCCCAACTGTTGAAAACTTCTGACCAAAACTTCGGGGTCAAAAATACGCATCACCATTTTTTCGCCAAACGCAGTCGGTAAAGTCGATAAACGTAGCTCTGTTTCTTGTCCTTTCGGGGTACGGGTTTTTAAGCGGCCATCTTGAGGTTTACGCTTTTCAGCCACATTCATCCGACCTAAAATTTTAATCCGTGAAATCACCGCGGTCAGTGTATTGGCTGGCATTTTATAAATGGTATGCAATACACCATCTATTCGAAAACGTACCTTTCCTGCATCTTTACGCGGTTCGAGATGAATATCACTCGCACCTTGTTCAAAGGCAAACTGTAAAACCCAATCCACAAGCTTGACAATATGCTGATCATTGGCATCTGGATTTTGGGTATCTCCCAATTGTAAGAGCGCCTCTACCCCTTTGTGATCACGATCATAAGCATTGGCTTTTTGTGATGAATTTACAGCGCGGCTAACTTGGTAATATTCCACCAAATAGCGCTGTAGCTGGTCTGGGCTTAACAATACACGCTGAATTTTTTTCGGTAAAAGGCTGTGTTCTAAATTCGCAACCCATTCTGTTTTATAAGGTTGATCCGTTGCAATAAATACTTTATCTGCTTGAATTTCAACCGCTAAAATTTTATTACGCACTGCAAATTCTTGCGACATCACACTGGTCAATGCCTGCACATCTGCTTTCAAAGGATCAATAATATAAAAAGGAATATTGGCTTTTTCTGCAATCCACTGACATAAACGGTTTAAAGTCAGGGTGGATTGAGGGTGCGATTGATCCACCAGATCAAAATTTGCAATCCACTGCAATGGATGCCACTTGAGTTGCTCACGTTGCCGATGTGTCGTTTGTATCAGTAGCTTATTGCGCTCGGTAATACGTTCATCTTTTTGTAATTGTTCTAGACACCAAGATGTGTCCATTTCAAAATTAAAATTCATTGTTCTAAGCCCCAAAACATCGCAATACTATAGCAAACTAAATTTCATCTCGCTTAAATCACTTTTATAAAAATAAGCACTTGAGCGTTAAATTAACTTTATTGATCCCTTACCTCACTTTCAAATAAAGGCCATTACTACTCTTAACTTAACGACGATTATACTTTTACTTTCGCTGATTTATAGCCAATAATGCTTCATACACTGTTCAATTAACCACCACACCCCCAACCTTAAGTTTTTGGATTAATACTGTGAATAATCTGCTTAATCTATCGCTTCAAAGCACATCATTTCAAGAATTACTGATGATTATGGCTGCGGCTTTGGGTTGTGGTTTATTAATCGGTTTAGAGCGTGAAAGAAGCAAACAACGTGAAAATCAACATAGCTTTGCTGGCGTTCGTTCATTTGTAATCTGTGCCTTACTTGGTGCGCTATGTTTTACTTTTGGCGCTATTTTTGGTCTGGTCGGTGCAATCATTATTGGTGGAATTGGTATTTTTTCGCTTAAAAACCAGCTTAAAGATCCTGGTGTAACCACTGAACTGGCCTTTGTCATGACCTATTTTATCGGCGCACTTTGCCTTTGGAACATTACACTGGCTGCAAGTTTATCCGTTGTACTGACCATTATTTTAATGATGAAACATTCAATACATGGTATTGCAAGCAAATGGATTACCGAAGCTGAGTTTAAAGATGGTTTATTTTTACTCGCGCTGATTTTAATTGGTTTACCGCTGACCCCAAACACACCTTTATGGGGTTCAGTCCTCAACCCTTATATTATTTTAAAACTGCTAGCGCTTATACTGGTAGTTCAAACTTTAGCGCATATTGCAAAACGCTTACTGTCTTCAAAAAATGCCCTCATGCTTTCATCTATAGCATCTGGTTTTGTATCGAGTACAGCCACCATCGCCAGCTTAGGTATGGAAGTTCGCTCAGGTCGTGCAGAAGCAAATGCTAATGCAGGTGCAGCACTGATGTCCTGTATTTCTACCTTATTGCTGTTGTTAATTATTATTGCTGGAGTGTCTGTAAGTTGGCTAAAAATTCTGATTTTTCCATCATTACTTGCCATTATTATTCTCGCTCTCTGTGCTTTATGGCTTTTACGTAACGCAAAAGCACCTGAAAATATAGAATTAATCGATAGCCGAATGTTTAGCTTAAAAGAAGCTGCCATCATTGCAGGTACATTAACCATTATTCAAGCAGGAATTTATGGACTCAATCTTTTACTTGGGGATGCTGGATTAATTGCAGGAACGCTGTTAGCTTCACTATTTGAAATTCACGCAGCCGCAGCGGCCGTGGTCATTCAAGGTGATCCAACCAACTCAACATTACTCTATGCCATGATTTTAGGCTTAGGCGCTCATGCAATTTCGAAATCTATTAATGCGACTTTAACGGGTGGCTGGAAATTCGCGCGCGTATTCGTTCCTGCTCAAATACTACATATGCTCGTTTTAATCAGTGTGCTTTTCTGGGTCAGCCTACGCTAGAGTTGAACAATATCAACAACCGTAATATTGCCTAATCCGACAGAAAAACTCACATCTAAATGAGCAAAATTCATTTTATAAATCCGCGCTGCATCATTTTGATAAGCAGGTCTTGGATCTAAGGATAAAACTTGCTCCAACTCACTCATAATTCGATCATCTAAGTTTTGAACCTGAATCAACTCTTGCTTTTGTTGCTCCGCACTTTCGCTCCAAATAACCCGCATTCGTTCAGGCTCATGCTGCGCATAACCACTTTTTGCAGCAACAACGGCATCTGAATATTGAATATATGGCTTAATATCTAAAATTGGTGTGCCATTGAGCAAATCACTCCCTGTCACATACACACGAACAGACTTACCGACTTTTTTCACTTCTTTCAACTGCACCACAGACAAGCCCATAGGTGCAGGACGATACATACTCCGTGTCGCAAACACCCCCATTTTCTTATTCCCCCCTAAACGGGGTGGTCGGACTTGAGGGCGAAAATTATGACTATCTTGTTGATTTTTATTGTCATGAAACTGCCAAATTAACCACAAATGACTAAATTCATCAATGCCTTCGAACGCCAATAAATCATTATAAGGTTCAACCATTTCAATATAAGATTCGACTTGAACCAAATTAGGTTGTCTCGGAATACCAAATTTTTCACGATAAGGTGAATTCATATACCCAATAATAGGCACTTTAAGTTCAGTCATAATCAATTTTTCTGATAAGCTCAATTAAATATATTCAGTTTATCGAGAATGTTTTTAGATTAGAATAGTAAGCTGTTCTAATTTGATAATTTATTGAGACCTTTAATGGCTGCTTTCAACGTCGAGAAGATTACTCACGTCCACCACTGGAATGACACATTATTCAGTTTTAAAACCACGCGTGACACTGCGCTACGTTTTAAAAATGGTCAATTTGTGATGATTGGTCTTGAAGTAAACGGTAAGCCTTTAATGCGTGCTTATTCTATTGCCAGTGCTAACTACGAAGAAGAATTAGAGTTTTTCTCAATTAAAGTGCCAGATGGTCCTTTAACCTCTATTTTACAAAAAGTAAAAGTGGGCGACGAAATCTTAGTCTCTAAAAAGCCTACAGGTACTTTAGTGCTTGATGACTTAAACCCAGGTAAAAACTTGTACTTACTTTCTTCAGGTACTGGTCTTGCACCATTCTTGGCAACCATTCGTGATCCTGAAACCTATGAACGCTTTGAAAAGGTGATTGTTGTTCATGGTACACGTTTCATCTCTGAATTGGCCTACCAAGACTTAATTAACAATGAACTTCCAAACCATGAATTTTTCGAAGAATTAGGCATTAAAGACAAGCTGGTTTATTACCCAACTGTAACACGCGAAGAATATCCAAACCAAGGTCGTGTAACCACGGCAATTGAAAGTGGTGAAATCTTCGAAAAAATTGGTCTATCACGTTTCAACCCAGAAACTGACCGCGCAATGCTTTGCGGTAGCCCTGCATTCCTAAAAGACGTTGTTGCACTTTTAGATCAGCATGGGCTAAAAGAATCACCTCGTATGGGTGTGCTTGGCGATTATGTGGTTGAACGTGCATTTGTTGAAAAATAATACCGCGTCATATTGAAAAACCGAGGAATTCCCTCGGTTTTTTTTATTTTCAAATATTTATTTTTTATTAAATCTGAATAAATGTGAGTGAATTTTAACCACACCAACATTTTTGGTCAGAATTTGTCAAAAAACTGACTAAAAATTGTTGTCTTAAGCAATAAAAGTACCTATAATCTCAAACATAAACAGACAGGTCTGTATACTGCTGATTTGTTTTATTTAGCTGAAGTTTATAATACATCCAGAGGGCACTTTACAAGTATAAAAACAACATAAGAAGGGAGTTTTCAAACTCCTCATAGTATTAATATTTTAGCCAATTTCATTATGAAAGAGACTTCAATATTAATACTAAACCAAGAACTTTCAGCGAGGCGTGATATATAACTATAATATTCACGCTTTTTTATTTTTTAAAATTTATAAGCAGCAAACGATAAGCACAGTAAAATTTAAACGGCCATGAGTTCCAATTGAATTAACTGATAAACACGTTTCCAGTATTCCTCAATATTGACCGAATTTTTATCAATTTGTGCTTGTATCGTCATCCCATCGAGAATACTAGTCAAAAGTACAGCCAACTGAAGTGGCTGTTTTATTGCCAACTGCTCTAAAGCAAAACGGATTCTTTCGAGCAACCACTCTTTATATTCTATAGCGGGTTGCATGGTTGATGGATATATTTTAGAGACTTCTTCAACGGCCTTCTGAAACATACACCCATTGAAATCTTCCATATGAAACCATGCCTGATACCAAAAAAAGATGGTTTTTACATGTGCTAGATAGTCATTGTAGTCACATTTAGCAATCGCGGCATCTAAAGACTCTTGTAGATTCATATTTCTACGATGCAGGCATTCCTCAATCAGTTTCGCCTTAGATGGAAAATATTTATAAAATGTCATTTTCGCAACGCCAGATTCACTAATAATCCGATCGATCCCAATTGAATTATAACTGTAAGAATTAAAAAGATGCAGTGCAGTATTAATTATGTCGTCTTTTTTAGACATGTTACTTACCTACCAACCTTATTTTCATTGTATAACGAAGCAAAATAAAATAGAAAAAGATGCATCTTTTTAATCATCTAGCGTAAATATGCACTAGCATAACATTTTTTGCATCATATTAAAAAAATTCATGTTTATCATTTATTACTCTATTTATTCTACAAGAGCAAATGTTTGAAATGAAAGTCTTTTATAAAAAATGGTGTAGCGTATTTATATTTTTTTTACTATGATTGAAAGATTCAAAGACTGACCTCCCCTTATGAGTACACTTTCTTTCACTCAATCTGAAAATGCACGGCTTGAAGCTTTGAGTTTTATTAAAAAGTCTATTCCGGCAACCTTATGGAACAAGCATGTTCATGAGGTTCAGCAACTTAAACAAAAGTGCCTACAACATCCGTTGTTTCAGCTTCCAATTTTAACGCGTCTTAACAGCCAAACTTTGTCTTTAGACCAGTTAAAGTTCATTCATATCAATTATTTTACGGCTATTGTAAAAAACTTTACTGATACACTCAGCATGGTTATTTATCAAGCTTTACAATTGGAAAATCATGAAAATATTCATGAAGTAGACCGTATTCATGCTAAGGCCTATGCACGCTATTTATTATCACTCAACTTAATTGATGAGTTGGGTTTTAATACCTATGAGCTAAGTTTAAGTTCGCCAGCAAGATCTCATCTCGTTTACTTTATGGATTTACTGAAATTATTACAGGTTAACCCTTTAGATCCGAAACAGGTCGTTACGGAAGCCTATGATCTCAACCAATTCAATCAGCCACACCTACCTTCTTATAATAATTTATTGTTAATTTTAGCCTGTGCAGAATTACAGGTCATTAAATACAGTGAAGCACTCAGAATTAATTTAGAAAAATATGATGTGCAATTTACCTATGGATATTATGCCTGTCATGGTGTAGTAGATCACTCAGAAAAATTAGCCAATGATGATAATCATGAAGATGATATTTGGGCCCTTCTGACTCAAAGTTACCGCAGCTCTCAACAACATGACTATGAACAGTTACTTGAACAATACCTACAGCTTTGGCAAAACTTCTGGAGTAAAATGGATAAAATAACGACATAAGCCATTATTTTTAGATATTTTTTATGATTAATAAAACACTGTATATTTGATTCAAAAGTCTGTTCGTTGTTTGAATAACTCTTTTCTAGGAACTATTCGGTTTTAAAATAATTTTGTATCGCCTACTCATAGTCGCAGTAGCCTTTTGCTTGCTTGTCTGAATTAGAAAAACGAAAGCTATTAAATGATAGGTGAATAATGCTTCAGCCTTTATTTACTCAGCAGTAAACTTTGTTTTATATTTACTCAACAATTATAAATGTCCCAGATTAATTCAATGACTTTTCCAAACTTAAATTTTCCAGATTTTCTGCATCCGCGCCCTCAACCTACTGGTCTTGATGTGCAATGCAAATTAAAACATTTTGCGTTGATTACTTATGCACTAGACCCAATTCGTTTTAAAGATATTATTCCAGAACGCTTTAAGCTGGACACCATTCAATATCAAGGGAAAGAGCAGGCTTTAATGTCTGTCGTTCCATTTATAGATGTCGATTTTACTTCTGCGGTGTGCCCTTTTCCTAACTTCACTATGGGACAGACCAATTACCGTGTTTATGTCATTGATCAGGAAACACAAGAACGCTGCGTCTGGTTTATTGGCACAACATTAGACTCTTGGACACTGATCGTGCCGCGTTATTTGTGGCAGTTACCTTGGCATACTGCGGTATTCGATTTTGACTGCCATCAAGATTCCGATGGCTTATACAGTCAGTATAAAATGCAGACTCAGTCTGAATGGGCCAGTGCTGAACTACAACTCACCCAATCACATGAAAACCCATGGCACTATGAAGGCTTCCCCAATTTAGAAACTTACTTAGTCTATTTAACCCACCCACTTGCGGGCTTTTACCATCGCAGAGACGGTAAATTAGGTACTTATCGTGTTTGGCATGCGCGTCTACAAGCGAAGCCAGCAAAGCTACTTCATGCAAAATTTGATCTTTTAGACCGTATGAATCTAGTATCTTTCGAGAATCAGTTAAATCCCTATAGTGTACTGATTGAACCAATCAATGAATTTACGATTTATCTTCCTCCTCGCGTTATTCAATAGCATTCAACAATGAGAGTATGCCGCTCTCATTATTTATTGGCATTCCTCCACTAGATTGATACGCTTACTTGCCTGTCGCTCTTTCATGGCTTTTTGAATTACCTGATAACCACCAGTCAATCCTAGAATCGACATCACCAAAGCCACCATTAAATCTGGAATTAAGCTTCCTGTTCCAAACACACCCACCGCAGCGAAAATTACAGCTACATTTCCAATCGCGTCATTACGGCTACAGAGCCATACCGACTGCATATTCGAGTCCCCATCTCGAAAGGCATATAAAAATAAGGCTGAAATAACATTCGCAATTAAAGCCAAAACCCCAATTGCGCCCATCGTAATTGCTTCAGGTGGAATTCCTTGTACATAGGCATAAGTCGTTTTTCCAATGACAACCAGACCAAACAGTGCCATTGTTGCACCTTTGAGCAATGCAACGGTCGCACGCCAATACAAACTTGCCCCCAGCACAGCCAACGAAATAGCATAATTCATGGCATCACCAAAGAAATCGAGCGAATCTGCCCAAAGTGCGGATGAATGTGCATAGGCTCCGCCAATCAATTCAATCACAAACATGGCAGCATTAATAAACAGTGCAATCCACAACGCTGTTCTAAATTTACTGTTCGGTTTTTGTGGTGCTGGGGTAGGACTGCAAGAACATGCCATGTGATCACTCCATTTCAATTTACATTTATTTGTATTATGCTAATTCAAAACTATGGAGTAACTCCAAGGTCAAGCACAAAAATGAATACTATGAAAAATTATTTAATTCGTGATCTATCCCAAAAAACACAATTGTCCACAGACACGATTCGTTTTTACGAGAAAAAACAGCTGATTCAACCCTGTTTTCGTGGTGAAAATAACTATCGTTATTATGATGAGGAGGCCTTAAAACGCTTAATTTTTATTAAACGCTGCCGTGCTTTAGATATGTCATTACAGGAAATTCGTCAGCTCGCTGAATTAGTCAAACAGCCTCAAGCAGGTTGCCAAGTGGTTGATCAAATGATTGAACAGCACATTCAGCAAGTTGAAGAAAAGATTGCTGAATTACACACTTTTCACACGCAGCTCCAAGGCTTACGCAAGAGCTGTTCGAGTGATACCACCATTGATCATTGTCAAATTTTAAAGCAGTTAAAAGCGACTGAATAAGCGCTGTAGTTAAACAAAACCTTCGTTTGAACCACGAAACATGTGGACTAAGGCAATGAAGACTGCTATTTCAAGCAAAAGATCAATAATTGTCGTAAACAGCATCAGAAAAACCAGTCTAAAAGACGAATTTCGGTCTAAAAATGAAAATTTTGCAGTGCTCATATTAAAAATAATGTGTTGTGATTATACAATTTTTGTAACATTTCAAACTTTTTTGATTAATTTTTGACGACTTAAATCTGCTTAATTCAACTCAAAAAGAGCATTGAAATGACGTTGGAGATGTTTAATACTTTACATAGATGCCTGCAATTTTTCTTCTTTAGACACTTCTAAATGCAATGCATCGACCTAGCCGTCATGAACTTTTATCGCATTTTCCAAATAGAGTAGGATGATTTTTGTGCCACCGAATCACAAAGCATAATTATCACTTCAAGCTAAAACTGCTCACAGTCTTGCATGTTTTTTACTGGATAAATTATTAGTAAAAATATTAAACTTTGCACGGTTTTTCAAGTCAAAAGATGGACTTTACCACTGGGTTGATTTCCTACATTGCACAGACCAAAACCTTGCGGCACAGGTGCTCAACAAAGCTTCTAATAAAATATTGCGACCACTATTTTAGGCACATAAAAATTAAAAATCATTGTTATTCTAACTGGTTAATCAAAATCGTTCAAAATTTCACAGCGCCTTAATTTCGTACAATCAAGTCATAAAACCTTGTGCCGCTACAGGTTGTAAACAAAAAAATCGTATAGATAACTCGATATGTAAACGGTCATAAAGCCACTACTCTTGGCGTCGATCTTGCAAATTTTGTGTTGAGCATAATAAGCTCAAATATCGTAATCTTTTGGCTAGCTGAGTTGCACAATTTGGGACAAATTACACACATATCGTTCAACCTATTTCACGATCAGTCACAAAATATCTTACTGAGTTTAATCTGTAAGCGGTTTGAAAAAAGCAACCTGATCCACATGCAAGATCCTAACATAGCGGAACATACATATTTTTATATACAACAACTCCAACCTAGCCAGATTCCTATGCGAGTTTGATGAAATCCGAGCTTTTTACTAGGTTGAATCATTTTTTTATATCCCTACAATAAAGACATATTTTTTGTATGCCTTTATTTAATTCATGACTATTTGCCACGTAACTGAACTCCTCTCTCCTGCTGGTTCACTTAAGAATATGCGTTATGCATTTGCTTATGGAGCCGATGCTGTTTATGCAGGTCAGCCACGTTATAGCTTACGTGTACGTAATAATGCATTTGATCATGACAACTTAAAAATCGGTATTGCTGAGGCACATGCTTTAGGCAAAAAATTCTATGTGGTGGTCAACATTCAGCCACACAACAGTAAACTGAAAAATTTTATTCGAGACCTTGAACCTGTTGTTGCCATGCAACCTGATGCTTTGATTATGTCTGATCCGGGATTAATCATGATGGTGCGTGAACATTTTCCAGCAGTTTCGATTCACCTCTCTGTTCAAGCCAATGCGGTGAACTGGGCAACGGTAAAATTTTGGAAAAATATGGGCTTAACCCGTGTCATTTTGTCACGCGAATTATCTATCGATGAAATTGAAGAGATTAAACAGAACGTGCCTGATATGGAAATTGAAGTTTTCGTACATGGCGCACTCTGTATGGCTTATTCCGGTCGTTGCTTACTTTCAGGCTATATGAATAAACGTGATGCAAATCAAGGCGCTTGCACCAATGCGTGTCGCTGGAAATATAATATTCACGAAGCAGCAGAAGATGCATCTGGGGATGTCATTCCAGTCCAACCACTGGAGACAGCATCTTGCTGCAATAATAAAGATGCCGATGAGCAACACGCCATAGAACAACACCAATTTGGCGAGCCGGTTTTATTACAACGTAATGAAGAAGAAATGTTCGCTGCTGAAGAAGATGAACATGGCACTTACTTCATGAACTCTAAAGACTTACGTGCCGTTCAGCATGTCGATCGTTTAGCGAAAATGGGCATTCACTCATTAAAAATAGAAGGTCGTACCAAGTCTTACTTTTATTGCGCACGTACTGCACAAATTTATCGTAAGGCGCTTGATGATGCACTGGCTGATCAAGCTTTTGATCCAGCATTAATGAGTCAATTAGAAGGTTTAGCCAACCGTGGTTATACCGAAGGTTTTCTACGTCGTCATGTGCATAGTGAATATCAAAACTACGAAACGGGTTCATCACGTTTTGACCATCAACAGTTTGTGGGTGAGGTTTTAGAACGTCATGGCAACTATATTAAAATTGAAGTCAAAAACCGTTTTGACGTGGGTGATTCATTAGAACTCATGACCACTTCTGGCAACATCACTTTTACACTAACTGAAATTTTAGACAAGAAAGGTCATGCCATTTCTGAAGCCAAAGGCTCAGGTCATATCGTTGATATTCCTGTTCCTGCCGATGTCGATATGAACTATGCCCTACTCATTCGTAATCTACCGCATTCAATGCAAGACATTACAGCCTCTGCACTGGCATATGTCGCGGGCTAAGAGATAAACGTATGGCTTTATTGATTACCCATCAATGTATTAATTGCGATATGTGTCTGCCTGAATGTCCTAACGAGGCCATCTTTGAAGGCAGTAAAGTATATGAGATTGATATAGATCGTTGTACCGAATGTGTCGGTTTTTATGAGCACCAAACCTGTATTGCAGTATGTCCAATTGACTGCATTACGCCACATCCTGAGCACATAGAAACACAGGTGCAATTGATGGAAAAATTTAAAGGATTGAACTTATTTAAATCTTAATATTTTCCATTGAGTTGGAACAATAATTGCTTAATTAAATAAAAAAAGCTTGGGAAAAGTAAAAAGATAAGCCCGAAAAATAAAAAAAATTTAATGCAATGGTAAATCTAAGGTGCTTGGGGACACTTTAGATTTACACCTTGCAGGCATAAAAAAGGAACTTAGGGTGAACCTCCAAAGTTCCAGTAAAACAAAAAGATTTGATAAAAATAATATTCAAATAACTCATGATGAAGAGGTTAAAGTGTTTGGGGACCACTTTAACCTCTTTTTTATTATTTACTGCCCTGAACGGATGATGTAATCAAAAGCCGACAATGATGCTTTGGCACCTTCACCTGTGGCAATGATGATTTGTTTGTATGGCACAGTGGTACAGTCACCCGCCGCAAACACACCTTTCACATTGGTTTCATTACGGTCGTTAATCACAATTTCACCACGGTTTGAAAGCGCAACATTCGATGTTTTTAAGAAATCCGTATTCGGCAATAAACCAATTTGTACAAAGATACCTGCAAGCTCAATTGTATGTTCTACATCCGTA